>DSAQ01000213.1 GCA_011046395.1 Pseudomonadota bacterium
AGGCCTTCAGTTTTTTTTCGGAGCTTACCTGATGAAACATCTCCTCGGTATAATTGGTGATATTTTCATACCACTTCTTACCTTCTCCGTGCTTTATGCAAAATTCACACATGAAAGACTTTCGCTGATTACCGTATTATTCTCTCTGCTAATTTGATTATTGTACCTCAGCAGATGCCGCTTAAGGAATCATTTTCTTTCGTTATCCGGCTTGTTTGTTATGGGGCGGTCAGAACTGAGAGGAGGGGACGAGGACCTTTTTGACGGCCTGGAGCAGGCTGGCTACAGCGTACGGTTTCTGGATGAAATGGAAGCCCCTTTGCCGGATGAGAGGCCACTGGGATTTGTCATCCATGTAGCCGCTGCTCAACAGGACCGGGAGGCCCGGTTTCCGTGCGAGGAGCCGGTCAACCAGTCCAAGGGCGTCTTGATCGGGCAACACCACGTCGCTGAGGACCATGTGGAAGTTCCCATTTTCTCTTTCGAAGATGTCCAGTGCCTCTCTGGCATTCGCCGCCTCAAATACTATGTAACCGTTCCTACTGAGGATAGTCACGCCAAGTTCGCGAACTTCTTTTTCGTCTTCCACGAGTAGAATCCGCTCACCCTTCCCCTGCATATTCGATAGCGAAATCGTGTGCTCAGTTTCTTCTCCTATTGGCTCCAAAGGAACAGCAGGCAGATAAATATAGAATATCGAGCCTTGTCCGGGCTCACTGTGAACAGCGATGCATCCCCCGTGCTGACCGACAATCCCATAGGTTGTTGACAAACCCAGTCCCGTGCCCTCTCCCGGTCGCTTGGTAGTGAAAAAGGGATCAAATATCCGTTCGAGAACGGCTTTATCTATGCCGGTTCCTGTATCTGCAACCGATAGACAAGCATATTGTCCGAGCCGCACCTCCGGCCACGGCATAGCGCAGGTCATACCTGTACAGCATTCTTTGTCCACTATGACGTTTTTGGTTTGGATCGTAAGCTTCCCGCCATGCGGCATGGCGTCCCTGGCATTCACAACAAGATTCATGATAACCTGCTCAATATTCCCCACATCGGCTCTGACTGTCCAAAGGTCGGGCGCGAGGTCGGTGACGATCTCGATGTCCTCACCGATGAGGCGATGGAGCATCTTGAGCAAACCCTCGACCACCCTGCTGATGTTGAGTGGGACAAACTCCATGGGTTGCTTACGGCTGAAAAGAAGCAACTGACGGGCGAGGCTGGCTGCGCGCATGGAGCTACGTTGGATTTGTATTAGATATCTGTACAAAGGATCGGCCTCGTCGGTTTTTGTCATTGCCAGTTCGGTATAGCCCTGGATGCCGGTAAGCGCGTTGTTGAAGTCGTGCGCTACCCCTCCAGCTAAGGTGCCGATGGCTTCCATCTTCTGCGCTTGGAGAAGCTGGGCCTGCATCATTTCCTTTTCTTTCTCCGCCTGTTTGCGTTCGGAGATGTCGCTCACCACGCTCACCCAGGCGATACGTCGGCCCCCTTCATCTTCAATCGGCGTCATGCTGTGTTCAGCAGGAAAGATCGTGCCATCCTTTCGCTTCATTTTGAATCCAAAATGGTTAGCATACCCCTTTTCTTCTATGGTAGACCATAAATGCAGTCTGAATGTCTCTCGATCTTTCTCGCTGACGTGCAGGAACGTTGTCTCTTGTCCTAGCATCTCATCGTGACTGTAGCCAAAGATCGCAGAAGCGGCAGGATTGCATTCCACGATTCTGAAGGTGTCTGCATCGAGGATGAAAACGGCGTCGGCCAGGCTCTTCAGCGTCCTTTCGAACCATTGCTTGGTCTTCCACAACGCTCTCTCCATCTGCTTGCGTTCAGTAATCTCCATAAGCGACCCCAGGGACTTTTTTGTTCCCGGGACCATGGAGACAGTAATAAAGATGTCCTTGGTATTGCCGTATCGGTCAACAAACCGGCAATCATAGCTCCTTGGTGCAGCATTTGGGTCAATCCTCCGAAGACGATGGTATGTCTTCATTCTCTCCAGGTCATCCTTGTGGAACAATTCCGTCCAGCTCTTCTTACCCCCGATTTCCTCCTTGGAATAGCCGGAGAGTTTTTCAAACTCAGTGTTTGCCAGGCATATCGTCGTGTCTTCCTCAACGACTAACATAGCAGTCCCGGTATTTTCAAAGATGGCCCGGTACTTCTCTTCAGACTTCCTGAGCTCCTCTTCCATCTGCCTCCGGTCAAAAGCACTTCCCAGGATATCGGAAGCAATGCAGAGGAGCGCCACGTCTTCATCACGCCACTTATCGACCTCTGAAGCGTTGGCAAGACCCAGGAATCCAGTGAGTCTTTTTCTTGTCTGCAAGGGCAGTACGAGAGCCGATTTGCCCCCTGGACCTTCCAGGATGGATACCTCGGCCTGCGCCTCAGCCGGCAATCTTGAGATATCTTCAATGCGAAGGACCTTGTCCTCGGAGAGCCTTGACATAATCCATGGGAACATCGTAGTGGGGAGGTTTTTGAGGTTCTGTATTTCCGGGCGCACGCCTTCGGCGCACCATTCGTGCGTGTTGTTCATCGCGGTGCCGTCTTCGCTTAAAAGGAAGAGATAAGTACGATTCACTCCGCTGAGTTTGCCGATGTCGGCAAGCGAAGCATTAACGGCGTCGTCAAGGTCGTAGATGCCGACAAATCGAGACGATATGTCGGAGACCGTCCTCTCAAACGCCAGTCCACTCCTGCCGCTCCGCTCCACCTGTCTGCATTCGTTGATGTAAAAGACCATTGCCCTTGCACCTCCCTGAGCGTTGGTTACACTTCGGTGATCTTCGCGTTCCAGTGCATTGTTCCTGGGCCACGTTTCAAGAGCGATGGTTTCCCATTACACGTTTCAAGTTGGGGCGCTTCAAGAGGCAGGCTCTTCCGGGGGGACCATCCGGCCGTTCCGTCGGACACATCTGCACCTTGATTTTCTTGCTGATTATCGTTCGGTGAGCCGAGTAGGATCTTGGCTTATAGCAGGAGAATCCATGGAGGGAGTCTGTCGAAGATATTCTCATGCGCTTTCCTCCTGAGAGAGGCGCTGCAGATTTTCTCTCGGCGAAGCCCCCAGCCCTTCCCGTACCTCTAGTACCATGCCTTGCGCATGGTCCACGCTTGAGGGGCGTGGATTAGGTGTACGACCAGCCCGTTTGGCAGCCAGACACCTTGGGCTCAATCTATCGCCGGTGGGAATACCGGTAACGAGCCTACACTTATTTTTATAGCATATATCATACACAAATAGCAACCGAATATCCGCACCATAGAGTTGAGCATGCATAGCGAGCGCATTCCCCGCTGCTTGCAGCGGGGTTAGCGAGCGAATACGATGCATTTTACCTTGCACACGGAGATTCCCCGCAGCTTGCTGCGGGGAGCTTCAACTGTTTGTTCCCATGTGCTTTCAGCGGGTACGGCTTACGGGACAGTCATCAGTGATAATTCAAGCCCTGAAGAGAAATGGTCTGTAAACCGAAAGGTGTCGAGGGCTATGGTTCATCCCCACGCATGTGGGGAACACACGTCAAACCAGAGTTCAAAGCTCGACATCCCCGGTTCATCCCCACGCCTGTGGGGAACACTTCAGACTCCCGGTGTTCAGTACAACCCTGAACGGTTCATCCCCACGCCTGTGGGGAACACACGGTATCTGTCCGGGGCTATTTTTTCGGCATCGGTTCATCCCCACGCCTGTGGGGAACACTTGACCATCGACCTGACATCGTTCAGCAGGTCCGGTTCATCCCCACGCCTGTGGGGAACACAACTCCTCACCGGCCTCGAAGGTCAAAGGCGCCGGTTCATCCCCACGCCTGTGGGGAACACCAATGAGGTTGCCCACCGGCAAAATAGTGGGTCGGTTCATCCCCACGCCTGTGGGGAACACTCCTCCAGTGTGGTATCCGGCATAGCGTTGACCGGTTCATCCCCACGCCTGTGGGGAACACCGTCCGTAAGGGCGGGGAGGAGAGCCATCCTCCGGTTCATCCCCACGCCTGTGGGGAACACTTCGTTGCGTCTGTTTCAGAGCGTCGGAGAGACGGTTCATCCCCACGCCTGTGGGGAACACGCCATAGATATTTTACGCAAAGGGACTGATTGCGGTTCATCCCCACGCCTGTGGGGAACACAATTGCCTGCGGGCGACGTCTCTGTCGTCTATCGGTTCATCCCCACGCCTGTGGGGAACACTTCGTTGCGTCTGTTTCAGAGCGTCGGAGAGACGGTTCATCCCCACGCCTGTGGGGAACACGATTTTTCGGGGTGGCGCAGAAGAGTGTTGACCGGTTCATCCCCACGCCTGTGGGGAACACCTCTGCCTCAATTTTCTCCGCAATTCGTATATCGGTTCATCCCCACGCCTGTGGGGAACACAGCGCCGAGGTTACAGCGATGAATGCGGCGAACGGTTCATCCCCACGCCTGTGGGGAACACCTTTTGCCTGAGAATTGCAAAATCCTGGAGGACGGTTCATCCCCACGCCTGTGGGGAACACGGCCTGTTTAGTTTGGTATTTCATATTTTCTCCGGTTCATCCCCACGCCTGTGGGGAACACTGGCACTAATAGCTACGCCAATATCACCACCACGGTTCATCCCCACGCCTGTGGGGAACACACCGCAAGATGCGCCTGCGGCTGCAATAAGCCCGGTTCATCCCCACGCCTGTGGGGAACACGTCTTCCGCATATCCGGCCAGATTTTGCGGTTCGGTTCATCCCCACGCCTGTGGGGAACACGCCTTCTTTCTTTCAAGGCTGCCATTCTCTTTCGGTTCATCCCCACGCCTGTGGGGAACACTTGTTGTTATTTGGTGTTTCATATTTTCTCTCCGGTTCATCCCCACGCCTGTGGGGAACACTTGATATGGGGTTGGCAATCGATACCCGGAGGCGGTTCATCCCCACGCCTGTGGGGAACACTCTTCTCCTATCCCTATGATTTCCTATTTAATTTTCAAAGAGCAAAATTCTACCGAAAAAATAGCGCTAAAAATCATGTTTCAACTATGCCTTGGTCATCATTCTCCGGCAGAAAGGAAACAAGCTTGATACCATCCATTTCCACGGGAATCCGGCGGTTTTGTCCCAGGGTCAAAAAGTCAAAACCGGATTCGGTATTTGTGCTCCAAACCATGACCGCATTGCCGTCTTCAATTCCTTTTCCAATAGTATCCCAGATCATTTCCCTCACCCGCCTCGACACTTTTCCTACATAGACGCCTGCTCTGACCTCCAGAAGCCATATCGCCAACCGGCCGCGTAACCGGGGCGGTGCATTTTCAACCACGATGACCAACATCGCCCATACCTTCCTTGTTGGGAATTGCCGGTGCTACGGATTCTTCAGGCGGCTTTGGCACCGACAGCCCGCCCGCCGCCAACACCTCCTCTATCGTCGGGATAATGCGGTGCAGCAACCTGGTCTGACGAAAGGCATCCCTGCACGCCAGACGAACTTCCCGTTCAGGATCGTACGGCTTTCTGGCTGCAATGCGGAAAGCAACCGGCACAACGGTTTCAAATTTGAAGATATCCCCAATGTCATAGACAAACGACTGCGGTTTGCCCGTATGAATGAAGCCGACGGCCGGAGCGTATCCCGCAGCCAGGATAGCGGCCTCGCAGATTCCGTAAAGGCAGGCAGTGGCAGAACTGAGGCAGCGATTGGGGACGTCCCCGCTCTCCCATTGGGTGTAGTCATAGTTACGGCTTTTCCATTCCACCCTGTATTGGCGGGCCAGAAGCTCGTACATCTTACGCACCCTTACCCCTTCGATGCCTCGCAACTGTTCCACGCTTCGCCGCTCGGGCGGTTCTTCCTTAAATCGCATGGCGTACATCTTGCGAACTACCTTCAACCGCGCAGCGTCATCCAGCGCCACCTTTGCCTGGTAGAGAAGCCGGTCGGCCCTGGCGCCTCCCGGCTGGCCCGACGCATACAGCCGCACCCCGCCGTCGCCGATCCAGACGAGGAGGCACCCCACCCGTGAAGCCAGGGTAACAGCGGCATGGGAGACACGCGTTCCCGGCTCCAGCATGAGACATGCCACGCCGCCCACGGGAATATGCGTCCGCACACCATTCTTGTCCACCACCACAAACGCCCCGTCCAACACGTCCAGGTTCCCCTTCTCCACGAACAGGACGGACACGCGGTCTTTCATAGGGATAGGCTTGAGCGGAGGAAGAACGGGTTCCATCGTCAGGCCCTCGCGAGGGAAAGCAGGCCGCAACCGAAGGCCTTGGCCGGGCCGATGCCACATCTTATAAGATTCATTAGTGCCTCAACATTCTGAATGTGTAATGTTCCCTGATACATGATCGGCTGGATTTTCCCGACGTTGCGATCTTTGTTTTTCCTGAAACAGAGCGGCAATTGCTTGTCTATCAAGAGCGTATCTACAGATGCGGCAGCGGCAATTTTTCTCTCAAACCAGGCGCGCCGCTCCTCATCTTTAATTAATGGAATCCGACATTTCTTTACGTCTCCCTTTGCATTCTGCCTGCCGTCTTCATCGGAAATTGTCTTTACGGGATTGGCTACCAGCAGGAAACGAAGCCTTTGCCCTTCTCGTAGAATCGGCAAATAATCACGGCAAGCAAGAATACGCGATTCATTGCATAACTCTATAGGCTGCTGCAGTGATTGCATAAGGACTTCAGCTTGTTGTTGACCGGCTCGTTCAACTCTAAAAAGAAAATCACGAGAAGCATCAGCATGTTCAGGAAAGAGCTTCCACAATACTCTGTGAATTTCGTAAGGATTGCGGCAGGCTGAACCGGTAATCAGAACTTTACTCAGGTACATGTTCACCTCCGTGGACATAGACGTTCCGGCTTGCAAACTGGCGGGGCTGCCTGATGAGCGGTACATCTCGTACCCGGAACTTGCGTGTGTTATCTTCACCCTCGTCACTGTAAATTGTACCCCCCTGTGGCGTGATAGAAGCGAGTGCATTGATAGGGCTTGCAGCCATCAGGCGTTTTTCAAAAAGAGGTCGCGTCAACGGGCAACTTCGCCGCCCCAGGTACGGGGTGAAAAAAGGCTGCTTGATCCTTTTTTCAATATCATCAATGGTAATGACAGCACCCTCGTGATTCCATACGGCAACCGTAAACTGAGTGTCAAGAAGATACTCCCTCCATGTCTGGATGGTCTCATGGCTTTTCAAACTGCCGTATTCAACCCTTGCATCCTTGACCGTATGGTAATCAGTGATCTTCACCATTTTGATATTTTTCCGTTCATCCACACGCACGGCAAAACCTATACTGTCGGATAGTTGTTGAAGCCGTTTCGGTTCATTCCGCCTCATTCCAAGGCACGCGCCCAAGAGTCCCAATAGGCCGCTCTTTGTCGGGAAATTAGCCGACGGACGGAGCCCTTCAAAGGTATGTTCGCCCCATGCCTGCATGGGGCCTTGCAGTTTGAGAATAAGAAAGTCGCGCATAATTACCCCTCCCCGTTCTCCCGCACCCAAGTCTTCAACTCTTCCAAGCTCTTGACTGATTTCACGCCGCTTGGGGCCTCAACGGTGCCAAGCGTGAATTCGGCACAGTACTCGTCAAGGCCATAGCCGGAATGAACACTCTGCCAGTAATTATGAAACTCCTTAATAGAGGGCTTCAAGAAACCACCGCCGGGAGCCGCCTTTACCGGTTCCTCAAAGGCGTTTGCCAGCGAAACAGGGATATCAGAGAAGGAAACCATCGCCAAATCGGCGAGGTTATGCGCTGCAAAGCTTTGTTGTTTGGCAGACGGAACCTCTGTTGCCAACATGTGGAGCACATGGGCTGCAATTTCCAAAGCCTTCGCCCTTGACGCATTGCCAAGATTTTCCTGCAACAGGCCAAGATCAAGACTTGCGTACCGATAAAAAACGCCGCTTGAAAATTCCTGTGTGTCGAGATGGCCTGAACCCATCTCCTGTAGATCATCAACAGCCGTGAACCAATCAATGTCGGCATCAACAACATGGGTTGTGATTGCATGTGCAACGGCAATAGAGCCATCAATTTTCCCTAATTCGCTCATCAATCCAGAGGTTGCCATTCGACCGGAAAGAGCAATATCTATCCCCGACGCCAATGACTTCCGCATAGCCTCGGTCTGATCCTTGAGTTGCTTCCCAAGCCCCTTATCATCAAGCTTTTCTGCCATGCCCTTTTTGACCTGCTCGCAGAACCACGCTACCTCCTCCACAGCCCACGGAGCGACAGAATCACCCTCGACAGCAACTTCGGCGGAAAAGTCTTTTCCTGAAAGAAGCACAAGAGTCTTAGATATGAGATCAGCGTCGAAACGTCCCTTGAGCGCTTCAATAATCTTATTTTTGAGATCGCTTAAACGCTTGGTGCGGATACTTGCATCACCGAGATATTTTTTGTAGTAATCACTTTTACGCATGGTTCTTTTAAGGCTCTGGCTCGAAATCCTTACACGACGTTTGCCGCCAAAGATTGCGGACTTTTGCATGTTCATATCGTCACGGTTGAGGCAGGAAGGGCTGTGGGAAATCAACACATGGAAATTTACAAAGTTTTTGTTCATGACGTTCTCCTTTAATTGGTTTGTTTCGATTGATTCATAAAGAAATCTTCCAAAAGGTCGCGCTTTGCTCTCTGGTTCCAATACCAAAGCTGCTTTGCAGCTATCTCCCAGTTGACAGTGAGTTCTGCCATCTTCAGAATGCGGCGAAGCTGGATCATGTCGTTGGGAAATTCCGAGCGGATCACCTGAAATAGCCTTTTCTCGCTTAAGCCTTTGCTGCCGCTCTTGTACCTAGCGAGCGCCTTTCCTAAAGAGACTTTTTCTTCAGTATGCTTAATACAGGGAAGGCAGAATATCAAGCGCTGCCAAGCCTGTTTTTCCCATTCCTTTTCGCCCCGCCCGCTGAAAAGGCGGTAGAATGCAGGCTCCTCGATTAGACCATCCGGAGTAGCCACTCTTTTAAGTTCGGCCCTCGGCCCTGGCGATAACTGCGCCCATGCATTGTAGAGGGCCATAAAGTCAGGTAGTCGCTGCTGTTCCATCATTTCCTCCTTTGACCTGTTGAGGTTCAAGATTGCTTAAATGTTTGTTTAGAGTTCTTCTTGCTACGGCTAATGTCCTTATCAGTTCAGGGTCTTGCAGGTATGGCCGAACAGCTTCATCGAAGAGTTTTTTTGAGATTGCTTTCAATGAACTCCGCATTTGCGCCAACGTCTGTCCAGGCTGTGCAAAGTCTATACGTGCAAGTGTGTCCTGCATAGTCGGCTCTGACTGGCGGTAATATTGACTTGTCGCCACTTGGTGAAGTTCCAGTTTTTCCCCAAGCCCTTTGACTTTTTTTCCATCATTCCCTTTTGTCTCCTTCAGCCCATTTACAAATACCCATAGCGACTTTGAAAGAGCATCCCTGTATCCAATTCCAAGGGATACAATCTGCTGAACCACACCTGTATATTTGTCCCATCCGTGATTCAGAGTAAAAACTTCATGACGCCTGCCCAAGACGGAGGCTTGGCCCCCTCGATTCAGATAGCCCCCTACAATCAGATGAAGCCGCTGGGCTTGCTGACCATAGAGTTCTCTGACCTGCATTACGACAGCAGCAGGTTGTTGTCCTTCAACATTGTCGTTGTCAATTTGTTGTTGAACCACAAAACGGGAAAGCTGTGTCCATGAAGGTGCTTTCGAAGTGCCGAAGGATGCAAACTTTTCTTCAATTTCATCCTTCTTTTTGGTCAGTATCATAGGTGTGTATGGGTGCGGCCATTTGCCTGCAACTGTAAAATTGAATTTATCCTTGTTAAAGGCTGAATACACAGTATCACTCTGAAAGCCGCAGCAAGAACACTGTCCGCCACCGCTCGGCGGCAGGAGTTCTACATGAGCAGGCTGCCAAAACAGGCCTCGCATTAGGCCGATCTGTTGGGCAATAATCTTATCGCCGGGTTTGATTGTTTCCACCCATGTCGGTTTTTGATATTTAGCGTCACGGATTTGGTTTAATTTTGATTCGTTTAGGACATTAAGCCATACGGTCTCTCGTAAATGCCTGCCCTGAACCAGTGTTGTAATCGGCGTTGCCGGACCTCTCAAGCCGGGCTTAAAACCGCCGCCGAAACTGGGTGAACAGGAACCCAAATTGAACAATGCAATTGCTGTACATCCTCCACAAAGATTTGTGGCTAAACCAGGTTCATTCACAAAACAACAACTCGTTGCGCCGGTAAGTCCGGTCATCAGTTTATCCATCAGCGTTGTGCTTTTGGCACCCTTCAGTTGCATAAACGGATATTTCGGATGGTCAAGCTGAAACCAGTCATCATAAGGCCTGATCGCAGTGATGTAGTCATCCGACGATAGCGGCTTAGCTATACGTTGTTTAAGTTCTCCAGCATCCTTCGGCGTCAGCAACACTTGAGTGATACATATCAGCAACTGCAAAGCCGCCAGTTCCATGTCATCCCTCGGCAGGCAAAGCTCCCATTTCCCATCCTCGCAGAGAAGTCGTTGCAATGAAATCTTTTCCGCGCCTCCTGTTGGTAGCGGACGAACCGGTATCCACTGGTCTTTCAATAAGTTCATTTTTCTTTCTCCATTCCCGTGTCTTTGTGATAACGAAAAATTACCCCTTTCGATGTTATCTTGAACACATCTCCTTCCCTTTCCATCTCAAACCAAAACCTCCCCTCCGGGTCAGGTTCATTTAAGTACTGTCTCCACGATTTAGGCACGCCAATACTGTTCAGCGCCAATGCCTCAAGCCGCTGGAATTCGTCCAAAGCTTCATATATTGTTCCATCCACCAGCATTCTGCCTTCAGGAGTTGAACAGCAGGGTACAAGTGTCAAATTCATTTCTCCATCCCTCGTAAGCGCCGTCACTCTTTGATCCGTATCAGCAAAAGGATTTGCCTTTGCGTCAAGAATATAATGCGCTTTGCATTTCTTTACGAATTCGACATCATCCCTAAACTTTTCGTAGCCTTTCTGAATCTCCTCCGGCTCATCACCCCACGGCTTTTCCTGATAGACCGCTTCTATCCAATCACGATATGCATTCGGAAACACCACCTGTTCTTCCGGCGCTTTCAGCACCTTTTGAGTCGTGCGCCAGAGAAGCCGGTGATTGGCATATATCAGGCCGTGACTGCCATAATCGAGACCGTTTGGAATAAGGATCGTGCATAAAGGCCGCTCGAATCCTGATGGACGCACCGACCGGTCATGACGATGCAGACGGCCCATCCGCTGAAACAGGAGATCAACAGGACAGAGCTGTGTAAGCAGCCAGTCGAAATCGAGGTCAAGGGACTGCTCCACTACCTGCGTCGCTATCAGTACGCGGCCCTTGACCCTGTTTCCCTTTGGCCCGAACTGATCAATTGCCGCAAGTTCCTTTTCCTGACGATGCTTATAACAGAAACGGGCATGAAACAGGTCAACGGATACGCTGGTTCGGTCTCTCAGCTTTCGCGCAAGTTTTTGAGCCACATCAACCAGATTGCAGACAACGGCAACCTGAGCGCCTTGCTCCGCTGCGTCTATAATTCTTTGTATGAGTGATTCATCCGGTAACATATCTTCAACAGTAATTGTCTCAAGCCTCACCGTGCGGCCTGAAGGCAGTTGACTCTCATCGAGAGTAAAAGGGCGCGGTTTTAAACCATTGCTCCATGTGACCAAGGGATATGGTGCTTTTTCTCGGCTTTCTTCAATTTCAGCTCCCCATGCACTAAGGAGTTGCCGCCTCTGAAATTCAGGCAGTGTAGCTGAGAGTAGAATGGCGGGACCACCTGCACCACTCTGTTTTCTCAAGACCTCTTCCAAGAGGCCGTACATGTAAGCATCATAAGCATGCACCTCGTCAATTATGAGAATACTGCGCCCAACTCCAAAGCTACGGACAAACCAGTGCCGGACGGGAAGCACTGAGATCAGAACTTGGTCAACAGTGCAAACTCCTATCTGGCCCAGAAACACGCGCTTCCTGCTTTCTGCCAGCCATGCGCTACACTGTATCCAGCCGTCCTCATTCTCCAGACCTTCAAGTGCCGCATGTTTTAATGCTGCAAACTTTTGATTAAATCTTGCCGAACCATGAGCCAATACCACATTCGGGTATTTCTCAAAAAGCAAGGAAGCCAATCGCTCGATTCTTCCGAGCATAGCGTTGGCGGACGCCTGAGTCGGCAAAGCAAAGATAATTGATTCGGCTAATCCCGCTTCGATTAGTCGCCACGCATAGGCCAGGGCAGTCTCGGTCTTTCCGCTGCCTGTCGGAGCTTCTACAAGGGTCAATCCCGCATTCAGGGGCAAACAATCCACAAGTGTCTGCAATGAACGAGGTTTGCGTTCAGGTTCAAGCAATGATGCAAGTCCGGTATAGGGGCGTGAACGGCCGATAATTCCGGCAAGGTCGAGGATTTTCACGGCGTCTTTATTGAAGCGCTCCATAAAATAGGATTCGAGGGGCTTCGGCTCCTGGTGGTAAGAAAAGTTCTCTTCATCACATCGTGAACCGAGCCAATCGACAACAGAGCAGAAGCCCGCCATTATTGACGGACAATGTGGTGGAATATTTTCAAGGGAAAGCCCCGCGGGGAGCAAGAAGATATTCTCAAGCGCGGACACCCATTCCATCCTTGCTTGCATATCCACTTTAGCAAGGCGTTGGTCATATACTAACGGCAAAGACAAATCAGGAAGCCAGTCAGAGAATTTGATATGACCATGATGACCGGTTACAGCTTCCATCCAGCTTTTCCATACAAGCCATCGTTCAGAACTGCTATCAGAGAGATCATCCAGAAAGTCCAGTCCCTCTTTGGATTCAATGCCGAAAATAATTTCGTGATCGCATCTGAACCAAAACAGTCCGGATTCACCATGATGATAGCCGTTGCAGTCATGTACGGAAGGAAGAGGCCGGCAATTAGCAGCATTAGGGGAAAGCGACTGCCATAGAGGTTTCGCTTTGAGTTGAAAACGCACATCAAACTTTCCGTAATCATGAAGGGCAATAAAAAACAGAACCCAAGCGCGAACTTGATCTTCACCTAGATGCTTATCACTACAAAAAGCACGACGGATAACAGCGCTCCTATCCCACCACACCGCCGCCACTGCCGCCACGTCCAGACAGTGATACGGCAGGAGATGGTAGCGAACCCCTTCCTTCTCCGTCTTGCCCCAGTAGCGATAGTAGCTTTGTAATGGCTCAGTCATCTTTTCATCAATTCTAACCACACCCGCGCCACCATTCTGGCGTCGCTGAGAGCACGGTGTGCCTGCGTTTCCGTGGTCGATTTACCAAACAGATGCCGGAATACTGTTTCCAGTTTGTGATTCGGGAGCCACGGATAACGCTTTCTGCTCATTTCCAGCGTACAGCGGTATCTATTATTCAAGCCAAGCCCCAAACGACCAAGTTCATGTTGCAGAAACCTGATGTCGAATTGCGCATTATGGGCCACTAGAATACTGTTTCCGATGAATTCCCGAAACCGTGGAAACACCTCCTCCGGTTCCGGATTACCGACAAGCATCTCATTCGTTATCCCATGTATCTGCTGAACCAGCGTAGGAATAGGTTTTCTCACAAAAACAAGGCTGTGGAATTCCGCAAGAGCGATCCCTGCCTCAATAGCCACCGCCCCGACTTCTATGACCCGATCCCCATTTACTGGGGACAAACCGGTGGTTTCAACATCCAAAACAACACAACGCATTCCCGCAAAGCCTTCCTTTGATTAAACAGTTCAAACAGTTCAAGCCGGTTAAACCGTTCAAGCAGTTTAAACAGTTAAGCGGTTCAAACCGGTTCGTT
The DNA here is from genome assembly GCA_011046395.1 of Pseudomonadota bacterium. Classification (GTDB taxonomy): domain Bacteria; phylum Desulfobacterota; class QYQD01; order QYQD01; family QYQD01; genus QYQD01. The sequence goes on from DSAQ01000213.1 coordinate 13,829, forward strand.
TTTATCTGATTTAAATTCCTTCATAATTTCTTCCATCTCTTCTTTCATACTCTTTGGTCTCGGCATCTTATATTTTGCACCTTTGTACGGGCTTCCTTTCAGATATTCCATGAAGTTATTGAGCATGATGGAAAGCCTTTTAAAGGCGTCAATTAATATCTCGCCTTTCTTTTTGTCCACATATCCCTGATCCATGGCTATATAGAGCTGACTCCTTACTTCACCGCTTGAGCCTTTGGCAATGGATAAAAATTGGATCAGTTCTTGATTGCCGCCCCGCTCATATCCTTCTGCGATATTGGACATGACAGAAACTGCCGCTCTTCGTATCTGATCTCTCAGTCCATAATCTCTTGAAAAAGCGCCATCGGTAGTTATTCCATAAATTTTGTTGGTTAACTCCCTGGCTGATTTCCAGATTTCGAGGTCTTCAAAGTACTTGGTAGGCATGACTATCCTTTCCATGAATGTTTAAGCCGTTTAAACCGGTTAAGCAGTTCAAACAGTTCAAGCCGTTCAAGCCGTTTGAACAGCTTGAGCTGTTTAAACAGTCAGATATGGCTGTAGATTGTAGGGCACGAGATGATTAAATGTCAATCAAATTGCAGTCCCTAAAAGCAGTGGGGGCTTTGGCGGGCTATGGGGATGGGTTACCTCAAGTAATCCTCTGCCTTCTGCACCAGGGCGTTCAGTCTGTCTTCCAGTTCCTTGCGGTATTTTTCCAGTTCGGCGCCCCGTGCGGTGGGTGGGACAAAGAGGGGTTCACCGTAGAAGAAGGCCAGGCGTGAAAAGGGCAGGGACAGGACGGTTTTGTCCCAGCTATTAAACCGGATGGCTCCCTTCGTGGCATGGGTAACCGGGACGATGGGGGCGCCGGTCTCGCGGGCGATGACCATTACGCCTTTTTGTACCACACGGGCCGGGCCTTGTGAGCCGTCGGCCACTATCCCAACTCCATGTCCCGCTTTTACCAGATTAATGATCTCCTTAACGGCAGTCAGTCCCCCTTTGGTCCTTGAGCCTCGTACAGTTGTATAGCCGAGGCGCTGCATGGCGCGGGCCATTAGTTCGCCATCTTTACTGGCGCTGACCATGGCCACCCCCTGCCGGTGCCGGAAATGATAGGTGCAGTAAAAGAGGCTGAAATGCCAGAGGGCGCAGAGCACGGGCTGACCTTTGCGCATAAACTTTTCTTCGTATGCCCGGCCAAAGACCTCGATGCGGCAGGTCTTATAAAGGGTGGACAACAAGGAGGTAAAAAGGGGTGGCCCGAGGCGGAGGATCAGTCTGTTCTGCCAGTCGTTCATCTCATCAACGTTAACACCTTTTCACGTTCGAACGTTCTTTTGTATATTTCTTCGTTTATACCATTTTTCTATCTCCACTGTCCAGAAAACCACAGATGACAGAAGAAGACAGGCCGTAAGTTCCGGGAAACTCAATGCCTGTGTCTTAAATATACTCTGAAGCGGGGGAACATAAATGGTCGCAAGCTGCAATCCCAGGGTGAGGAAGACGGCGCCAAACAGGGGGAGATTGGTAAGGGCTCCCTGCCTAAAGAACGACTCGATTTCTGACCGTATGGCCAGCACATGCGCCATCTGCGATAGACAAAGAACGGTAAAGACCATGGTCTGCCAGTGAGCATGGCCGGTCTCATAAGCCCAGGCCTCGGTAAGTATTGATATTCCGCCCATGAGCAGCCCCACCCATATGATATGGGTAGCCATACCGTGGGCAAAAACAGTTTCTTTGGGATGGCGGGGCGGCCTTTGCATAATGCCCTTTTCTTCGGGCTCAGCAGCCAGGGCCAGGGCCGGCGCGCCGTCGGTAACCAGATTTATCCATAAGATATGGATGGGCAATAGGGGCATAGGCAATCCCAAAAAGGGCGCCAGAAATATGGTCCATATCTCACCGGAATTACTGGTCATAAGGTACTTTATGAATTTCCTGATATTGTCATATATCTTGCGTCCTTCCCGCACGGCCCTGACAATAGACGCAAAATTGTCGTCCAGGAGGATCATGTGGCTGGATTCCTTGGCCACATCCGTTCCGGTGATCCCCATAGCCACTCCAATATCCGCCCGTTTAAGCGCTGGGGCGTCGTTAACGCCATCACCGGTCATGGCCACAAACTCTCCCTTGTCCTGGAGGGCCTTGACTATCTTTAGTTTCTGCTCAGGGGCCACCCTTGCATAGACGCGGATATGCTCAACCCTTTTTTCAAAGTCCTCCAGGGATAATTTATCCAGTTCTCTCCCTGTGATTATTGCCCTTGAACCATCCTCGATTATGCCAAGCCGCTTGGCTATGGCCTTTGCTGTAAGGGGATGATCCCCGGTTATCATTACCGGCCTTATCCCTGCTATCTTACATAATGCTACCGCCTCCCTGGCCTCTTCCCGGGGCGGGTCCATCATACCTATAAGGCCTAAAACAGTAAGCCCGGTCTCCACACTCTCGGGGGACATATCCTCAGGCAGGCTATCCCACTCTCTCATGGCCATGCCAAGAACCCTCAGCCCATCAGCGGCCATCTTTTCATTTACTTTGAGAATCTCTTCTCTGTTTATTGATCTTAGCCCTTCTGATGTCAAAATATCCTTTGACCTATCCAGCAGGACGTCTATAGCGCCCTTTGTGAATGAAATATATCCAGGCTTTTTCCCCGTTTCCTGACCGCTGACTGCATGAAAGGTGGTCATGCACTTTCTATCAGAGTCAAAAGGAATCTCGGCAACCCGCGGGAAATCCCTTTCCAGTTCCTTTTTATCAAAATCGTTATCCCTGGCAATGTTATACAGCGCAATCTCGGTCGGGTCTCCGATTATATTCCCGCCAGAATCTAACTGAGAATCATTACTTAAGGCCAGTGCCCGGAAGAGAGTGATGAGTGATGAGTGATGGGTGGTGGGTTCTGGAGTTTGTCCTATGTTTTGACTCATAACCCGCAACTCGTCACTCGTTACTATCTTCCCATCTACATAAATCTCCTCCACGGTCATCTGGTTGAGAGTAAGAGTGCCGGTCTTATCCGAACAGATGTAAGTAACCGAGCCCAGAGTCTCCACGGCCGTTAACTTTCTTATAAGAGCGTTCTTTTTGACCATCTTTTGGGCCCCGATGGCCAGAGAGATAGTGACTACCGCCGGCAGGGCCTCTGGTATGGCGGCTACCGCCAGGCTCACGGAGGTCAGAAACATGAGGGCAATCTTTTCTCCCCGCAGGATGCCGGCCATAAAGACGATGCCGCAGATAGCCAGGGCGGCAACGGCCAGTTTTTTTCCGAGAGCGGCCAGCCGTTTTTGCAGGGGCGTCTTGACCTCTTCCTCCTCCTGCAGCATAGTGGCGATCTTACCGATCTCTGTATCCATGCCTGTGGCTACGATAATACCCACGCCGCGTCCATAGGTTACAAATGTGCCTTTGTAGGCCATGTTCTTCCGGTCGCCGATGGGTAAAAGCTCATCATGGAGCGCCTTTGTGTGTTTTTCAACGGGTACGGATTCTCCGGTAAGGGCCGCCTCTTCCACCTTCAACTGGGCGGCCTCAGTAAGTCTCAGGTCTGCCGGTACAACCTTCCCGGCCTCAAGGAGCACCACATCGCCAGGGACGAGCTGAGACGCAGGGATATTTTCAGGTGTTCCGTTTCTTATGGCCGTTGCCGTCGGGGCTGCCATTTTTTTAAGGGCGGCCATCGCCTTTTCTGCCCGGTATTCCTGGACAAATCCAATGATGGCGTTAAGAACGACGATTACCACTATGGCGATGGTATCTGAAGGCTCACCAATGATTCCCGATATAACTGCGGCAGCCATGAGGACAAGAATCATGAAGTCCTTGAACTGGTCGAGAAACATCATGAAGGGGGTCTTTCTCTCTTTTTCCTTTAATTCATTAGGCCCATATTCCTGGAGCCGTTTCTCCGCTTCCTCTGGAGAAAGGCCCTTAAGGGATGAACCCAGATCTTCAATAACCTCGTCTATCTTCTTCTGGCGCCAGCGCATAAGACTCCTCTTATACTCTCCTTTTCCTAAACAAAAAGACCTTTACCACAGGATGAATGATCATCGTGGTAAAGGTCTCGCTTGTTAGGTTTACCTAACCAGTGGTACCGGCTCGCCTCAGGCGAACGTGCTGACGATAGCCACCGATTCAGCTACTCCCCTTTACTTTTATAGTGAACGTCATTTGTCAATAGTCATCTGTCACGGGTAAAAGGGACCAATAGTTAAAGATTTTCCACAGTTAACCAATGACTGATGTCTAATGACCAGCGATGTTGCCTATAGTAAGCGGATACTATCTGAGAGGGCGGACTTATGTCAAGTTTTTTGTTTGGTTAGCACAAGTTATGAAGATTCCCTTGCTTACTTTACCATGTTGTGCTAAATGATGCCCCAGGTCCAAAGAAGGAGTCCCCTATGCTGAAAAGATCAGGCCATATAGTTCTTATGCTTATGTTGTGTGTTACGCTCTTATCCTGTGCTAAGGAACAGCCGAAGCAACCAGGAGAGGTCAAGGTTGCGGAAGAGCCTGTGCAAACGGACACCTCGCCGGTAGTGGCGGAGATAGGGGAAGAAAAGATTACCTTAAATCAGCTTGACCGGGCCATTAAACGCCTTCCGTTGCCTTATCAGGAACGGTTTAAGACCGAAGAAGGCCGGAAATATGTTCTTGACGATCTTGTTACTACCGCCCTCCTCAGCCGGGAGGCCGAGCGCCTTAAGCTTGACCAGAAGCCGGAGGTAAAGGAACAGTTAGGAAGTATTAAAAAACGAATCTTAGCGGCAGAGCTGCTCAGGGCTGAGATGGCCAAGGAGCCTGTTCCAGGGGAAAAGGAGGCCAGGCAGTATTATGAATCGCGTAAGGAACAGTTTACTGAGCCGGAAAAGGTCAAGATGAGGCAGATTGTGGTTCGGACGCCAGAGGAAGGACAAGAAATTATAAAGGCCTTGCAAGAAGGGCATGACTTTGTCCAACTGGCTAAAGAAAAGTCTATCGATCCCTCGAAGGCAAACGGTGGCTATATTGGATGGGTAAGTCGCGACCGGATGAAACCTGATTTTGCCGAGACTATCTTTAAGTTAGGTAAGGGAGGGGTTAGCACACCTATGCCTACGGCAAAGGGTTATGCGATTATATTGATTGAAGATAAAAAGGCCGCCACATCAGTGGACTATAGCAAGGTAGAACCAGCTATCATTCAAAGGCTCCGGGTTGAACGGGAGGATAAGGTGCTCAACCGGCTGCGCACCAGACTTTTCAAGGAGATGAATGTCAAAATTTATGAGGACAGGCTGGCGCAGAGCGGTGGACGTAATCAGGAAGCAAAATAGGCGCAACCCGTTTTGTCTTCACGCCTGTTTTTCTTAAGTCGGCGTGATAACTCCTCAGATGGCTAAGAGAAAGCCGTTTGCCCTTTTTCCTGGCCTTGATGAATTCGCTGACCTTTATCCCGACCCGCCGTCCAAAGACATGTATGTCCAGAAGGGAATTCCCCATAAGACGGTTGTCGCCATGGATGCCTCCGGTTACTTCCCCGGCGGCAAAGAGCCCGGGGACCCTGGTCGCTCCCCATTCATTAATTTCTAATCCCCCGTTCTGATAGTGGAGAGTCGGATAAACGATAATAGGTTCCGTGGAAATATCTATGCCATATCGTTTGAACTGTAGATACTTGGCGCTCAGTTCTTTCTCCACTGTCCCTTTGCCCCACAGCAGGTCAATCATCGGGGTGTCCAGCCAGACGCCGTAGTGGCCGGTTGGGGTAACGATACGGCCGTTCCTTTCCATGCATTCGCGGATTATACACGAGGAGGCTACATCACGCGGTTCGAGGGGATGGGCAAATTCCTGGCCGTGCATGTTTATAAACTGCGCGCCAAGGGTGCGTACCTTCTCTGTAATGAGCAGCCCGAAGTTCTGTTCTGGAAATACTGTGCCGGTAGGGTGGTATTGTGCGTAACGCATATTGACCAGCGGCACGCCTGCCCGATAGGCCAGCACTAACCCATCGCCGGTTGCCCCGTAGTGGTTGGTTGTGGGAAACCCCTGGATATGGAGGCGGCCGAAGCCACCGGTGGCCATAATAACGGCCCTGGCCTTAACTACACTGTACTCCCGGGTTTCAAGGTTATAGAGTATGGCGCCGCTTACGGCCTTTGTCTCGTCAATGAGCAGTTCAACGGCCGGCGAGAATTCCAAGACCTGTATTTCCTTCGGGTGATTGCGTATCTCATCTCTCTGGACACGCATTATCTCAGCCCCGATCATATCCGCGGAAGAGTGCATACGCCTCCGGCAGATGCCCCCGCCTTTAAGCTCGATCATATTACCCGCTTTATCCTTATCAAACATAACGCCTAAGTCTTCCAGCCACCGGATGATAAGCGGGGCATCCATGGTCAGGGCCTTTACCAGATAGGGGTTATTGGTAAAATGGCCGCCGCCCATGGTATCCAGGTAATGGTGGTATGGCGAGTCAAACGGCCGGTCCGCCGCCTGTATTCCGCCTTCAGCCATAACGGTATTTGAGTCGCCATGGCGAAGCTTTGTGGCAATAACGACCCGTAGGCCGTTCTGCCGGGCGAAGAGGGCGGCTACCGCACCAGCCCCACCGCCACCGAGAATCAGGACGTCAGTCTCATAATCAGGCTTTTTCAGCCGGTCATCAAAGGCATCCGGATCAATACGGCTATAGGATTCCAGGAGGTCGGCTACTTCGTTAGCCAAAATTTCGCTTTTATTGGCGCCGACCCTGAGCTTGCGGCGTCCACCCGGCTTGTAGTCCGGGTGATAAGACTTGAGTACTTTTTCGCCTTCTTTCCGGGTTAGCCTGGGGAAATGTTGGTTGGCCTTTACCCGTGCCAGGCGCTCAGGTCTCGTATGCTCTACTGCCTGGATAAGTTCCTTTAGCCCCGGCGGATAACCGATGGCCTGCCCTTCTGCCATTTTGGACTCCTTTGTCAGCATACCGCTTTCAGCCTTCCAGTTGCGGGTTCCGGGTTACGAGGTTCGGGTTAAAAAACTCGCAACTCGCAACCATTCTCCCGACTCCTGACATCTGACTTCTTAATCTAATATCAGATATTTCGTTTCTTCCGGCTGCCAGTCCGGGTTTTCATAGGACTCCGGCTCCCATTCCCGCCGGGCGTAACGCCGTTTCAATTCATGGTTATTCAAGGACATGATTGCGTCCATCATCGAATCAAATTTTCCTTCTTTTATCTGCTTAACCCGTTTTTCCAGGTGTCTGGCCCGCGGCTGGAGGTACCGGCCATAGAGCCGCCGGGCCAGCATGGCCATGTGGAATTGCTGCAACTCGGCCGGACACCGGAGGGCGCAGATACCGCACATGGTGCAGCTATGGGAAAGGCGGGCGCACCCGGCAATATCGCCTTTGAGGAGGGCCTGCACATAATCCATCACACTGATACCCATGGGGCAGGCCTTGCTGCAGGTGTTGCAGGCCAGACACCGGTAGAGATCAGGATAAATCCGGCCAATGCTGTTTATGTCCGGTGTGAGTTTTTCAATATCGTATATGGCCTTGTTTGCCGGGACGAACGGTATCTGTGCCAGGTACATATCCGGGGCCACCACGGTCTGGCAGGCCAACCCGAATTTGAGACGATACTCCCCGGAGAGACGATAGACCGTGGCACAGGCCCCACAGATACCACCGCGGCATCCGCAGCCCCGGATATGCCGGTAGCCTGCGTATTCCATGGCTGTAAGAATAGTTAAGGTTTCAGGTACCTCATACTTTTTACCCATTATGTATATCGGAATCAGCCGGGTCTCCGAAGACTTTTTACCGGACGCTTTCCCTTTGGCTTTAGTAGCCATGATCTCTATACTGCCTCCTCTTCTTGCATCTTCTTGCCGTAGTTATAGCCTGTTTCAAAGGCGCGCAGGTTGAGTTCTTCGGTCCCTTTGGGGATTGAACCCTTCAAGGCCTTCTGCATAGCCGCTAAACTGATGTGTGGAACAAGGGCTGTAAAAAAGCCGAGAATAACGATATTGGCCACTACCTTTTGCCCTAATTCCTCAGCCAGCCGCGTGGACGGTATGGCCTGTATCTGGACGGAATCAGGCAGGTCTTTGGGCCTTACCAGGTCTTTATCTATGATGAGACGGCTTCCTGGCCGCACGTCCTTTTGGTACTTGTTGTAGGCCCCCTGGGCCATAATAACCATTATATCCGGTTCTGTAACGTAGGGCGTATGGATCTGTCCCGAGGCGATGATTATACTGGAAGCCGACGCCCCGCCACGCGCCTCCGGGCTGTATTCCTGGGTATAGACGGCCTGGTTGTGGTCAAAAATCGCGGCCGCCCGGCCGATAATGAGACCGCAGAGCCCTATGCCCTGGCCACCCAGGCCGGCCAGCTTGATCTGTACGGGGCGCTGGATTATGGGTCTTTCCGAAGGAACCTCCGCTGGTTTCCCGGGAGCCTTGGCTGCTGCGGGTTTCACCGGCGCTTCCTCCAGCGGCACCCGCCCGTCCCCCCGGAAGTCATAGACCTTGACCTTGGCCGATACGGTCTCTTTGAGGGCCGCCAGGTACGAAGGCCGTTCCAGGTCCACGAACTTACCACACAGGATGGGTGAATCCAGTTCTATATCCGCCTTTGCGATGTCGGGTTGGGCCTCGAGGATGGCTTGTTCCAGAAAACGCTGGAGGAGCTTAATCTCGCGCAGCTTGTTCCGGCGCCCAAAATTGGTCGGGCAGGGAGCAATAACCTCCAGGAAGGAAAAGCCATCCTTTTTCAGCATCTCGCCCATAGCGATCTTCATATAATGAGGATGGGCGGATGTCCAGCGGGCTACGTATGGCGCGCCACAGGCAGCCATCAGGTGGACGAGATTAAAGGGTTTTTCCGTGTTTCCGTAAATGGTCGTTGTAGTCCGTGCCAGCCGGGGAGTGGTTGGCCCGCCCTGCCCGCCGGTCATGCCATAGTTGAAGTTATTAACACAGATTACTTTTATATCCACATTGCGGCGGGCCGCGTGGATAAGATGATTCCCGCCAATAGCGGCCAGGTCACCATCTCCGCTGAAGACAATGACCGTCAGATCCGGGTTGGCCAGTTTCAGCCCGGTGGCGTAAGGAATAGCGCGGCCATGGGTGGTGTGAAAACTGTCCAGGTTGAGATAACCGGCGGCGCGGCCGGTGCAGCCGATACCGGAGACGACAGCCACGTTTTTAAAGTCCAGGCCGGAACTTTTTAAGGCATCCACCAGGGCCGAAAGCACCGATCCCAGGCCGCAGCCGGGGCACCAGATATGTGGGATCCTCTCTTTACGCAGGAGCAGATCCTTGGGATGGTCTAAAATCTGTGGTTCAATCATGACGCTATCTCCTCAACGGCCTCAAGGACTTTTTGGGGGTCATGGACCGTCCCGCCGCCATGTCCAACGAGCTGCGTTATACATTTACCGGCGACACAGCGCTCTACCTCCAGGGCGATCTGGCCATAGTTGATCTCTACGGTGACAAAGGCCTTGATACGGGTGGCCAGTTCCTGCACCCGTTTTTCCGGGAAGGGCCAGATTACTTCTAATCGGAACAGACCAAGATTTACGCCCTTTTCACGGGCTATTTCCCGGACGGCGCGGCATATCCGGGTGGAAACGCCGTAAGAGATAAGGATAATTTCAGCCCCCTCCACGCCGGTTTCTTCCCAGGATGCGATTTTGGCGGAATTGAGGCGGATTTTTTTCACGAGACGGTATACCAGTTTTTCCTGCGCCTCCCATTCTATTGCCGGGTAGCCCCGTTCATCATGGGTAAGGCCGGTGACATGAATGGCATACCCCTGTCCGGCCACGGGCATCTCCGGGATGAGATCCTTTTTAGGCTTAAATGCCTTAAATTTGCCGGGCGGCTCGCCTGGCCCCGGTCTGTTCGCAACCTTTATATCCTTTCTCTCAGGGATGACCACGCGCTCGCGCATGTGTCCCACTACTTCGTCCATGAGCAGGATTACCGGTACGCGCCAGGTCTCCGCCAGGTTAAAGGCCCTTATGGTATAGTCGAAGGCCTCCTGCGGTGAGGAGGGGGAAAGGGCTATAATCTCGTAGTCGCCGTGGCTTCCCCATCTGGCCTGCATGACGTCGGCCTGCCCAACCAGGGTGGGGAGGCCGGTGGAAGGCCCGCCGCGCATGACGTTGACAACGACGCAGGGTGTTTCCGTCATTACACCGAGACCGATATTCTCCAGCATGAGGCTGATGCCCGGCCCGGAGGTGGCGGTCATGCTCTTGGCCCCGGCCCAGGATGCGCCCAGTATGGCGGCCATAGAGGCTATCTCGTCTTCCATCTGGATATAGACCCCCCCTACCTGGGGAAGGCGGATGGACATCCGTTCCGCTATCTCACTGGACGGCGTGATGGGATAACCGGCAAAGAAACGGCAACCGGCGGCCAGCGCCCCTGCCGCGCAGGCCTCATTCCCGGTCAGAAAATAAGTCCCTGTAAGTACATCCTTTCCCATGTTATCCCCGCTCCTTTTTGACGGCTTCGTAAAAAGTCCATTTGCTGCGTTGCGCGGCATCCTTCGTCACTGCGACGTAGCTATAAAGTACGCCTCATTCCTCAGGATTTGCGCGCCTTGCAACTGGAGCTTTTTACTGTGCCGTCCCAATTTTGACTTTTTACGAGATCATCCTTTTTGCTTATTGAAAGATTAACTACAGAGCATAGAGTCTGTAGCTCGCAGCCTTCAGCCTTCAGCTTTGATCCTTCCAGTTGCAGGTTCTGTATTACGGGTTTCGGGTTAAAAAACT
>DSAQ01000074.1 GCA_011046395.1 Pseudomonadota bacterium
ACTCAGCCGCCGATCTACGCTGATCATCACTGATATTTTTTCTTTTATTATCATATACAAATCTTTTGAATTCTGGTTTTCTGCCTTAAAACTTCTAAGAATAATATCTGTGATTTCTTTGTATTTAAACCTAGCTGCGTTCATCTGTGTGAATCTGTGGCTGAATAGTTACAATTTTCTTTTACCATACCTGGCACAATAGCTCCCCGCCAATGGCATTTTTACGAGCTTCCTCACCGGTCATAATCCCCTTAGACGTAGAAAGAACAGCGATACCCAGACCACGCATCACTTTGGGGATATCTTCATGCCCGACATAAAACCGCCGGCTGGGCTTACTTATCCTCTTTATCGAATTAAAGATGCTCATACTGCTCTCATCGTATTTCAGATAGATACGCAGTATGGTATTCCCCTTATCCTTAACGATCTTGTAATTTTTGATAAAACCTTCTTCTTTTAATACCCGGGCAACATTGGCTTTCATATTAGAAAACGGAATGTCCACCTTTTCAAATCGCGCTTTTGCCCCGTTTCTTATACGGGTAAGCATATCACCTAAGGAATCAGTCATGCACATATTCACCGCACCTCTTATTTTTCACCTGCTGCCAAAGTCTCACCAGCTGGACTTAATTACCCCGGGGATTTCGCCCCTTCCCGCCATATTGCGGAAGCATATACGGCACATGCCAAACTGCCGTATAAAAGCCCTCGGTCGTCCACAAAGTGGACACCGATTGTAGCTCCGCACACCAAACTTCTGAGGTCTTTTTGCCTTTTCAATCAAAGACTTTTTGGCCAAGATATTCCTCCTTATCTAGCTTCTGAATGGCATACCCAACAGTTTCAATAAATATCTGCCCTCGGCATCAGTCTGAGCTGAAGTAACAATGGTCACATTAAGACCTCTTATTTTTTCAACTTTATTATAGTCGATCTCCGGGAAGATAATCTGCTCCTTGATGCCTAAAGTATAATTCCCTCTACCGTCAAAAGACTTTTCAGATACCCCTCTAAAGTCTCGCACCCGGGGCAAGGCCACATGCACCAGCTTCGCGAGAAAATCATACATGCGGTCTCCGCGTAAAGTCACCATACAACCAATAGACATTCCCTCGCGCAGCTTAAAAGAAGCTATTGACTTCCTGGCCTTAGTTATCACTGGTCGCTGTCCAGCGATTAAAGATAACTCTTCTGTCGCCGATTCCAGCGCTTTTGCATTTTGAATAGCCTCCCCTAAGCCCACGTTAAGCACAATCTTAACCATCCTGGGAACCTGCATTGTATTTTTGTAGCCAAACTCCTTCATCAGGAGAGGCACACATTCCTTCTGATAAAACTCCTTCATCGAAGCCATGCCAAAGCCTCCAACATCAGACCGCTTTTATCCTTTATTTTCAATAGGTTCTCCGCACTTACGACAGATACGCACCTTCTTCCCGTCTTCAAGGGTTTTAAAGCTAACCCGTACGGGGTCTGTACATTTTGGACAAACTAACATCAGGTTCGATATATGTACCGGAGCCTCTTTCTCTATAATGCCACCCTCTTTTGAAAGCGGCCCCGGACGCGTATGTCTCTTCGCTACATTAACCTTCTCTACCAGAGCCCGATATTTCTTGGGAATAATCCTTAATACCTTACCTATCTTACCCCTATCCTTGCCAACCATGACCATTACCCGGTCATCCTTCTTTATATAAGTTCTTAGGCGATCCATCCCTAAAGTACCTCCGGAGCCAAAGAAATAATCTTCATGAATTTTTTTGCCCGTAGTTCCCGGGCCACCGGCCCAAAGATACGCGTACCGATAGGCTCCCCCTGGGCACTAATAAGCACTGCCGAATTATCATCAAAACGGATATAACTTCCATCCGGACGTCCTACTTCTTTAGCCGTCCGTACGACTACGGCCCGCATCACATCTCCCTTTTTTACCTTAGAATTGGGAAGAGCCTCTTTAACAGAAACAATAATCACGTCACCAACGCGGGCATATCGTCGTCGTGTGCCGCCCAACACCCGGATGCAACCCACAAGTTTTGCTCCTGAGTTGTCAGCCACATTTAATCGGGTTTCTGTCTGTATCATTGCCTTATTCCCCTTATAGTCCTCAAGTATGCTATTAAACGTTGGGCCTGGAGATATAGCCTAGTTAGTTTTAAACTGCCCGCTCAATAACCTGTCTTACTCCCCACCTTTTCTCACGGCTCAGCGGGCGACCTTCCTCAATCATTACCTTATCGCCCACTTTACAGGTATTACCTTCATCGTGAGCCTTATACCTAGCCCGCCTGCGGACATATTTCTTATAGACAGGGTGTTTAAACAGCCGTTCTACCTGCACTACTATCGTCTTGTCCATTTTATCGCTGACTACGATACCAATTTGTGTTTTACGATGCCCAGCTTCTTTCATCTTCTTATCACCTTCAAAAACCAAAAACTAAAACTTTTTATTTTTCACGGAGAACTGTCTCGATCCGGGCAATATCACGTTTTAATACAGGAAACCTGGCTGTATTTTCTAATTGCCGGATCGAATGCTGAAATTTAATCCTGAACAACTCCTCCCTGAGGTCCTTAATCTTTGTCCTTAGTTCATCCGGACTTAAGACACGGAGGTCTTTTGCTTTCATGATAATGCACTCCTTGATACAACCTGTGTCGGCAGAGGCAATTTATATGCAGCCAGTCTTAAGGCTTCCATAGCCACTGCCCTGCTGACTCCCTCCATCTCATAGAGCATGCGCCCCGGTTTAATCACGGCCACCCATCCCTCCGGAGATCCTTTTCCTTTACCCATACGTGTCTCAGCGGGCTTTTTAGTAATCGGTTTATCAGGGAATATCCTTATCCATACCTTGCCGCCGCGTTTAACATGCCGGGTGATAGCGATTCGCGCCGCCTCAATCTGTTGAGCAGTCAGCCGGCCGCAAGTCAAGGCCTGGAGCCCATAATCACCAAAAGCCAGGGTGCTCCCTCTATAGGCTGCCCCCTTCATACGCCCTTTCTGCTGTTTGCGATATTTAACTTTTTTGGGACTAAGCATATTGTTCCTCTTAGGTTAAGTCTTCTTATGCAGTGCCCGCTTCCGGAAACACTTCGCCCTTAAACATCCATACCTTGACCCCAATGATCCCGTACGTGGTCTTGGCCTCAGCAAAACCATAGTCTATATCTGCGCGTAGGGTATGCAACGGCACCCTCCCTTCCCGGTACCACTCACGCCTGGCCATCTCTGCGCCGCCAAGCCGACCGGCACAAGCTATCCGTACACCCTTAGCGCCAAGCCTTAGGGCCGTAAACACCGCCTTCTTCATGGCCCGGCGAAACGAAACCCGCCGCTCCAATTGTAAGGCCACACTTTCTGCTACCAGTTGAGCATCCAGCTCCGGTTTCCGCACTTCGTGAATATCCAAAATAACCGGCCGGTTGATCTGCTTCTCTATCTCCTGTTTAAGCTTCTCTATCTCTACGCCCTTTTTACCGATGACGATGCTGGGCCGGGCAGTATGAATTTTCACCTTTAGCTTATCACCGGCTCGCTCGATCAAGAGCTTGGAAATCCCGGCATGATAAAGCTTCTTCTTTATGAAGTCTCGAATCTTTTTATCTTCATAAAGAAAGGATGAAAAATCTCTTTTAGCAAACCATCGTGAATCCCAGGTTCTTATATAACCAAGTCTAAAACTAATCGGATTTACCTTCTGCCCCAAGTTGTCCTCCTGCCTTATCTCCTATTTTTCATCCAGAACTACGGTTATATGACTCGTACGTTTGATTATTCGATTAGCTTTTCCCATGGACCTGGCCCGCCAACGTTTCAGCCTGGGGCCGTCATCGACGAAGATATTCTTAATATAAAGTGTGTCCACGTCTATTTTAGGATTCTGTGCGGCATTCGCTAAAGCCGAATAGATAACCTTACTCACCAGCCGCGCTGCCTTTTTCGGAACAAATTTCAAGATATTCAAGGCCTCATTTACCTTCTTGCCGCTTACCGGCCTGGTCACCGTTCTAGCCTTCGCTGTAGAAATGCGCACATACCTTGCTACTGCTTTAGACTCCATAGCTCCTTACACTCCCCAGTCCAAAATCACCTGCTGAAAATAATCTCTCGCAAGCTACTTTTTTCCTTTAACTTTGGTCTTGCGATCGCCAGAGTGGGCGTGAAAAGTACGCGTGGGCGAAAATTCCCCGAGTTTATGGCCAACCATATTCTCGGAAACAAAAACCGGTATAAACTTCTTACCATTGTGCACCGCAAATGTAAGACCAACCATGTCCGGTATAACAGTTGACCGCCGTGACCAGGTCTTAACAACCCTTTTCCCCTGAGCTTGACGAGCCTCGCCCAACTTCTTCATTAAGTGCTCATCAATAAAGGGACCTTTCTTAACCGATCTTGGCACCTTGTTCCCCCTTGAAATTACATAAATCCCAGACCAACACCATAACCTGGTGTTAGAAGATTGATAATACCTAGGAACGCCGTTTGATTATAAATTCATCACTGGGCTTTCGCCGGCGGGTCTTATAGCCCTTGGTAGGATAGCCCCATGGAGTACAGGGGTGCCTACCCCCGGAAGACTTTCCTTCGCCGCCCCCCATAGGATGGTCGACTGGGTTCATGGCCACACCGCGCACATGGGGCCTTTTCCCCATCCATCTCGCACGGCCGGCCTTACCCAAAGAGACGCTTTCATGTTCCAGATTACCGACTTGACCCACCGTAGCCATACAGGCCACATGAACCTGCCGCACCTCACCCGAAGGCAACTTAATCTGACTATATTTACCCTCTTTAGCCATGAGCTGACCATAGGAGCCGGCACTCCGTATAATCTGCCCACCCTTGCCAGGCCGTAGTTCCAGGTTATGCACCAGGGTACCCATGGGCATCTTACCAATAGGCAGGGCATTGCCTGGCTTAATGTCCGCATTTTCGCCAGACACTACCGTATCCCCTACCACCAGGCCAACTGGAGCTAAAATGTAGCGTTTTTCTCCATCTGCGTAATGGAGGAGGGCAATGCGCGCCGAACGGTTAGGGTCGTACTCAATGCTCGCCACCCTTGCTGAAACATCACGCTTGTCACGTTTGAAATCAATCAATCTATATTTTCTCTTATGTCCCCCGCCTTTGTGTCGTGCCGTCATCCGGCCCGCATTATTTCGGCCGCCGCTCTTATTTACAGGAACCAGGAGGCTCTTTTCCGGCTCAACTGCAGATAAGCCCTCGCCCACAATAGCAGTTTGTTCCCTTCTACCCGGTGATGTAGGTTTATAACTCTTGATTGGCATAACCGTTCCTCACATCAAAACTCTCTTTAAACGCCTTCGAAAAATTCTATACGCTCTCCAGGCCTTAAAGTCACAATGGCCTTCTTCCAGTCAGAACTATATCCCACATTACGGCCAACCCGTCTCTGTTTGCCGGGGTTAACCTGGGTCCGGACGGCCTCTACTTTGGCCTTAAAAATACGCTCGACTGCCTCTTTTATCTCTATTTTATTAGCTTGCCGGTCCACAATAAAACAAACCTGATTGGCGGTTTCTTTCTGCCAGGTGCTTTTCTCCGTGAGGCATGGGCCTTTTATTATTTGATAGATATCCTTCATGACAAGAGAAACTCCTCAATCTTTGGGATACAATCCCTGTGCAAAATCAGATTCTTATGTATTAAGATATCGTGCACATTAATATCCGTGTACGGCAAGACATCTATATAAGGTATATTGCGGGCTGATTTTTCCAGATTTTCCTGTCGCTCGTTCATTACAATCAAGACATTTTCTACACCGAGGGTATTCATAGTCTGGGTAAATTTCTTTGTCTTGATCTCATTTAAAGTAAAATCAGCCACAATCAACATCTGGCTATCTCTCAGCTTGGCACTTAAGGCCATACGGAGCGCCAGCTTTCTAACCTTGCGCGGCACCTTATAGCTATAGTCATGTGGTTTTGGGCCAAAAACCACTCCTCCGCGTCTCCACAGGGGCGAGGTATTGCTACCACTCCGCGCCCGGCCTGTGCCCTTCTGGCGCCAAGGCTTGCGCCCGCCACCGCTGACCTCACTCCGGCCTTTAGTTGAAGCTGTACCTGAACGGCGCTTGGCCAGTTGCATAGTCACGACCTCATGCAGCACATCTTCCCGAACCGGAACACTAAAGACAACATCGTTCAGAGTAATCTCTGAAACTTTCTCTTTTTGCATGTTATAGACATCTACGACTGGCATTATAACATCCCTCAATAAGCCATACTTACCTTAAAGGCACTTATGTATCAACAATAGGCCGTTTTTGCTTCCTGGTACCGACCCCTTGAGCACCAGCACATTTTCATCCGGCCGCACATCTAAAATGGTCAGGTTTTTCGCTGTAACCCGGCTATTACCCATGTGACCAGGCATCTTCTTCCCCTTAGTGACGCGCGAGGGGAAAGAGCTGGCTCCAATAGAACCCACGACACGGTGGGACATGGAGCCATGCGTCTCCTTGCCCCCATGGAAGCCATGCCGCTTTATAACGCCGGCAAAACCGCAACCCTTACTAATCCCCACCACATCTATTTTTTCGCCAACCTCAAAGTTTTCTACCGTGACCTCCTGTCCTACTTCATAGGACTCGAGTTCCTCATCATCAATAGAAAACTCACGCAAGTAGCGGTAACATCCCTTACCTGCTTTTTTAAAATGGCCGGCTTCAGGTTTAGTCACACGACGTTCCTTTTGAGGCATAAAGCCCAACTGGATAGCATTATAGCCATCTTTTTCTCTGGTTTTCTTCTGGATAATAGTACAAGGCCCTGCTTCTACCACCGTTACCGGAATGGAATGTCCCTCTTCCGAAAAAATACGGGCCGTTCCCAGCTTACGCGCTAGCATTCCCCTGATCATCTCTTTATCCTATAGCCTTCAGATTTCAAACGAGAATTCTTCTAGAGTTTTATCTCGACATCGACCCCGGCCGAAAGTTCCAGTTTTATAAGGGCGTCGATGGTTTGTTGCGTCGGCTCCAAAATATCCAGGAGCCTTTTATGTGTCCGAATTTCGAACTGTTCTCTGGACTTTTTATCTACATGGGGAGAGCGCAAGACACAATACTTGTTAATTACCGTAGGTAGAGGAATCGGCCCCGCTACCTTCCCCCCGGCACGCCTCACTGTTTCCACAATCTCAGCCGTAGACTGATCCAAAAGGTTGTGATCATAACCCTTCAAACGGATACGAATTTTATGGTTTTGAATCATATTTCTTTCCCATCCTGATGCCAGGAAATTATTTATTCCATTATTTCGCTGATGACGCCTGCGCCAACGGTGCGTCCACCCTCTCGAATAGCAAACCTGAGTTCCTTCTCCATCGCTATCGGTGTAATTAACTCCACCTCCATCGATACATTGTCCCCAGGCATCACCATCTCCACTCCCGCCGGCAACTTCACTACCCCGGTAACATCCGTGGTCCGAAAATAAAACTGCGGCCTGTACCCGTTGAAAAACGGCGTATGCCGCCCACCCTCTTCCTTCGTCAATATGTACGACTCCGCCTTAAACTTCGTATGTGGCGTTATGCTCCCAGGCTTCGCTACCACCTGGCCACGCTCCACCTCATCACGCTTCGTACCTCTAAGCAGTACCCCTATATTGTCCCCAGCCTGGCCCTGATCCAATATCTTACGAAACATCTCCACACCAGTACATACCGTCTTCGTCGTCGGACGAATCCCTACTATCTCCACCTCTTCTCCTACCTTGACCATCCCTCGCTCCACCCGGCCCGTTACCACCGTACCACGACCAGATATGCTAAATACATCCTCCACCGGCATCAAAAACGGCTTGTCTATATCCCGCACCGGATTCGGTATAAAACTGTCCACCGCATCCATTAACTTCCATATCGGCCCGCAATTCACACACTCCTTCTTGCCACAACTACACTCCAGGGCCTTTAAAGCACTCCCGGGTATTATCGGTATATCGTCCCCGGGAAACTCATACTTCGACAACAGCTCCCTCAACTCCAGCTCCACTAACTCTATCAACTCCGGATCGTCCACCATGTCCACCTTGTTCAAAAATACCACTATCGTCGGCACCCCAACCTGACGCGCTAACAATATATGCTCCCTCGTCTGCGGCATCGGACCATCATCCGCTCCCACTACCAATATCGCACCGTCCATCTGCGCCGCTCCCGTTATCATATTCTTTATATAGTCAGCATGACCAGGACAGTCCACATGCGCATAATGCCGCTTAGCCGTCTCATACTCCACATGCGCCGTCGCTATCGTTATCCCCCGCTCCCTCTCCTCCGGCGCCTTGTCTATCTGATCAAACGGTATATGCTCCGCAAAACCGGCCTTCGATAACACCGACGTTATCGCACTCGTCAACGTCGTCTTACCATGGTCTTTATGCCCTATCGTCCCTATGTTCACATGCGGCTTCTTACGCTCAAATTTCTTCTTCCCCATCTCAAAATCCTCCTTAGATCTAACAGCCAGGCAAAAATTATCCCCACATAATAAATCTTACATCGCGGCTGCCTTTCGCATAATCTCTTCGCCCACGGAAACGGGAACTGGTTCATAGTGTGAAAATTGCATGGTAAACGTCGCCCGGCCTTGGGTTTTTGAACGCAGGTCCGTGGCATAACCAAACATTTGCTCTAGCGGAACCCTGGCCGCCGCGATCTGGATGCTTGGTCTGGTCTCCAGGCCGACTAATTTACCCCTTCTTCCGTTAATGTCGCCGATTACTTCACCAATAAATTCCTCCGGAGTGACCACATCCAAAGACATAATAGGTTCTAGCAGTACCGGCTCCGCCCTTCTGGCGGCCTCTTTGAAGGCCATGGAAGCAGCGATGCTAAAAGCCATCTCTGAAGAATCAACCTCATGATACGAGCCATCTATCAGGGTTACTCTAATGTCGGTCATCGGGTAACCGGCCGATACACCAACCTCTGCCGCCCCCCTTATTCCCTTTTCCACGGCCGGTATATACTCCCTGGGTACCACACCACCTTTAATGGCATCTACAAATTCAATGCCCTTACCCGGCTCAAGCGGCTCTATATCCAACCAGACATGGCCATATTGTCCACGCCCGCCGCTCTGTCTGACAAATTTTCCTTCGGCCCGGGCCTTTCTTTTAATCGTTTCTTTATAGGCTACGTGAGGCTGCCCCACTTTGGCATCAACCTTGAATTCTCTGACCAAGCGATCAACAATAATTTCCAGATGCATCTCGCCCATCCCGGAGATGATAGTCTGTCCGGTCTCCTCATCCGTTCGAACCTTAAAAGAAGGGTCTTCCAGGGCGATCTTCGCTAATGACAGGCCCAGCCTGTCCTGATCCGCTTTAGACTTGGGTTCAATGGCCACGGATATCACTGGTAGAGGGATATCCATGGCCTCCAACTGTATAGGCGCCCCTTCGTCACAAAGGGTATCTCCGGTAGAAACATCCCGCAAACCGACAACAGCCGCTATATCTCCGGCAAAAACTTCCTTAATCTCTTCCCTCTTATTGGCGTGCATCTTGACCAGCCGGCCGACTCTTTCCTTTTTCCTCTTCGTAGCATTATACACACTACTACCTGAGGCCAGCGAACCGGAATATACACGCAGGAAGGTCAAATTACCAATAAAGGAATCGGTCATAATCTTGAAGGCCAGCGCGGCAAAAGGTGCGTCATCTGCTGCCGGCCGGTCATCTTCTGCGCCTTTATCATTCAAACCCTTGACCGGGGGTATATCCGATGGGGCCGGCAAGTAATCAATAATGGCATCCAAAAGCAACTGGACACCCCTATTCTTGAAAGCAGAACCGCATAGAACCGGTACAGCCCTCAAGGATAAGGTTGCCCTACGCAGGGTAAGGCGAATATCTTCCGGGGAGATATCCTCTCCGCCTAAATATTTCTCCATAAACCCATCATCTAAATCCGCCAATCCTTCTAACAACTGTTCCCGATAGGCCGAGGCCTCTTCTTCGAGCTCCGGCGGGATATCTTCTACATGATATTTCGCCCCCAGCGTCGAGTCATCCCATATTACCGCCTTCATCCCCAGAAGATCGATGACTCCTCTAAACCCCTCCTCCGATCCAAGAGGGATCTGAACAGCCACAGGATTGGCGCCAAGTCGATTTTTCATCATATCTAAGCAGTGTTTAAAGTCCACGCCCACCCGGTCCATTTTATTGATAAAGGCAATGCGCGGCACTTTATAGCGATCAGCCTGGCGCCACACCGTCTCCGATTGCGGCTCGACGCCGCCCACCGCACAAAAAACAGCTACTGCGCCATCCAATACCCGGAGCGATCGCTCCACCTCTACTGTAAAGTCAACATGGCCGGGGGTATCAATAAGGTTTATGCGATGCCCTCTCCATAAACAGGTTGTTGCTGCCGAGGTAATAGTGATGCCACGTTCCTGTTCCTGTTCCATCCAATCCATAACTGCAGTACCATCATGCACTTCACCGATCTTATAAGACACACCTGTATAATAAAGGATGCGTTCTGTCGTAGTAGTCTTACCGGCATCAATGTGTGCCATGATGCCGATATTACGTGTCTTTTCTAATGAAACAAGACGTGGCAATTTTCCCCTCTTCTAAATCTATTCTTTTTGATCTATTATCAAAGAAACCGGAAATTATTCCGCCTTAACTCTGATTACCAACGATAATGGGCGAAAGCCTTATTGGCTTCCGCCATCTTGTGTGTATCTTCTTTTTTCTTTATCGATGACCCGCGATTATTATAGGCATCGACTAATTCTGCCGCCAGTTTTTCCTCCATGGACTTCTCTGCCCGTGAATTTGCATAGCTAATTATCCAGCGGATAGCCAGAGCAACTCTTCTATTCGGCCGTACCTCTACAGGGACCTGGTACGTAGCACCTCCAACTCGACGGGACTTAACTTCAATTACTGGTTTTACATTTTCCAGGGCGGTATTGAACACCTCTCCCGGGTCCTTCCCGACCCGATCACGTATGATATCCATGGCACGATAAAACATATGCCGGGCGACACTCTTTTTACCAGCTTGCATAATCCGGTTGATAAATCTCGCTACCAGTTCACTATTATATTTTGGATCCGGGTTAATCTCCCGCTTTATAACTACCTTCCTTCTGGGCATACCTACCTCTTATCTCTGTTTTACCCGATTATTTGGGCCTCTTGGCACCGTACTTGGAACGCCCTTTTCTCCTATCCTGCACACCTAGCGTGTCCAACGCACCGCGAACGATATGATACCGTACGCCTGGCAAATCCTTCACGCGTCCTCCGCGTATCAACACCACAGAATGTTCCTGCAAATTATGCCCTACCCCGGGAATATAGGAAGTCGCTTCTATTCCATTTGTTAAACGCACCCTGGCCACTTTGCGCAGTGCGGAATTCGGTTTTTTGGGCGTCGTGGTATAGACGCGCACACATACTCCCCTCTTCTGCGGACACTCTTTTAAGGCGGGGGCAGAACTCTTTCTTTTAACTTTTTTCCGGCCACTGCGAACCAGTTGATTAACTGTAGGCATTAGATTCTCCAACCCATAAATGTCTTGTATCGCTTGCGAATCCAAAAGTTGTTTTTTTACCCATTTACTGGCCTCTTGTCAAGACTTATTTGCCAAATTTGATAAAAAACCGCCGTCCTTATTTACCATTGTTTTTTCCGCCAGCTCTAGTCCCCTTTTTGCGCCTCGGTATAGTAAACCATACCGGTCCCGGCCGGGATAAGGCGACCCATAATGACATTTTCCTTTAGCCCGCAAAGATGATCCACCTTGCCCGCTATAGCTGCGTCCGTAAGAACCTTGGTAGTCTCCTGGAAGGAGGCCGCAGATATAAAACTTTCTGTGCTCAAAGAAGCCTTTGTAATACCCAGAAGTAATGGTTCCGCCACTGCCGGCTGGCCATCCCGGGCCAAAATCTTCTCGTTTTCTTGCTCAAACAGGTATCGTTCCGCCTGCTCACCCAGCATAAAGCTGCTGTCCCCCACTTCTTTGATCCTTACGCGACGCAGCATCTGACGCACAATGACTTCAATATGTTTGTCATTGATCTTAACGCCCTGTAACCGGTAAACCTCCTGCACCTCATTAACCAGATAGCGTGCTAGCTCCTTAATCCCCAGGACACGAAGGATATTGTGAGGATTAGCTGAGCCATCCATAAGAGCTTCCCCGGCCCGAATAAAATCCCCTTCATGGACACTAATGTGTTTGCCTTTGGCAATAAGATATTCCTTGGGCTCCCCGATGTCAGGCATTACTATGACCCTCCGCTTACCTTTTACATCCTTGCCAAAGCTGACCACACCGTCGATCTCGCTGATCACCGCAAACTCTTTTGGTTTTCGTACCTCAAAGAGCTCCGCTACCCTGGGCAAACCACCGGTGATATCTTTAGTTTTTGTCGTTTCCCGGGGAATACGCGCAATGGCCTCTCCCGCATTGACCATGTCGGCTTCCACCGCCATAATGATGGCACCGATAGGCATAAGATAGCGGGCCTCAGTCGTAGAACCAGGAATCTTGAGGGTCTTGCCACTCTCATCCTTTATGGAAACGCGCGGCCGAACGCTAGAATCCTTACATTCAACGATAACTCTACTGGCCTTACCAGTGACCGGATCCAACTTCTCCTGCATGGTGATACCTTCTACGATATCGCCAAATTTGACCCGCCCAGAAACATCGGTCAAAATCGGGATGGTATAAGGATCCCAGTTCGCCAGGAGATCATTGGCTTTGACCGGTTGTCCGTCCTCGACATAAATCTGCGCCCCATAGGTCACCGGATAACGCTCACGTTCCCGTCCATCCTCAGTCACAACAGCTAGTTCACCATTGCGATTCATGGCGATCAAGCTGCCCGCCACATTACGAACCGTGTGCAGGTTAATAAACCTTATCCGCCCTTCATTCCGGGCACGGATCTCGGCTTGCTCCACCCTCCTGCTGGCTGTACCGCCGATATGGAAGGTACGCATGGTAAGCTGCGTTCCTGGTTCACCAATAGACTGAGCCGCAATAATACCGATGGCCTCCCCGATGTTGACCATCTTTCCACGCGCCAGATCACGGCCGTAACACTTGATACAAACCCCGTGTTTAGAACGGCAGGTAAGCACGGAGCGGATTTTTACCCGTTCAATACCGGCATCCTCTATCTTCTGAACGTGGGACTCTGTAATCTCCTCATTAGCATTTACCAGGGTTTCACCGGTCAACGGGTCATTAATATCCTCGAGAACCACACGACCGAGGACACGATCACCAACGCGCTGAATAATCTCGCCACCTTCGATTAACGGCTCCATAGTAATACCATCGATAGTCCCGCAATCTTCCTCCGTAATCGTACAGTCCTGGGCTACGTCGACCAGCCGTCGGGTCAGATAACCGGAATTAGCTGTCTTCAAAGCTGTATCGGCCAGACCCTTACGCGCACCGTGTGTCGATACAAAGTATTGCAGCACAGTAAGGCCTTCCCTAAAGTTTGCCGTAATCGGGGTCTCGATAATCTCACCGGAAGGCTTGGCCATAAGACCCCTCATGCCCGCCAGTTGCCGGATCTGGTCCTTGCTCCCACGGGCGCCGGAATCAGCCATCATGTATATGGGATTAAAACTCGGCATCTCTACAACGCGACCGTCTTTATCTATTATGCGCTGTACGGCTATGCCCCGCATCATCTCCGCAGCTACATCGTCCGTGGCCTTAGCCCAGATATCAATTACCTTATTATATTTTTCTCCGTCAGTGATCAAACCATCCGTATATTGTCTCTCTACCGCATGCACTTCACTTTGGGCCTTCTTTAAGATCCCCACCTTCTTAGCCGGAATAACCATATCCGAGATAGAAATGGAAATACCCGCCTTGGTAGCATATTTGTACCCCATATCTTTTAAGCGGTCAGCTAAGAGGACCGTCTTTTTAGTGCCCGCCACCCGGTAGCACTTATCAATCAATTGGGCGAGCTCCTTTTTCTTCATGGGACGGTTAATAACATCAAACGGGATTTCTTCCGGTAAGATATCTCCAAGTAATATCCGCCCCGTCGTCGTATCTACTAATTTACCATTTAAGCGCACTTTAATCTGGGCTTGAAGATCGACCGCACCGGCATCATAGGCCATCTGAACTTCCTCTGGCCCTGCAAACACCTTACCCTCGCCCTTAGCCAGCGCCCGGCTACGCGTCATGCAATATATCCCCAACACCACGTCCTGGGTAGGAATAATAATCGGTTCACCATGCGCCGGCGAAAGAATATTATTGGTGGACATCATCAGAACCCGGGCCTCTATTTGAGCCTCAATAGACACGGGAACATGAACAGCCATCTGATCACCGTCGAAGTCTGCATTAAAAGCCATACAGACCAAGGGATGAAGTTGAATGGCCTTACCTTCGACCAGAACCGGCTCAAAGGCCTGGATACCCAGACGATGAAGCGTAGGCGCCCGGTTCAGGAGGACCGGGTATTCCCTCACCACTTCGTCCAGCGCGTCCCATACCTCCGGAACCTCCTTCTCCACCATTTTCTTGGCGCTTTTAATCGTCGTCACATAACCTTTCTGCTCCAATCGATTGTAAATAAAAGGTTTAAAAAGTTCCAAGGCCATCTTTTTAGGCAGACCACACTGATGTAACCGGAGATCAGGACCGACCACGATAACCGAACGCCCGGAATAGTCCACTCGTTTACCCAGCAGATTTTGCCGGAAGCGGCCCTGTTTGCCTTTCAACATGTCACTTAACGACTTAAGGGGCCTCTTATTCGGACCGGTCACCACCTTGCCCCGCCGACCGTTATCGAACAGGACATCAACTGCTTCCTGGAGCATTCTTTTCTCATTGCGGATTATGATATCGGGGGCATCCAGTTCCTTTAATCGTTTTAAACGATTATTGCGGTTAATTACCCGCCGGTAAAGATCGTTTAAATCCGAAGTAGCAAACCGGCCGCCATCTAACGGCACCAAAGGTCTTAAGTCTGGCGGTAAAACCGGCACCACATCCAGGATCATCCACTCCGGACGGTTACCTGAATCCTTGAAGGCCTCCACAACCCGTAGCCGCTTGCTCAGCTTTTTCCGCTTGGCCTCTGAATTGGTCTTCTGGAGTTCCTCACGCAAGCTCACGGAAAGGGCGTTTATATCCAGCTTAGAAAGCATATACTTAATGGCTTCCGCTCCGATATCTGCCTTAACTTTGGTTCCAAACTCTTCTAGAGCCTGTCGGTACCGATCTTCTGAAAGCAAAGTCCCTACCGGAAAGGCATCTACGGAAGACTCGGTTACCACATAGGACTCAAAATAGAGGACTTTTTCCAGTTCTTTAAGCGTAAGATCAAGCAGGTTTCCCACTTTGCTGGGTAAGCTCTTCAAAAACCATATATGTGCCACAGGGGCAGCCAGTTCGATGTGCCCCATCCGTTCCCGTCTTACTTTTGACTGTATAACTTCCACGCCGCATTTCTCACATACCACTCCGCGATGCTTCATCCGTTTATACTTGCCGCAGTTACACTCATAATCTTTAGCCGGGCCAAAAATCTTGGCACAAAATAGACCGTCGCGCTCCGGTTTAAATGTACGATAATTTATTGTCTCCGGTTTTTTGATTTCACCATGCGACCACTCTCGAACCTTATCCGGCGATGCTAAAGAAATTCGCACGGCGCTAATGTTTGAAGGATCCTTTGACCTGGCAAAATAATTATATAGGTCGTCCATTTCTACTCCTTATTTCTTACCTTCTTAGTTAATCTTTCACATAAGTGTTCAGGTATTAGCTGTCGGCTTCCAGAAGAGAATTTTGGGGCGGACTAATCACTGAGTGCTGAACGCCTACTCTTTTTCTATTAATTCCACATCTAAACTTAGACCCTGAAGTTCTTTTACCAGAACATTAAATGACTCGGGCAGGCCGGCTTCCAGGGTATTGTTCCCCTTAACTATCTTCTCATACATTCT
This sequence comes from Pseudomonadota bacterium, assembly GCA_011046395.1. Classification (GTDB taxonomy): domain Bacteria; phylum Desulfobacterota; class QYQD01; order QYQD01; family QYQD01; genus QYQD01. The sequence continues at coordinate 16,025 of DSAQ01000074.1, forward strand.
GGTCCGTCCAGGCACATCATCCGACTTAACCGTAAGGAACTCTTGCAAGGAATAGGCAGCACCATAGGCCTCCATGGCCCAGACTTCCATTTCACCAAGCCGCTGGCCGCCAAATTGAGCCTTACCGCCTAAAGGCTGTTGAGTAACCAGGGAATATGGGCCTGTACAACGGGCATGTATCTTGTCATCAACCAAATGATGTAATTTCAGCATATACATAATGCCAACGGTCACCTTCTGGTCAAATGTCTCTCCCGTTCGACCGTCACAAAGGGTGGCCTGGCCCGATTCCGAAACACCGGCCTCGGCTAATAATCCCCTTATGTCCGATTCCTCCGCTCCGTCGAAAACCGGCGTAGCCATATGCACACCGTTCCTATAATCCTCAGCAAACTTTAATAATTCTTCATCGGTCATGTTCCCGAAAAGTTTTTTATATTGTTCGGAAGAGAATATAGCTTTTAGTTTTTTACGCAGGGCCGCTACCTGGCAATTATTAATCAAGTTTCCTATCTGCTCTCCCAGCCCTTTTGCTGCCCATCCGAGATGGGTTTCTAAAACCTGGCCTACGTTCATACGTGAGGGAACGCCAAGCGGATTTAAAACAATATCCATAGGTGTTCCATCTTCAAAATAGGGCATATTCTCTACCGGCATTATTCTTGAGACCACACCCTTATTGCCATGGCGGCCGGCCATCTTATCACCGACGGAAAGTTTTCGTTTGGTGGCCACATAGACCTTGACCATTTTTATCACGCCATGAGGCAACTCATCACCCTTTTTAAAGCGGTTAACCCTGTCATCAAAAACCATCTTGATAAGGGCTACCTGTTCCTCATGATTATCTAAAATCTTTTCTATTTCTGGCTCGATCTTGGTCTTCTCAGGAAAAGTTATGTCACGGATTTTGTGTAAAGGTATCCTGGCCAGGGCAACCGCGGTAACTTCTTCACCCTTACGAACAGCAATTTTACCTTTGGCATCTTTTAATGAAACGGCGACTTTTTTGCCCACCAGAAGCTTTTCCAGCCGGCGTCTGCTGTTCTTTTCCACAATAGCCAGTTCATCAGCTTCATCCCTTCGAAGACGGGTAATTTCTTCGTCTTCGATAGACCTGGCCCGTTCATCTTTATCTACACCGTGCCTGGAAAAGACTTTGGCATCAATAACAATACCTTCGATACCTGGAGGTACCCGCAGTGATGTATCCTTTACATCTCCCGCTTTTTCACCAAAAATAGCCCGCAAGAGTTTCTCTTCCGGTGAAAGTTGTGTCTCACCCTTAGGCGTCACCTTACCAACCAGGATATCGCCCGCTTTCACCTCGGCCCCAATCCGAACGATGCCACTTTCGTCTAAATCCTTAAGGGCTTCCTCGCCTACGTTGGGGATATCGCGGGTAATCTCCTCTTTCCCCAATTTTGTATCGCGGGCTACCGCCTCAAACTGTTCGATATGAATAGACGTAAAAACATCGTCCATTACCAATCGTTCGCTGACCAGTATAGAATCTTCAAAGTTAAATCCGCCCCAGGGCATAAAGGCTACCATTACGTTCTTACCCAATGCCAGTTCGCCTTTTTCCGTAGCCGGACCATCCGCAATTATCTGACCGGGGCGTACAGAATCTCCTTTGTGTACAATCGGTTTTTGATTTATGCATGTACTTTGATTTGACTTCTGGAACTTGATAAGTCTGTAAATTTCCACTCCCGCTGATCGCCTTGGATTCTCTTCATCTTCATAACGTACTACAATACGATTGGCATCCACTTCTTCCACGTAACCATAGCCCCTGGCCACTACCGTAGCTCCGGAATCCCGGGCCACAACACCTTCGAGACCGGTACCAATCACCGGAGCGCCTGCCTTCAAAAGAGGTACCGCCTGCCTCTGCATGTTTGATCCCATCAATGCCCTGTTGGCGTCGTCGTTCTCCAAAAAAGGGATTAGAGAAGCGGCGACACTTACCAACTGATTAGGCGAGACGTCCATAAAGGTTACTTCTTCCGGACGTACCATAACGAACTCGCCATCGCGGCGGGCAGAGACAATATCAGGCAAAAAATTACCTTTTGTATCTATAGGCGCATTAGCCTGAGCGATAGCATGATCCTGCTCATCCAGGGCGGAAAGATAACGAACTTTTTTAGTAACGACCCCATTCGTTACTTCACGATAAGGTGTCTCGATAAACCCATAAAGATTTACCCTGGCATAGGTACTGAGAGAAACGATAAGGCCAATATTCGGCCCTTCCGGGGTCTCGACCGGGCATATCCGCCCATAATGAGTTGGGTGCACGTCCCTTACCTCAAAACCGGCGCGCTCACGAGAAAGACCGCCCGGGCCAAGAGCGCTTAATCTTCTTTCATGAGTTATCTCAGAAAGCGGATTGGTTTGATCCATAAACTGTGAAAGCTGACTGGTGCCAAAAAATTCCTTGACCGCAGAAGAAACCGGCTTGGGATTGATGAGATCATGCGGCATTGCGGCCTCAATCTCTTGAAGGCTCATGCGCTCCTTGATGGCCCTTTCCATGCGCACTAAACCGATACGATACTGATTTTCGATTAGCTCACCCACCGCTCGAACACGGCGATTCCCAAGATGGTCGATATCATCCACCGGGCCCTGGGTATCCTTAAGTTTAATAAGATAGCGCACGGCCTCCAGAATATCTTCCTCCCTCAGGGTTCGGTCTGTAATAGAACTATCCATCTTAAGCCGGAGATTCAATTTATAGCGTCCTACATCGGAAAGGTCATAAGTTTCTGGACTGAAAAAGAGAGAATTAAAAAAGGTATTGGCTATCTCTGGAGTAGGTATGCTGCTGGGCCGGAGTCGGCGATAGATGTCTATTATGGCTTCTTCCTGGGTGTTAACCCTGTCTAAGAGCAAGGTATCGCGCAGGGAAGGGCCAACGCTCACTCCATCTATATACAGAGTTTCAATCACCGGGATCTTTCTCTCTTTGATTAACTGGAACTTATCCTCGGTAATTTCTTCATTACATGAGATCAGAACCTCTCCGGTGGCCGGGTCAATTAGATCGCGGGCCATGATTGACCCCTTGATATCTTCGAAATCAAGCGGGATAGTCTCTATTTTGGCATCTGCTATCTTCTTGGCCACTATCTTTGTAATCTTACGGTTCTTCTTAACGATTACCTCTTTGGTCTTTGGATCAACAATGTCTCGTACCGCCTTTTTCCCAATAAACAATTCCGGAACAAAACGTTTTTTAATACCACCTCGGTCGATAAAAATGGTCTCTGCCTGGTAAAAATACTCCAGTAATTGCTCTGTTGAATAGCCAAGCGCTTTGAGCAAGGTAGTAACCGGGAACTTTCTTCGGCGATCGATACGCACATAGAGAATATCCTTGTGATCGAATTCGAAATCGGCCCAGGAACCACGAATCGGAATTATTCGTGCCGAATAAAGAACCTTCCCGCTCGAATGTGTCTTCCCCTGATCATGATCAAAAAAGATGCCCGGCGAACGTTGTAACTGACTGACAATAACCCTTTCCGTACCATTGATTATAAAGGTCCCGCGGGCGGTCATAAGGGGAATGGTGCCGAAATAAATCTCCTGCTCCTTTATATCCCTTATGCTCTGCGTACCGATATCCTTATCTACATCATAAGAAACAAGCCTTACCGTTATCTTTAAAGGCGCTTCATAGGTCATATCCCTTTGCAGGCATTCTTCAACACTATACTTGGGTTCTCCAAATGCATAATGGACAAATTCCAGTGAAGAAGTGCCGCTAAAATCCTTTATAGGAAATACACTCTTGAAAACTCCCTGCAGTCCTACGTCTTCTCTTTTTTCGGGAGGCACATCCTTTTGCAGAAAACGCTCGTACGACCTGCGCTGCATCTCCATAAGATCAGGTATATCAATAACCCTGCCTATGCGACCGAAATCTTTCCTTATTCTCTGCATGGTTGAAAAAGATTGTCCCATCTTCCCTCTCTCTTCCTGGTTCATTCGAAATTAGCCCTGCAGTTTACCTCCTGCAAGGAACCGAATAAACAGGCTTTAGTATATTGATCTTTAAAAGCACGCCGCTAACCAAATAGATTAAGCAAGAACGCCCCTTGAGCTCAAGGGGCATCCTCCTCTACCTAATAGATGACTTTATCCGGCAATTTTTCTATTAAACTGCATTTACTTGATCTCTACAGTACCTCCGGCCTCTTCTAACTGCTTTTTAATCTTTTCAGCCTCTTCCTTAGGTACGCTCTCTTTAACTGGCTTAGGCGCACCCTCTACCAGGTCCTTTGCCTCTTTAAGTCCGAGGCTGGTAATAGCACGTACTTCTTTGATTACCTGGATCTTCTTGTCTCCAGCATTAGTCAGGATAACATCGAACTCCGTCTTTTCTTCCGCTGGCGCAGCCGCTGCGGCTGTGGGTGCGGCTACAGCCACAGGAGCGGCCGCGGTAACCCCGAACTTATCTTCCAACTCTTTAACCAATTCGGAAAGTTCGAGTACCGTCATGTTAGATATGAACGCAATAACATCTTCTTTATTAATATTAGCCATTTTCCTTACATCCTCCCTAAACAATCATATATAAGATATTAATAAATACCCGGCCCATGCTTATGAAGATGAAGCCGTTTTTTGATCCTGGATAGCCTTTAGTGTGTATAAAAACTTCCGGATAATACCACTGAAAACCTGCACCAACCCGGTAGGAGGTGATACCAATACCGATAACAACTTGCCCAGGAGCACTTCACGGCCCGGCAGGGTTGCTAATGATTTGATATCATCCTCGCTGATGAATTTGCCCTGCAATACCCCGCCCTTGATCTCCAGGTTTAGGTTGCTCTTGGCAAACTCAATCAAAACCTTAGCCATTGTGACCGGATCATCATAACCGATGGCTAAGGCACATGGCCCGGTCAGATAGTTACGCAAGACCGCCGCATCTGTCCCTTCTGCGGCCAGCTTAATAAGGTTATTCTTTGCGACCTTATATTCAGCCCGGGAATTGCGCAATTGTAACCTGAGCGCGTTCAGCGCCTCTACCTTAAGACCGCGATAGTCTACGAGCACTGTCGCCTGGGACTGTTCCAGCTTGGCATGCAGGTCCCTTACTGCTTCTTCTTTTTCAGCGCGCTTCAATATTCACCCTCCTTTCCTTATGACAGTTAATTCTGTCAAAGTCAGAGGCACGAAACAAGTTGTCTCGGCAGGTTGAATCACTCAATTAAACACGTACCGTAAACGTGTACCTACTGTCTTTGACCACTCAGTTTTATATTGTAATTGTTTTAATCATCAGCGCATTTCAGGGCCTACTTGACCAAGGCCTTAATCTGGAGCGGGTCGATATTGACCCCCGGGCCCATAGTTGTAGAAATGCCTATGCTCTGCACATAAGTCCCTTTACTGCTGGCAGGCTTTAACCGTAATATAACCTCAAAAAAAGCGGCGACGTTCTGCAATATCTTCTCTACCCCGAAAGAAACCTTGCCTACCGGAGCATGCACTATACCTGCCTTTTCTACTCTAAATTCTACCTTGCCGGCCTTTATTTCACGAATTGCCCTGGCCACATCAAAGGTAACCGTACCCACCTTGGCATTTGGCATCAGGCCTCTGGGACCTAAAATCTTACCAATCTTACCTACTACTCCCATCATATCCGGCGTAGCCACTGCCTTATCAAACTCCAGCCATCCTTGTTTGATTTTCTCGATGAGGTCATCGTCTCCGACATAATCTGCGCCGGCTTCTTTGGCCTCCAGCGCCTTGTCTCCCTTGGCAAAAACCAGCACGCGCGCGGTCTTGCCTGTCCCATGAGGCAAAACCACGGCTCCTCTGACCATTTGTTCCGCATGTCTGGGATCAACGCCGAGGCGGACGGCAATATCCACAGACTCGTCGAACTTGGCATAGCTATTCTTTACAGCTAATTCAACAGCCTCTTCAAAGGCATACTTCTTACTCACGTCCAACTCCTCTTTTATCTTTCTGAGCTTTTTCCCGGCCATTCTCTTTCTCCAAATTAATTTAATATAATAAACTAACTATACAATTTCAATACCCATACTCCTAGCTGTACCCTCAATGGTCTTTACGGCGCCCGCCAGATCAACCACATTGAGATCCGGCATCTTAAGTTTGGCAATCTCCTCAATCTGGCTGCGGGATACCCTACCTACCTTTTCTTTATTCGGCTGGCTTGAACCCTTGGCTATCTGCGCCGCTTTCTTGAGAAGAACAGCTGCAGGCGGGGTCTTGGTGATAAAACTAAAGGACCGGTCAGCATAGACCGTTATAACTACAGGGATAATCATCCCTTCCTGTCCCTGGGTTTTTGCATTAAATGCCTTGCAGAATTCCATGATATTAACACCGTGCTGTCCTAAAGCCGGGCCGATAGGGGGCGAAGGGTTAGCCTGCCCAGCCGGCACCTGAAGCTTTATATTTGCAATAACTTTTTTGGCCATCTGCCTACTCCTTAATCCTCAAATTTTAGAGACCTGGACAAATTCCAGCTCTACCGGGGTCGCCCGTCCAAATATACTGACCAGAACTCGAAGCTTACCCTTTTCCGGTTTAACTTCATCCACTACACCATTGAAGTTGGTAAAAGGACCATCAATGACCCGAACCTCGTCACCCTTTTCAAAAAGGTACTTGGGTTTCGGTTTCAAAGCCCCCTCCTTCATCTGGTCAACAATCTTTCGTGCCTCTTCATCTGAAAGCGGCGTTGGCCTCTCTGTTCCACCGACAAACCCTGTAATCTTTGGAGTATTTTTAACGGTATGCCACGTCTCATCGGTCAATTCCATGCACACCAGTATGTATCCCGGATAAAATTTGCGCAAAGAGGTCTTTCGTTCTCCTTTAACCATTTCTACGACCTTTTCTGTGGGGACAAGAACCTCAGAAAAGAGATCTTCCTGGTGTAAAGACTTAATGCGCTCCTCTAACGCCGCCTTAGCTTTTTGTTCATATCCTGAATAAGTATGTACTATATACCACTTATGTGCCATATCCTCCTCAATTACCACACCATTGAAAAAGTCCTTATTTTTACTTAATAAAAATCTTCATCAATTTAGCCAAAGCCATATCAATAAGACCGAGAAAAAGGGCGATTATAAACACGAGTACGATAACAACAAATGTCGTACCCATAGCCTCCTTCCGTGATGGCCAGGCCACTTTTTTAAGTTCAACTTTTACTTCGCGTAAAAACTGTCTGGCCTTCTCTATAAACCCTACCTTATCTTTTACGGTGTCCAGAATACTGACCTTGGTCTCCTGATTTGCTTTTTCACTTCGGGGTTCACCTTTAGCAAGGCCCTTCCTAAGCACTTTATTTTTTCTCTTTTCCTCGGCCGTTATCTTCATTCTATCCCCAAAATATAGTGCAGTAAAATGGCAGGCCAGGAGGGATTCGAACCCCCATCACCCGGATTTGGAGTCCGGTGCTCTAGCCGTTAGAGCTACTGGCCTGCAGGGATTTCACTACTTGGTTTCTTTATGAATAGTATGCAACCGGCAAAAACGGCAATATTTTTTAAACTCCAGTTTTTCCGTCGTCTTGCGTTTGTTTTTAGTGGTCGTATAATTTCTCTGCTTACAAGCAGTACATGCCAGAGTCACAATATCTCTCATAGGACTTATACCCTTATTTTTATCTCATTTATTCCATTATTTCGCTGATGACGCCTGCGCCAACGGTGCGTCCACCCTCTCGAATAGCAAACCTGAGTTCCTTCTCCATCGCTATCGGTGTAATTAACT
>DSAQ01000180.1 GCA_011046395.1 Pseudomonadota bacterium
AAAAAGAAGGGAAGAAAACGGAAGAAAAAATTTTATGGATGGGTTGGAAGAAAATAGAAGAAGATCAAAACCGGCATTTTCACACCGCCGGACTTAATACATTTTCAGATTACCACTGACATGACAGGCTTGATAATAAGTATAATATACAGAAACTATAGAATAACTTGTTATACGACAGCGAGAATCGAAGGAATAGAATGGCACGACTAGCACCAAAAACAGATGTATTGAGGGCGCTCTTCGCTAGGTCTGGAAATCAATGTGCCTTTCCGGGCTGTACTCAGCCACTGATTAATGACAAGAATAAATTTATAGCCCAAGTTTGCCATATTGAAGCTGCTTCGGAAGACGGGGAGCGATATAACCCCGAGGGAAATGACGAATATAGAAGAAGCTACGATAACTTACTGATACTGTGCTATCCACACCACATTGAAACCAATGACGTTGACGAATACCTAGCAGAACGGCTCTTAAAGATCAAGAGAGAGCATGAGCAGCTATTCCTCAAGTCTGACTTCAAGCTTGATGAAGCAGAGCTAAATAAGCTTTCTTATGAAATGGAAAAGTACTGGTCTGATATTGATCGCCTAAACAAACTGGACCATATTTTTGCTGATAGCGGCTTGGCAGTGGATGTAAAGGGTGACAGCAGTTTTTTTGATGTGATAGCAAGCACATACGATGCCGTTAATGGCATTGAAAAAATTCTTGAATCATTTCATAAAAGTGATGAGTCTCTTAAGGCAGATTTCGAGGCTTTACTGGTTAGGAAAGGTATTTCCCCAGAATTGTTTCACGATATTCCATACTATGAGCATCCTTTTGAGAACAGAAATTGGGAGTCACACAATCTCGGTACGCCTAATTGGCTTCAAAGGTTGCGGATTGATCTTGTACACATTGAGGTTAAGTATCTCGAAGAATACTTAAAAACGCATAGCGATGACCTTCAAGCCAAAGCCAGTTTTGAAAAAGCGAAAGAGGCATTGAAAGAGTATGCTAAAACAGCAATGCATGTTGATTAAAACGTATAACAAACAACTGCAGCGGACCAATTTACGCTGCGCTTCAATTGCCCGCTGAGTTGGGCGTTAGGTTTAAGAAATTCAAGCGCAGGAGTTAAGCAACACACAAGAGTTTTGACCTTCACTTTAACTCGTATATGGAAGCATGAAGGCCATGAGTACATTGGTGTTTTTCCCTTGGTTAGGGCTTAAAAATGTAATAAAAGCAGGGGATTTTAGCCTCATCCCCTTCGAAAGAGGAGCTAAACCAGGCGGCCTTGGTACTGCTCTCCAAAAAAGTCTTGATGAGGTTACAGAACCTTATATCATTCCTCCCAATAAACCCATATCTTATGCAACCATCGTAAAGTTTGGGACGAACGAAATCACCACTGATTTATCAGAAGAGCAGGCTGCCTCTGTCTTCGCTTTCTCAGAGTTAGTGGCTATTTCCGGGCTGAGTGCTCGTAAATACTTCGCGGCTAGCTCGATGTCAGGTTACTGGAATCGTGAGAATTTTCGTATTTTTATACAGAATTTCACACCTGAAAGTCATGGCGTTGCAGTAACCACTCGAAGAAGGGACGGTTCTCGGAGCACTTATTACTCTGGCAAGACTTATAGTTTTCAAAAGCCTGAACATGTTGAGAGCAGTAGTATTAAAAAGGTAAAACTTGACATACCTCTACTCGACTCGCTCTTGAGGGCAAAGGATGGATTAAGCCCAGAAACATGGAGCTGTTTTTTCGAATCTATTTTGAATTTTAACTTTGCTAATACTGATAGCGATGGAATTCAGCAAGAAGCAGAAGCTGTCTTCATAATAGGGGCATTTGAACGCCTGCTTGAGTGCGGAGGAAAAGAGAACGACTTAGCAGAGCGTTTTGTAAGAATCCTCAGACCAAACTCAGATAAATCCCCAAATGACTTCACACGACTGTCTGCTCAGCAGACTTCAAATAGATTTCGCCATTCTTCAACAATTCGAGATATGTGGATTAGGGATTTTTATCGTCTAAGAGGAAATCTTGCTCATGGCAAAGTAGAATCCAAATACCCTGCCATATGGACACTGCGCGACCATTTGCTCCATGCGAGTTATGCATTCCCATTAGTGCTTAAGTGTAAATTGACCGAAGGAAAATATTATAACCTCACCGAAGATGATCAGTTCCATATAGACCTCTTTGAATCCTTGTTATGTGAAGAACATTTCAAACCTCAAGAGATGGAACATGAACATCCTTGGGATAAAGTTATTCAGAAAGCCAAAATAGATAGAGTTTTGAGACGTCCATTGAAAAAGATGATGAAATCATAACTATAAAACATTTGCTTTTGTCAATATATGTGGTGAATAAACCTAACATAGCTCTTTCAGCCGACGGCTAATCGCTGCGCCTGAAGAGCAGCGTTCGACATGAAATGAAAAAGGCTTAAGGTGGGGTTTTCAATGAATTTTCCTGTCAAACGAGAAGATTTAGAGGGTGGAAGGGACAAGAGGGTCAGGTCTTCATTCTTGACAAAGCTGAAAAATGAAGACCTAACCCCTTAATTTGACCGAAACAGTTCATCCAGCCGTGCATATATTGAATATGGCGGGACAATCCTATATCCTATTGTCAACAAGAAAATGGCCCTGTAAAAAAGTGATCCCTATTGTCATTTAAATTTGACCTCCTGACTATTTTAACTTTCCCGTCCGAGTTTGTTGGAACGGGAGAAAAAGGAGGGTGATCAGCATGTATAAATGACAACAGGTTAAGGCATTGGGTGCGAGGGGGTGAGTACGAGTTTCGGAGCACGGTTGATGGAAAACAGTGTACAGAGGGAGATGTGACGAAAGTCAAACAACCCATACCGAGCATTGGAAAATACACGGTCCAGAATGCCCAAGACTAAGCAACGATTTTAGCAGTTATGTCTCGATTTTTGGGCCAAACGGCTATCGCAATATATGGCAAGGTGCCATTTGGGATGGGGCGCTCAAGGCCCCAAAAGTAGGACCTATTTCTTCTCCAAAATCTCCCTTACTTTATGAGACAGTGCGTTGATGCCAAAGGGCTTCTGGATAAATCCATCGCAACCACGTTCCAATATCTCTGTGGCTTCACCATTGATGCTGTAACCGCTTGAAAGCAAGACTCTTATATCTGGGTCGATTTCCTTCATGCGGTCATAAGCTTCACCACCACCCATATTGGGCATAATCATGTCTAAAACGACAAGATCTATGTCATCACAATTTTCCCTGTAAACATCAATGGCCTCTTTTCCATTCTTAGCTATCAGTACCTGATAACCCCCCGCCTCCAGCAATTCCTTACCTAGTTCCCGGATCACCTCTTCATCATCTACCAACAGGACGGTTCCAGTTCCCTTAACGCATTGTTCAACGGTCTTTACCGTCCTATGGGCCTTTTTTTCCGATGCAGGCAGATAAATACTGAAAGTAGTTCCACGCCCCTTCTCAGACTCAACTTCAATATATCCACCATGGGCCTTGATGATACCATAGACCGAAGCCAGACCAAGACCAGTACCTCGGCCCATCTCCTTGGTGCTAAAGAATGGCTCAAAGATGTGCTCCTGTGTCTCTTTGTCCATGCCTATGCCTGTGTCAGTCACCGTTAACAGGACATAGTTGCCCGATTTTACATCATACAGCTTGCTCTTAATATCCTGGTGCGTCGTATTTATGGTTTTCAAAAAGAAATGGCCACCTTTGGGCATGGCATCTGCAGCGTTGACATCCAGATTCCATAAGACCTGCTCAATCTGCCCTTGGTCTGCCTGTACGCTAAATAAGTCTTTGGCAAGCTCCCGATGAATTGTGATCTCCTTTTTTGCCATGCTAAGGGTCTCTACGGTTTCTTCTACCAGTTGGTTCAAATCAATCGGCTTGACTTCATACTTACCCTTCCTGGCATAGCCAAGAAGCTGTTTAGTCAGTCTCGCTCCACTTTGTACCTGTTCTTCAATCCTTCTCAGCCTTTCATGATAGGGATGCGTGGGATCCATAGCCAAAAGCATCAAAGAGATATTGCCCTGGATGCTCATAAGCAGGTTGTTGAAATTATGGGCGATTCCGCCGGCCAGCGTGCCAATGGCTTCCATCTTCTGGGCCTCCTTGAGCTGGGCTTTGAGTTTCTCTTTTTCCTCCTCCGCCCGCTTTCGCTCGGTGATGTTGCGGACATGCTCTGTTACCATAAGGACATTTCCGGAATCATCAAATACAGGATACGCATTGATTTCTAAAAACCCGACTCTGGGATCCGGGTTAAATAATTCAACAGTTTTGGGTTTACCGGTTTCAAAAACCTCTAGGGCATGACAAGGTTCACAAGGAGTATCCCGATGCACATAAGCCCAATAACAATGCGGGTGTTTGTCACGATCTTCTATGGGAACGAATTCATGCCCATGCCAATTACTTAAGACAATGCGGAGGTCTCTGTCGTGAACAGTCAGGAGGTCAGGGATAGCCTTGAAAGTATCGCGTAAAAGGGCTTCTGACTTCTCTAACGCCTCCTCCGCCTGCTTACGTTCGGTGATATCGCTAATCAGACCGTCATAGGATACGATCTTGCCTTGTATGTCATAATGAGGAACGAGCGTACTTTTTACCCACCGGATGACACCATCCTTTCGCCAGATGCGATGCTCAACGGGCTGCGTGTGTTGCCCCAAAAGAACCTGCCTGGCCTGCTCCTGGACGGCTGGGCGATCTTCTTCATGCACCATCCGAAACCATAGATACGGGTCGGAGGCATACTCCTCAGGGGTATAGCCGGTCACAGTGACACAGGCAGAACCATGAACGGTTTCCGCTGGTTGTCCATTTTTAATGCGAACTGAAAAAATATAGTCCGTCACCGCCCCGGTGATACGCCGATATCTCTCCTCGCCCCTCCGCAGCGCCTCCTCGACCTGCTTTCTTTTGGTGATATCTACAACATTACCCAATATAGCAGGCTTTCCTTCGTACTCTATGCGGGTGTTTCTGCGAGTGATCCATATCGTTTCACCGTCTTTCGTCAAGCCCCTGGCCTCATATTGCGACGGGGCTTCTTCTCCGGTTAGCCTCTTTCTCCTTATTCCGTTTGTCAAGGATTTGTCCTCAGGATGAACCAACCGCCATGATTCCATGCCTATCAACTCTTCCCTTGAATATCCGTAAATCTCGGAAAACCTGCTGTTTGCAAATGCAATTTTTCCGTCCTGGTCTATGTAGATGCCGGTCAGCGAGTTTTCAATCAGCGTACTGTACTTTTTCTCCGATTCCCGCAGTGCCCCCTCAACCTGCTTGTGTTCTCTTTTTGACCGTTTTTGATCAAGGGCATTTTTTACGGTTCTTAACAATTTCTCAGGCTCAAACGGCTTAGTGAGGTAATCGTAGGCCCCATGTCTCAGCACCGTTACAGCTGATTCTATGGAAGCTTGCCCGGTGACAGCGATAATCACGGTCTCCGGACTTTGACTACGCATATAATCCATGACTTGGTGACCGTCCATTTCGGGCATGACTATGTCTAAAAGTACAAGGTCAAAGTACTTCTTAGCGAGCCATTCTGTAGCTTGCTTACCGTTATTCGCTGTCTCTATTTCATAGCCCTGGTGCCTTAATAATACCTTCAGGCTTTCACACATGCGGGGCTCATCATCAACTATCAGAATCTTGGACACATAAGACATGGCTACCTCCGATAACAAAAAGCTCGGTTCCCCACTTCCCAGCAGATGCAGGGGTTGACCCCTCTCCTACTGGAACGAACGTGGGCGACCTAAGCTCAAGCACCGAATACTAAAGCCAGTATATGAAGTGGATTGAACAGCGGCAGGGAATAATCTGCTAAAATACGGGGCCTTATGGCTCCTGACCAATGAGGATTCAGCTTCAACATTCTTTTGACCAATCGCATGAATTTTAGTTGCATTCGGCTTTAAGGTCACACGTGAAGATCGAAAGTATGAAGGCACGGTTCGCACGGAAAGTCAAGAAGTTTTGACGGTACATGCTAACATCTGATATTCACAGGGGGAGATTTCAGAGCCCGACTCATCCTTCTAGTCCGATGACATCCTTTTCCAACCAGTTATCCTGCCTACACGGGCCCTTGTCCGAATGCCGCAGGGCTATCATGCGTTATCGGCCATGTCGGGAACACCCGGGCCGCCTATAGAAGCCCGCGCACCACAAGCGTTTATACCCGTCTGACCCACAAAAACCCTTAACCAAGAAAATCTCTTTCTCCTCGTAAAATTCCCTCAGATCCCAAACCAAAGGAGGTCCCCTGCCTTGGAAATAATCCACATGGCGGACATCCACATCGACCAGCGAAAAACGGTAAATGGAAGAATTATAGAAGACCCGGCAACCAGTCTGAACATCCGTATGAAAGACCTGGCTGACTGCATGGGCCAGGTAGCGGCATTTGCAGACCGGAACAGAAACCGATGGGGACGTCGTTTCTCAGATTGCTTTTCTTTTGATTTGAAACAGAGTGTAAAATATAAAAAGGGGCGGTTATGCAAATATGCCTTTCTTGTTTTGTTTAGGCATTGAACATGTCACGCAAAGCTTGCATAGACGCCCCTGACGCCCTGCATCGTACATCCATCTGAATCCTCCGCGGAGGGGCCACGCAGGGACGCTGTTTGCGTGTCAACTCGGCAGGGTCGCATGGGATGATCAAATCAACAAATAAACAACGCTGATCTGCTTCTTCATTACAATTTGCCCGATGCGTACCATGGGTTATCACCAGCGAAACAAAAAACCTGGGGAAAGCTTCTATCTTTGTTATTCTTGACAATTGTATATAGATAACATAGTATTTGTATATACAAATAAAAGGAGGTATGCAGCGTGAAGCCCTCGGTAAAAATAACATCGATTAGACTGGATACCAAGCTTGCCGATGACGCAGCGAAGGCGCTAGGTGTAAAGAGCAGAAGCGAAGCGGTTCATATAGCCTTGCGCGAGGTCGTAGCCCTTAATAAATTTAAAAGGTTAATGTCCAAGCACGGCGGAAAATTAAAGTTTGAGGCTCATGGCGGGTAAGATTATCATCTTCGACACGTCAATTTTTATCGACCACTTAAGGACTAATAAGTTCAGTAATAACTTGCAGAATCTGAACGGTATTATAAGAAACTCCGCTATCGTTTTATCTGAATTAGCACGAGGCGCTACCAAAGAAGTGGAAAGAGGCTTTGTAAGCGCGCTGGCGAAGAATTATCCGATACTTACCCCTACAGAGAAAAACTGGCTCGAATCCGGTGAGATACTATCAAAGATTTATAAAGATAAAGGATTTTCTCCCGAGAAACTGAGAGACTTGCATTTTGATGTCCTGATAGCGCTTACTGCAAGAAACTATGGGGCAACCGTAATCACTTCAAACAGAATGGATTTTGAACTGATAAAGGCATACAGAGGATTTAATATCGAAATCTGGTGAAAACCCAGGAATATAGAACGGCCAATATCAAATAGGTATCAAAAACTGAAAAGGGCTACCCGCCTTAGCGGATAACCCTTTAACATTACTGGTGCCCCCGGCGCGACTCGAACGCACGGCACCCAGATTAGGAATCTGGTGCTCTATCCACCTGAGCTACGGGGGCGCAAAAGATGGTACAATTTCTCGTGTTCTCTAACACGGAGAAGGCGTACTGTCAAGTGACCGGGCCTTTTAGGGCGCAGGAAGGGATTTTGCGGCCTGAAGCTTTATAAGCCCTATTCTCTCCTTCATCCGGTTTAAATGGCTGCCCGGCCAGTAAACCTTCCCGCAAAGGGGACACCGGGCGAATGAAGAAGCCGTCCGGCGCACGTATTCCGGCACCAGGGTATCTACCTCTTCATTGGAGACATTGGTAAGGGGCACGTTACACAAAATACAGCGGCTGAACCACATCTCCTCTTTAAAGTCGATATGGCCTGCCCTGTAGAGCTGTCCGAGCTGCGAATCCACATGGTCCGAGGAGATAAATACCGCACCGGGAATATGCAGCAGGCTTCTATTGCGGGTTAAAAAGATGCGCCCTTGCGCTGCTTGCTCCCTTATTTCAGGCAGGGCAGGATACTCCAGATAAATGGTATCAAAACCCAGGATGCGCAGCCACTTGGCAAGCTTGCCCAACATTTTGTCAACCAGGAACTGCATATTAATTGAAGGTCTTATGCTGGAATCCTGGCGGGCAGGGGAGGGAAAATACCGTAGAAGGCGCATTGGATGAAAGATTTAGCTTTTTGTAGGCCATGGACAGGCGAAGTCCGGATAACGGCAGAGAAAAACAGACCGTTCCCGGATAAGAGAAATCCCCATTTTTTACCACGCCATCGCTCTCTGCACTTAGAATCTCATTGTCCCGGATATCCTTTAATACCAGTCGTCTAACCACGCCTTCCGATGGTTCAAGCCAGACTTCCTCCCTTAATCCTGATCGTTCATTCGATAGTTCCATTATCACCAGAGACGGATTAAGTTTATGAGGATAAACGGAAATCAGCCGCCGGTCTTTAAAATCAAAGCCCCCCAGGAACCAGTAATATATATCCTGTATCTGTACGCCGCCTGGAATAAGAGAGGCCACCGCCGGTGACGACAGATTCCCATCGTAGTATCTCATGGTCAGGACAGAAATAAGGGCAAAATGCTCTCCATCCGTGGTAAAAGACAAGACCGGTTGGCTAAAAAGACCAAGGCAGTCCAGACGCAGTGAAGACGGCCCTTGCCCTACAATCAGGGCCTGGCCTTTGTAATCTACGCCTGAATATGAAAGGGTTATATCAGCCTCGGCCTCAAAGCCGCTCATTGCCCCATTGCGTTGGTCAAGGCAGGCCCTTATCTCCTTCTCAAGGGCGCCTGTCTCATAGCCGGGCTGTTCAATAGCTTTCGGTGCTACTGCACAGGAGGCCGTTGTCAACAAGATCAGCAAGAGAAAAATCAGTCTTTTCACCTGAAAGTACCTCTTATCTGTCATTCCGTGCCTGACACGGAATCCAGGGTTTCCCGTGAAAACGGGAACCTAATTCAGTTATATAGTTCCTTGCTTCCGCAGAGCCTGCCCTATACTTGATACGGGGTTACCCCGTGGATTCCTGCTCCCTGATCGGGGTCGGGGACAGGCTTCGCAGTAATGACACACGGGGCACAGGAATGACATTTTCATTGTCCTTTGTGTTGCTATGCGACATGTGAGTTTCACCGGGGAATCCTTATGACATTTCTTTGTTTTTATTTATCACTCAGACTATTTTCCCCGAGTAAAGACATGACTTCCTCTATCTTGGCGGAAACCTTGTCCTTGTCTTCCTTTTTGGTATAGGCAGACTCTGCCTTAAGATAACTTTCCAGCGCCTTGGGGAAAAGTCCTTTCTTGTAATAGACATCCCCCAGGTGTTCGGATATTATAGGATCTCCCCCCGCTAATTCGTTCGCCTTTTCCAGTTCCTTAATAGCTTCGTCATAAAGTCCTTTTTTGTAATATACCCAACCCAGGCTATCTGTAATATAGGCATCGTCAGGCCTTATCTGGAGGGCCTCTTTGATCATTTTCTCCGCCTCATCCAGCTTAATGCCCATGTCCGCATAGGTATACCCCAGATAGTTCAAGGCATAGGCATGCCGGGGATTAGCCGCGAGAACCTCCTTCATCTTCGCTATGCTCTTTTCCTTCTCACCACGCTTATCAAAAATCACTCCTAACTGAAACTGGAGCTCTATGTCTTCAGGGAGCTTTTTGATGCCCTCCCGCAAAACGGATTCTGCCTGGTCTAGCCGGTCTGCATCCTCATAAGCATAAGCCAGGGCGATATAAAGCTCGGACTTTATTGATTTGGAAGATATAGCTTCCTGTAAGATCGCTATAGCTTCATCTGGCCTCTTCTGCCGACGCAGGATATTGGCCAGTTGTATTCGTGCCTCAACGTAGGTCCCTGCCCCCTCCGGGATTTTCTTATATTCTTCAATGGCCCGGTCAAGCTCCCCTTTCTCGGCATACGCCGCGGCCAGGTAATAACGCGCCCTGTCTTCATCGGGTTTGGCCGAAAGCGCCTTCTCCAGTTCCTTAATAGCTTCGTCATACTTGCCTTCTGCCAGATAGACCATGCCGATACGCGCCAACACCCTGGTATCATCAGGAGAGACCTTCTTGGCCTCTTCGAATTGTTTGATGGCGTCAGAAAATCGACCTTCGCTGAGATAATAACCCCCTAACCGGATTAACACCTCAGTATTATGGGGATGGAAGGAAACGATCCGTTCATACATGGAAATTACTTTATCCTTTTTCCTTTCGGCCTCATAAAGGGCAGCCAGGTCGAAAAGCGCCGGTTCAAAATATGGATTAATATCCAGGGTCTTTAAGTAATATTTCTCCGCCTCCGTCCAGAGCCTTGTCTCAGAGTAAACCCGCCCCAGATAATAATAGGCCATTAAGGCCTCATCATTTTTTTCTATCAGACGTTTTAAGGTCTTAACCGCCATCTCGTATTCTTTGTTTTTCGCATAAAGCATTCCTAAAAGGAGATAGGACTCCTGATCTTCGGGATTTGACTTTATTATTTGCTCATATTCACCGATGGCCTCTCCGATCTGTCCCATGCTCGTATAAATACGGCCCAAAAGCAGGTGAACAGATACCGAATCATCAAGTTGCGCAGACTTTCTTGCCCAGTAAAGGGAGTCCCGGAAATGTTCTTGTTGGGCCAGGGCAGAGGCCAGTTCAAACATCAACTGAGCGGATTGCGGGTCATAATCCAGGGCCTTTTTATACTGATCAATAGCGCCTTTCAGGTTGCCGGCCTTCCACTCCATCTGGGCCTGCAAATAATGGTAATAGGCCTCTCCCTGGTCTCCATCTGATTCTGGATACGCGGTAGAAACGCTTAAGCACAAGAGGGCAAGCGTTAAAATCAAAAGGAAACCAACTCTACAATACGTCATTAAGTTATACCTCCGGTAATCCCATAACCATGAGCTATCAGCCATGAGCTATGAGCCGTTATATAGAATCTACTCTCCGGTATTTGCTACATAATCCTCAATATCTGGCAGCTTTTTCTTCAAATAGTCCTTGAGACGCTTCATCAGGCCGGCCTCAATCTGGCGTGCCCGTTCTCTGGTTACACCAAACCTATCGCCGATTTCCTGGAGAGTAAGAGGATTTTCTGCCAGCATGCGCATTTCAAATATCTCTTTCTCCCGTCCTTTCAGCGTATCTCCAAACTCACTTAGCTTACGCTGCAGTTTCTCTGAAAGATCTGAGCGTGCGATTTCATCTTCAACCGCCGGCCCTTCCGTCTTTAGAGTACTACCGTACGCACTACTCGTATCGTCTTTTTGGGCCGGAGCATCAAGCGAAACCTCCCATCCCCCCAACCGTTCCGCCATCTCTATTACATCCTGCTCTTTAACCTGGAGCCTTTCTGAAATAAGCTTGGGGACCGGTTCGTATCCCAACGCATCCAGCCGATCCCTTTCCTTCTTAAGATTATAGAAAAGCTTTCGCTGTGCCTGGGTGGTCCCGATTTTTACCAGACTCCAATTGTCCATGATAAATTTCAAAATATACGCCTTAATCCAGTAAGAGGCATAATAAGAAAACTTTACCCCTTTAAAGGGATCGAATTTCCGCATTGCCCGCATAAGCCCGATATTTCCTTCCTGGATAATATCCAAAAAATTCTGCATCCAGTACTTCTGAAAATCAAGCGCTATCTTTACGACCAGACGAAGATTGGCGGTCACCAGCCTATAAGCGGCCTCCCTATCTTTATCTTTAAAATAGCGCAAGGCCAGGTCTTGTTCTTCCTCTCTGGTGAGGAGAGGATAACGGTTGATCTCCATTAAGTATTGACGTAGCGGGTCATGGGAGACGAGCGAATTCGTTTTCTCTTCAGGCGCTTTGGTATCTTCTTCAGAACGGTGGCTGCTATTTATGAAGTCTGCCAATATATTGCCTTTAACCGGAATTTTAAATGGAGGGCGGGCACACTGTCTGGCTAAATTTAAAGCTATTCTAACATAATATTGATATTCGTCAACAGCGTTGAACTTTCCCCAAATAGACGAAAAAAGGAATTTTCACCCTTATCGTGTCTATTGACTTTTAGACCTTTGTGCACTATAAGGAAGACCTTCTCGCGCATCCCTTGATACTAAAATCTATCCGGAAGGATTTCTAATTTTGCCATGAGTAAATCATCCCGTTATACCGAAGCCGGTGTTGATATTACACGGGCCGACCGTTTCATAAACAAGATCAAGCCCCTGGTGGCCTCTACTTTCAAGAGTGCGGTCATATCCGACCTCGGCGGGTTTGCTGGTCTGTTTTCCTTAAGCGCCATCAGATATCAAAAACCAGTGCTTGTCTCTTCAACAGACGGTGTGGGGACGAAGCTAAAGATAGCCGCCCTTCTTAATAAACACGACACTATCGGCATAGATCTGGTCGCCATGTGCGTAAACGATATAATTGTCCATGGCGCCCAACCCCTCTTTTTCCTTGATTATCTATCTACTGGTAAGCTCATGCCTGATGTAGCGGTCGAGATAGTCAAAGGCATTGTCAGGGGGTGTAAGGAGGCTGGGTGCTCTCTAATAGGCGGGGAAACAGCGGAAATGCCCGGAATGTACGCACCGGGTGACTATGATCTGGCCGGCTTCGTGGTCGGCGTAGTCGAACAGGATAAGATTATATATGGCTCTGAGATATCTGTGGGCTGTAAATTGATCGGCCTTGCCTCCAGCGGCCTGCATAGCAACGGCTACTCTCTGGTGCGTAAACTCTTTCTTGAAGAGCTGAAGTGGGAGTTGGAACAGGAGATTCCTGAATTAGGCCGGGCGTTAGGCAAAGAGCTGTTAGAGCCGACCCGGATTTACGCCAAAACTATACTCAATATCCTGAAACATCAAAAAATATCCGGCATCGCGCATATCACCGGAGGCGGTCTCATAGATAACATACCGCGTATTTTACCCCAGGGTTGTAAGGCCATCATCCATAAGGGATCGTGGGATATCCCCCCCATATTCAGCCTTATTCAGAAAGAAGGCTGTGTTACAGATGACGAGATGTATAAGGTGTTTAACAACGGTGTTGGCCTGGTACTGGTAGTCCCTGCAGAGGCATGTCAGGACGTGCTCTTTGAGGCCCAGGCCAATAAAGAAAAGGCATATATCATCGGTGAGATAGCGCCCAGGCAAAAAGGTGAGGCCTCTATTCAAATCGTTTAATAGAAAATAGCCCTGGACGTATAACCCCTCCAGGGCTTAAAGCAACTTGAGCTTACGCTTTCATAATCTACGGCCGCTCCCGCTAGAAATTTTCACCGCAAGCGCAAGAATCTTCCGATGTCTTTCTAATGCCCCGGGAAGAAAGTATGACTCACCCAGTACAACCCTCCCAAAAGAATCAAACCGAGTGCTATACTCCAGCCTATAAGTTTCTTTTCTATGGGGAGTAGAGGCTCATATTCCATTTTTTTTATCTCTTCTGCCAGTTTCGGTTCCGTCATGGCTTCCTCCTGTTTTGTTTCTCTCCGGAGCCTCAATCTATTTCATTACCCTGTAA
This sequence comes from Pseudomonadota bacterium, assembly GCA_011046395.1. Lineage (GTDB taxonomy): Bacteria > Desulfobacterota > QYQD01 > QYQD01 > QYQD01 > QYQD01. The sequence continues at coordinate 13,593 of DSAQ01000180.1, forward strand.
TAATGGGCGGTTTAACCCCATGGAAGAACAACCATGAGATTGCAAGCCCTACCCAGATTATAAATCCAAAGAGACATAGCACATATATAGCGGCCAGCTTTCCAATGCCCTCTTCCCACAGCTTTTTGAAGTTAGAAACAACCCCTATGGTAAAAAAGGTCATGGCAAAGAAAAGCTGCCTGAATATATTTGCCTCACTGGTGGCAGACTTTGCCGCCTTAATTACATCAGGATTTGCTATACATATCAACAGCAAGAGGACAAACGTCAACACATAACCGATAACAAATTTAGGGAACCTTTCCCATATCTCCCCTGCCCGCATTTTTTCTCCGGGCTTACACTCAATGACCGAACACCATATAATAGCCAGAACAAACGCCCACACCCCAATAAAGATGTCAATAAAGACCTTCACCGTGGTTGCGGTCATGAGAATCCAACCCTCTTTATAATTGATTCCCTGCACAGCCAGGGCCTTCGCCCTTATGAGGGAATCGGTTATGGCCCCGCTGGCCACTGCCGCCCCATCTGTCTTCACCGCCAGCGCCATCCAGGCCCCGGCAACCATTGGTTCTTTGTAAAGGAAGACCTGCGCAGCAAACGGGAGTATAATAAGCTCCACGGCCGCAAATACAACCACCAGGGAGGAAACCATAATCGGAACTATCGGCCGCGCCCTTATAGCGCCACCGGTAGCGATAGCCGCTGACACGCCACAGATGGATATGCCCGATGCCAGCGGGGCTGCCCATTCGCGGCTGAATTTGAAATATTTTCGGGCGACAAAGTAAACAACCGCCCAGTATATAAGATAAGCTTCAACAATGGCACACAGACCCCGGAATATAACCGCAGAGGCGAGGGAAATGGCCTCCACAGCCTTAACACCCAGAGCGCCACCCATAATAACGATCGCAGTTTTAATATACCACTCTGGTAATGTGGCCTCTTTAAGTTTATCAGCAAACCCGGTAAAGAAATTACCGACCACAAGACCTGCAAGCAAGGCCAGGATATATCCTGCCTCTCCGGTGAGATTCAGCGACCACGGGATACCAAGCTTTTCTAATTTATCCGGAGTTGCTGCAATGTATCCATAATGTCCTCCCAGCCAGCATAGGTAGCTTATCCAGAATATCAGCGTGAACCCCCATGCAAACTTTTTTACGTCAGCGCCAAGACCTTTTGCCCCCACAGACATTACTACGAGTAAGAACAAGTAGGTCAAGACAAGAGACGCTATTCCCGACAGTTCTGCATAAGTCTTTGAAACCGGAGATACAGCCTTTGACAGGTCAACCCATACATTGGTCTTGGCCGCCCAGCCAAGAACATCCGGCCCGACCAACATCACAATGGCCAGTAAAAAGACGAAAAGGCCAATCCATAAGGACATCCAGTCTTCGCTCTTTAAAAGACCCTTCTGGTTGCTCATCCCTCCACCTCCCGGCGTTAAGGTGATTACATGAAAAGACCCTAATCCTAACAAAAATGAGAAAACTACATATCCCAGCCCTGGCAAAACCAAGCATGATTCTTTATAGACATATACATATAATAATTAAACAGCTATTGTCAAAGATAAAATCATTTTGGCTTCAGGTGGGTATAGGAATGGTTATCCGTCAGGAAAGAGAACAGGAAGGTAGGGGTTGATGGGAGAATTTTAGTGGTCCGCCCAGAAATACTCACTTATCCGCGTTGATGACGCTTCTTACAACCTGGGCCATATTTTGTATTTTATAAGGCTTTTTTATAAAGCCATCCGCCCTTTTATCCAACAGGGGTTCCAATATCTCGTCTTTGGCATAGCCAGTTGAGATAATTACCTTGACCTTCGGATTTATCTGCCGCAAACGCTCAAAAGCTTCTTTCCCGCCCAGATTAGGCATGATCAGATCCAGGATAACCAGATCAACCTTATCCCGGTGTCGAGATTAATGCGAAGAGTTTTAGAGTTAATACAAATGTTGGGTTAAACCTATTGCATAAATGCAATGATAGGTTGCGTTTATGCAATTATGCCAGATATTTTAAGAGATGAATTTATCTAATCAAGAGGGTTATTTTCTGAATTTGTGGCTACTACAGGGATAACCGACAAGAAAGCTGCTCAGAGATAATATTGGCACATTAATTGCCTGATTTAAGGTTAGGCTGTTAGGCGCCGGGAGAGGGAACAGGGATGATAATTTTGCCCCCTATCTATCCTGTTCCCCTCCCGGTTTTTTTATTGTAATATACAAGCGAAGCTAAACTGATGTAAGCAGGATACATAAGAATAGCGATTTCGGCAAAGGTTCCTTGTGGTTAATCTTTTGATAATACGACGAGTAACAGACGAAAGGGAAAAGCATGGCAGAGGAAAACGGAAAAAGTTGCAGTTGTGATAGCGCGCGGGATGCGGCCCTGGCGGTTCAAGACGAGATGATAAGGGACTCGCTGGGCAAGATTAAAAATATCCTGCTGGTCATGAGCGGCAAGGGCGGCGTGGGCAAAAGCACGGTGGCCACGAATCTGGCGGTTGGCTTGAGCCAGTCCGGGTATAAAGTAGGCCTGATGGATGTTGACCTGCATGGGCCGAATATCCCCCGGATGCTTGGGGTTACCGGGCAACCGGAGAATCTCCCGGGACATCGGGTTGGTCCGGTACGGTATTCGAATAACCTTGGGATTATTTCGATCGAATCAGTGATGAGCGATAAGGATCAAGCCGTAATTTGGCGCGGCCCGGTAAAGATTTCGGCGATTCGTCAATTTCTATCGGATGTGAAATGGGGTGAGATGGATTATCTGATTGTCGATGCTCCTCCGGGAACAGGGGATGAACCGCTGACTGTGGCCCAGACTATCCCGGAGGCCCGGGCGGTGATCGTGACCACTCCGCAGGAGGTCTCTTTGGCCGATGTCCGTAAATCTATAAACTTTTGTCGTGAAGTAGGCTTGCAGATCCTGGGCATTGTGGAGAATATGAGCGGACAAAAATGTCCGCAGTGCGGACACGAAATCTCGTTGTTTAAGAGCGGTGGCGGTGAGAGAACAGCCCGTGATATGGGGATACCGTTTTTAGGCAAAATACCCATTGATCCGGCGGTAGTGACAGCAGGCGATGCCGGCAAACCTTATGTGCTAAATACGGATAATGGCGTTGCGGCGAAGGCATTTAAGGAGCTGGTTGATAAGATAATTTCGATGAGCAAATGATGTTTTTCCCGTAACTCTGTTGGTCAGCATTTTGTATGGTGATCGGATGACGCGAGAGGTCGCTGCGGCGTTTGATGCCTTAGCTCGTGAGTACGATGCCTGGTATGAAAAGGAGCCGCTCCTTTTTGCTATAGAGCTGGAGGCGATAAGATGCGTCTGCCCTTCCCCGGGTAGGCCGTCGTTAGAAGTGGGAACGGGAAGCGGCCGTTTTGCCGCAGCCTTAGGGGTTGAGTTTGGAATTGACCCTTCCATGACTATGCTTAATCTGGCCAAGGCCAGGGGAGTTATATCCGTCCGGGCCATGGGGGAGGCTATTCCTTTCCGGAGTGAGACCCTTGCCACCGTCTTTATCCTTTTTACATTGTGTTTTGTACAGCGCCCTTTGAATTTATTTAAAGAATGCGGGCGGATTTTGAGGCCGGGTGGACGGATAGTTATCGCCTGCATTAATAAAAACAGCGCCTGGGGTAAGCTCTATGCGGAAAAGAAGCAGGCCGGACACCCCTTATATAGATATGCCAACTTTTATGTCCCAGCCGAGATGAAAGAGTTCCTAGTCATAGCGGGCTTCAAAGTAGAAAGATTATACTCGACCCTATTACAGCCACCAGGGCAGGTGGAATCGATGGAGTATCCGAAAGCCGGTCTCTTAGACGAGGCAGGTATTATCCTTGTCTTAGGCGAAAAATGTTGAACTATAGCGAATGTCATCAGTCAATAGTCATTTGTCACTGGTAAAAGTTGATCAATCTTCCACAGTTAACAGGACCGATGACTAATGACCAGTGACGTTGCCTATAACAAAGGGGAAGGATAATGAGTGTGTTATAGATTAAAAATAAGACCAATAACTTGTCTGGAGGAAACCATGAAATGGATAGCAAAGTTATTCATAGTAGTGTCCCTGGCTGTATTGTTTCTTCCTGCGTGCGCAGTAGATCGCGAGTTTCAGGTGGGGTTGACTTATTGGCCTTCTACTGCGCTGCGTTCCTATTACACCTTTAAGGAGCCACCCTCCATAGCCCTGGCGCCCTTTACTGATAACCGTACCGAAAGGAAGCTTCTCTTTAAAAGATATAATAATCTGGGAGGCGAGGACTTTTATTACCTAAAGGACGAACGGCTGGATAAGGAGTTTGCTGTGTCCATAAAAAGGGGACTGGAAGAGGCAGGCATCAAGGTTATTGATATTCCGTCATGGGACCGGAGCGCAGATGGTTTTACGGCCATGACAGTTAACGGCATATTAACCGGAACTATCGAGGAGTTTAGTTGTAAAAGAGATGTCGGTGCCAGTCCGCTGTTCCCCGCCTTGGTGGGAAAGGCCCGGTTAAGACTTTATTGGGGGGATAAACAGGGCCGGCTCATAAAAGAGGATATTCTGGAGGCTAAATTTCAATCAGAGGAGTTCTTATTTATAACTGAGGCCGGGATAGAGCATATCCTCAACCTGGTTATGGCGGATTTAGTGGAAAAGACGGTCAAGAGTAAGGCCGTTTCTGAGATAATAAAAGGTAATCTCTGACCATGAATGCCTATTTTTATAAGGCCAGGGCACAAGTTATTAAAACTGCTGTAAACCATCCGGGACTTTTTTCGTCTAACTTCAGTAAACTGCACTGGAGTCGATGGCTACATGGATGGACTTTGCATGCAACCGCAGTTCTCATACGTGGATTTTATGACCGATAATCCATCCTGTTCATCGGTGGTTGCCCGTAAGGATACTTATAAGAACTTTGGCGAGTTTGTGGCTAAGTATCAGAAAAGGGCTTTTTTCATCGCCTTCGACCTGGTCAATGATATAGAAGATGCCAGGGATCTTTCACAAGAGGCGTTCGCTCGTGCCTATGAGCGCCTGGGGCAATTTCGCGATGAGTCCTCTTTATACACCTGGTTTTACCGTATCCTGGTCAACCTGTGTATGGACTTTGGACGTCGGAAAAGGCGCTGGTGGAAGATATTTCAGCCGGAAGGAGATACCAGAGAGGACCCACGCAACTCGTTAGCCGAGAAACCGGCCCTTACCCCTGGCCCGGTGGAAAGATACTATCAGAAAGAGCTGTCGCAAAAGGTAAGGAAGGCCTTAGATGTCCTTCCTGCCAAGCAAAAGGCGGTATTTATACTAAAAAACTATCATGGGATGCCGATCAAGGAGATCGCCGCCGTCCTTAAGATAGCCGAAGGGACAGTTAAGAGCCATCTCTTTCGTGCCGTAAAAGAGTTGCAGATAAGGTTAAAAGACGATTACGGCTATAAGTATGGAGAAGAGGGTTAATAAATGAAGAGTTGCTGCCATTTCCAAAATGACGCCATTTTAAGGCACTATGGTGAGCTTCCTGCGGGTGAGGAGGCGAAGCTCACCGATCACCTGGCCCGTTGTGAGGCTTGTTCAACTTATGTTCGAGACATGGAAAAGATGCTGGCCCTTACAACCAGGGGGAGGGATATGGCCGCGTTTTCACCGGTGTTCTGGCAGGCTTACCAGGCCGGGATTAAAGAGAGGGTAGATAAACAGAGAGGGGTTTGCTGGTGGTCAAAGATCCGCTGGGGCGGAAAAACTCCAGCCCTGGCCGCTGTCTTTTCAGTCCTTTTGTTCCTGGGAATCTGGTTTTTATATCCAGGAGACGTGGCGGAAAGGCCTGAGATGTACGATTTACCTGTGAGTGCGGAAGAAACACAGCTAGTTAAGCATCTGGATATGCTCCAGGAGTATGATTTGATAAAAGACCTGGATGCTATTGAACAGATACAGAATACCTCACAACGGCCTGTACCGCGGGTTTATGTCCATGCCTAGGATTATATTTTTCCTGAGTATATTCATTATGTTTTTTGCCGCTTTGGCCCTGAAGGTACGGGCGGAAGACAGACTTATTGGGGCCGGTAGTATGGTAGAGACTGTGGAGCGGACGGAAGAGGAGGCAAATTGGCAGAGATGGCAAAGGCTTTCTCCAAAGGAACGTGCTCGTCTGAAAGAAAGATACGAAGATTATCAAAAACTTCCAACAGAGGAAAGAGAAAGACTGCGGCGGAATTTTGAGCGGTTTCGCAGCCTCCCACCAGAAGAGAAAGAGCACCTGAGAAAGCGCTATCGCTTCTGGCGATCCCTGCCGCCGGAGGAAAGGCGTTCCTTACGCCGGCATCAGAGGGGGCGGGAAGGCCCTTCGTCTTCTGAAGACCGGGAAAGGCTGGATAAAAGACAGTTCAGAGGCCCATCCAAATGGCAAGGTTCATCCCCTGGCGAGAAAAGAGGCGTTCCGCATGATATGCAAAAGAGGGATTCTATGCGCTCGAGAGGCCACAGGCGGTGACGGTATCTCCCCTTCTTCAAACTTGCCTGTCTGTTAGAAGCATATATGAGCCTTCCACAACCCGCAACCCGCAACTCGTAACCCGCAACTGAACATGCATGGCGAGCGAATACAATGCATTTTACCTTGCATACGGAGATTCCCCGCAGCTTGCTGCGGGGAGCTTCAATATTTTGGCTTGATTTATCGGTGGTCATCTGTGGTATAATCCAGGCCATGCAGAAAATAAAAACAAAAGACGTGGGAAGACAGATGAAGGTAACGATTCTCGGCCATCCAACTTATGTTTCCCGTCTGACGAGATTTTTTGAGGTTATTGGGGCCAGCGACGGATCATTATTGCTTACGGGGCCATTTGGTTGTGGCAAGGAGGTCTGGCTTGATTACGTGATTGCTAATAGTAAGCGGAGTCAGCAGGCCATCATAAAGGTTAACTGTGCTGAACTGGCCGAGTCCGATGCTACGCGGGAGATATTTGCGGATACTGCCGAGAGTCTGCTTGGCCAGGCGCAGGGAGGCACGCTGGTATTAGACGAACCCCGGTATTTGCCTATATCCACACAGGCCAGTCTGGGCAAATTTTTGGAAGACCGGAAGGCAATGGATCGACGTACCGGAGAATCACGTTTTGTTGATACACGCATAATGGCTATGGCTACAGACAGGAAGGCGTTGGCGCCTATGCTTACGTATCGTTTTGCCTATCGGGTGAGCATCCCTCCCCTGGCCGGGCGGAAAGAGGATATCCCGTATTTATTAAAAGGGCTTTTACGGGATTCATCCATACGCTATGTGCGCTATATCGCCCTGTTAAAATTATTTTACAACCGTTGGGGTGGGAATGTAAGGGAATTAAAAAGTTATCTTACCCAGACCATGGCCTATTACCAGTCCACTGCGACGGAAAAATTTCATGCCACAGGCCTCTGGGGTGAAGTTTCTATCCGCTACTTCCAGGATGTTTTTGCCGAGGAGACCTGGTACTATGATTACAATTTTGAAGAGGATTTCCGGAGATATTTCTCGGAGATCCTCACCAGGACGACCTTCCGCGAGGAGATCATAAATGAGGGACTGGTGGTACCTTTAGAGAAAAAAGACGCAAGTTATCTTGCGCTAAATATCTGGGAGGAGGATTTTGAAGAAAAGGCCTGGCGTATTTATCGCAAGTTCGCAGATTATCTGGAGAAATGCAAGACCGGTGTAAGTAAAGACACCGGTCTATGATATGGCAGGGGAGAGAGTTTTTCTGAGTACTGCGCTTACAGTGGAACCATTTTTCCACTTTGGATGGAAATGAAATTCACACTTTATGGGTGATTTCAGATCCCAAATTTTCTTATCTACTCGGGAAGTATTTGTAATCTCAAGGGAGTTGTCGCGGTAAAAATTGAGACTATATCTGGCATTGAAATTGCTAGTCCAAAAGGTCGTCGAGGAGGTCGGCTATGCAGAGAAAAGATGTGAGCGAAAGACGCTGTAACGAAAGAGTTCTTCTCTCCGTGCCGCAGGAGTTAAACGGAGACATAGAAAAGGCAAAAAATGTTTACCTGGTAGGCCTCTCTGTCCGTGGGGCTGAGATAGCCTGCCTGGAAGAACCCCGGTGGGACGGGACTATACAGTTTTATCTTCAATTGCCGGAAGGCATTCATACCCTCTTTATTACGAGCGAGGTAGTCTGGCAGAGAAAGGAAAGGGCATGGCATGCCGGGCTTAGATTTGTTTCTTTATCCGAAATGGACAAACAAATACTCGAAGCTTATGTGGATTATTTAAAACGGGAAAATGTGCTCCTGGAGGCCCGTAAGACCATCAACATGCACTTAGGGACATTTATTAAAAATTTTGAACGGCTGTTTGAGCTTAAGGATTTGTGGGGGGGCATAAGTAAAACACCAGTTCCGGAGCCAAGACCTAAGTATCTGCATTAGACTTAGGAAGCTTATTTCCCCCTTTTTTCTTAAGACCTTTGCATACTGCCCGCAATGGCTCAATAGGCGCTTCTGTAAAGCTTCCCTTACCCTGAACCATTTCAAAAATCAAAAACGGGATATCTGCCGGGCATCACCCTCACTGATCTGTTCGCAATCCGAAGCAAAATAAGTCATTCCTTTATTAGTATTTCTCTGATAGATTAAATATATGTGGAGATATTAATTTGAGTCCAGCTCAACCCTAGGTGGAGGCACAAGAAATGGAGAAAAGTCTAACGGCCAAGGAAATAGAGGTGTTCAAGGCAAGGCTGTTAAAAAGAAAAAGAGACCTGTGGCAGGAAGTCCGCGAGCATTTGAGGAGAGAAATCGATGAGGAGTATCAAGACCTGCTGAAAATACCCCTGGATGAAGAAGACAAGTCTGTGGTTGATTTGAAGGAAGAAACCGCCTTGTCGTTGATTGAACCCAAGAAAATGGAGCTGGAGGAGATTGAAGAGGCGTTTACGCGTATAGAACGGGGTGAGTATGGTCTCTGTATCGACTGTGGCGGTCCTATAAGTGTGAAGCGGCTGGGGATAATGCCGGAGACGCCCCGCTGTGCCCGTTGTCAGGCCAGGCGGGAAAAGATAGAGAAAAAGAAGTAGATTTTACCATGCTGAAGAATTGGAATGTATTGGCTACGGCTTCGGAAAGGCAGGAAAGAGCCTTAAGAAGCCTCTTATTTCCTTTCGGTATTTTTAAGGAATCCGGTTTTCGCGGGACATTAATCGGGTTCGTAAGCAATCTGCAGACCTTTTTGGAAAGTTTGAAAGAGTTGGGCGAGACCGATCCACAAAGCCTTCAGGCCCTGGGCCAGGTGGTCCCTATCGACCGTACCTTCTCTTTCAGTGCGGCTAACTTCATAGAACGAGCGAAGGAGGCTATTGCCCCTTATCTCGAAACAATCGACAATGAAAAGATCTATGTCCGGGTTAAGAGAAGAGGCTATAAGGGGAGGATTTCTAGTGTAGTGTTTCAGTAATACCTTTACAATTATCAAAAATTATGTTATCGGTGGTTTCATGTGGAAGTCAGCCGAAAAATTGTTGATGACGGAAGAGCAGCGAGCGACCCTGAAAGCTTGGGTGGGGGCCAAAACCAGTCCCCAGCGAACCGTGCTGCGTGCACGCATTTGCCTGTTGGCTGCGGATGGTT
>DSAQ01000211.1:0-12500 GCA_011046395.1 Pseudomonadota bacterium
CATGTTGATGTTGCATATGTTTTCTATCACGGGACAACATGAAAGTCAAGACAAAAATGCAATAAAATAATATTATTTCAAATACTTAAGCTAAAAACGACTTTTTACGAAACCATCAACGTTGAGCCTTTTCTTATAATTTGTGCTTAGGTAACTCATGAAGCCATCCCCACGTCTCTTCAAGATTGAACAACCGGCACTTCGCCCTATTAACTGGGGAGACATCGTCGTACTGGTTGGCGTGGCCGTCTTGGTCTACGCAGGCGTGCGTCTGGCGCTTGATGCCCCGGTAGTAATCAAAGGGCCTATGATTTCCCTCTCTCCCGGTGCACTCCCCTGGTACGCCAGCCTGTCCATCGGGCGTATGGTCGCCGCCTACGCTCTGGCCATGCTCTTTACCCTGCTCTATGGCTCTCTGGCCGCCAATAACCGCCGTGCCGAAAAGATCCTGATACCCTTGCTCGATGTTCTGCAGGGCATCCCTATTCTCTCATTTCTGCCGGTGGTATTGCTAGGCTTCAGCGCCATTCTGCCCGGGAAAATGGCAGCCGAACTAGCCTCCATCGTCTTGATCTTTACCAGCCAAGTCTGGAACCTAACCTTTGCCTGGTATCAATCCCTAACCACCATACCTGGGGAGTTGCGCGAGGCCAGTGCCGTCTTCCGTTTCAACACCTGGCTGCGCTTCAAGACCCTGGAGCTGCCTTTCGCCGCTATCAGCCTGATCTGGAACAGCATGATGAGTTGGGCGGGCGGCTGGTTCTTCCTTATGGCGGCCGAGACTTTCACCGTGGGGCACAGGGACTTTCGCCTGCCGGGGCTGGGGGCCTACCTGCAAGAGGCCGCCAACCAAGGAAATTTGCAGGCCATTGCCTGGGGAATCGGCACGCTGGTACTGGTCATCATAATCTTGGACCAATTGGTATGGCGGCCTTTGCTGGCCTGGGCCGATCGCTTTAAGCTCGAGATGGCCGGAGGCGAAAACCCGCCTGCCTCATGGTTGTACGATGCCCTGCGTAGTTCGCGGCTGATCGATTGGCTCACTCAGGCCACCTGGCATCCAGCCCGGGAACGCCTGGACGCCTGGCTCCTCCGCCGCTTTTCCCTGAGGGGCGAAACAGACCCGGCGAAAACCATCCCTCTATGGCCATTATACGTTGTGGGGACAGTAGGTGGCATGGGGCTGCTTTACGGGGCCTTCCAGGCCGGGCAGATGTTGCTGGCCGTGCCCCTGAGCCAATGGAGCACCATCGGCATCGGCGTGATGGCCACGCTGCTACGCGTGCTGGCCGCCCTGATGATCGCCCTGGTCTGGACTGTGCCTCTGGGCGTGATCATCGGCAGTAACCCGCGCCTGGCGGCCTGGCTACAACCAGTGGTACAGATCACTGCCTCGGTGCCCGCCACAGCGCTCTTTCCGATTGTCTTATTGGTAATGCTTGGCTTGCCAGGCGGCCTCAACCTGTCTGCTGTATTGCTGATGCTGATGGGAACCCAGTGGTATCTCTTATTTAACGTAATCGCCGGGGCCACTGCAATCCCCAGAGATCTAAAATACACAACCGCCCTGCTCCAACTCAGTCGATGGCGGCGCTGGCGTACCTTGATTCTGCCAGCCCTGTTTCCTTATATCGTCACCGGTGCCATCACCGCAAGCGGTGGGGCCTGGAATGCCAGTATTGTGGCTGAACACACGGAGTTCGGCGGACGAACCGTGGGTACCATTGGCATTGGCGCAAGCATCGCCCGGGCCACGTCCCACGGAGATTATCCCCTGCTGTTGGCCGCGACGCTGAGCATGATCATCACCGTTGTAGCCATCAACCGGCTGGTATGGCGCCGTCTGTATCGCCTGGCCGAAGAAAAATATCGTATGGAGTAATACATGACTACGAATAGCCACCTGCTGGCCCTGCAGCACGTCAGTCAGGTCTACACGAGCGGTGCAAAACGCTTCACCGCCATTCAGGACGTGAACCTGACCCTCAGCGAGGGCGAATTTGCCATCCTATTGGGGCCATCGGGTTGTGGCAAGAGTACCCTATTGCGTATCATTACCGGTCTGCAACGACCCACTAAAGGGCAAGTCCTGTACCGTGGCAGGCCCTTGCAAGGAGTCAATCCCCAGGCCACCATTGTCTTCCAGACCTTTGCCCTATTTCCCTGGCTGACAGTGATGGAAAATGTGGAAGTGGCCCTCAAGGCACGTGGGATACCTCCAAAACAGCGCACCGCCCGGGCCTTTGACCTGCTGGACCGGGTAGGGCTGGATGGCTTTGAGATGGCTTATCCTCGCGAGTTATCAGGTGGTATGCGACAGAAGGTGGGATTCGCGCGCGCCATGGCTGTGGAACCAGAATTGCTGTGCCTGGATGAGCCTTTCTCGGCCCTCGACGTCCTCAGCGCCGAGGCCCTGCGCGGCGAGTTGTTGGAACTCTGGAGCAGCGGCAACATCCCGACACGAGCCATCCTCATGGTCACCCATAACATCGAGGAGGCCGTCTTCATGGCTGACCGCATTGTAGTGATGGACAAGGACCCTGGCCGGGTGGTTACAGAGTTGAGGGTAGGGCTACCCCACCCGCGCCAGCGCAAGGCCCCGGAGTTCCGGGACATGGTGGACCGGGTGTATGCCACCCTGGCCGGTCAAACGCAGCCAGAGCACGTGGAACTGGGCACTGCCCCCGGCGAGCCGGGCCGCACCCGGGCCTTGCCACACATCACTATTAATGACCTGGCTGGATTACTGGAACATCTGGCCGAAAGGCCCACTCACCGGGCCGACATCTACCGGCTGGCGGAAGAGTTACACGTGGATTCTGACCACCTGCTGCGTCTGACTGAGGCCGCCGAGTTGTTGGGATTCGCCACCATTGCTCGCGGCGACATCACCATGACCCCCTTGGGTGAGACCTTTGCCGAGGCCAGCATCCTGGCCCGTAAAGAGATATTCGCCTCCCGCATCCGGCAACTGCCCACTTTCAAATGGTTGCTGGCCGTGTTGCAGGCCGCACATCGTCACCAACTGGAATGGGATGTGGTCCAAACTGCCTTAGAGCTGGAATTTCCCCCTGAAGAAGCACAACGCCAGCTTGAAACCGCCATTAACTGGGGCCGTTACACTGAACTTCTGGCTTATGATGACAGCGGGCAGGTATTCTACCTCGAACCCGGTGCTGTCTCGTCCTCAAGTTCAGCGACCAGGCAAAACGGGCAATAACTACATGATTACCATCGGTCTTTCCGCACATCGGGCAGAGGCAATCCCCTTCCTAAAAAACGTATTCGCAAGGTCTGACGTTATTATCCTCGAAGAACCGCCCCATCCATCGTTTCAGGCTATGCTGGAAGGTGAAATCCCCATTCCCGACTATCTTGAGCAAATCGACCTGTCTTTCCCGATATATTCCGAGAGAATTTATCATCTATTACAGGGTTGCTACAGACAAGGCAAACTCGTCGCCCAGATTGAACCTTATCTGACAAAATTAAACGAGATTCATGAATCGATTGAAAAGGGCTCAAAACCCACCGATCTGACACACCAGCCGGAGACGAAGGCCGTCTATGAGGCTGAAAATATGGCCTTCGAAGCCTTGCTTAATTATTATCAGTCCGTAGATAAGACCTTTGCGGAAACCACACAAGCCGTAATGAACTTTGCCTCTCAGGATGCAAAGCGTATCAGGCTCCGCGACAAGATGCGGGCTGAGGTCATTACCCAATTTGTCCAGAAAAACAATCTTCAAGAAAAATCCATCTACGTAGAGGCAGGATACATTCACCTTGCTCTACGGCCAGCACTCATGAAGAGACCAGACAATCATCTGCACATAATAAAACAGGTCTTTATATTGGCAGGGCCCTGTCGCAACCTCAGTTACAGACAATGGGGAAGATCTGTCGATTTTATATCACCACCGGGTGACCTGCTAACCTTGCACTATATGTTCAGAGAAAAATTCAACGACGCGTTAGGAAGGTTACTGGCAGCCCGGAGTCTGATCTACGTAAGCCTTTTAACCAAAGAAGAGCTTTTGCCAACACAAGAACAACCCACGCCCCATCTGGCGGAAGAAGTCCGGTTAAAGGCATTTGTGGATAAATTGGACTATAAGGCGTGCGAAACGATATTTAGCCGAGTAAAAGCCCTCCCCACTGCTGAGGCCAGAAAAGTGCTGCGTCTTGTTTGAGTCATGACTGTCAGATATCCCCGTTCTTCTCCATCTTGGCCAGGTCTTCAAAGCGAATATCCGCGCCCAGGATGCCCGCAATCTCTTCTTTGTCGCTGCGGATCGGCGCGGAAACCGTGATGCAGAGGGCCCCGGTTATCTTGGAGGTATAGAAATCCGTAACATGGACCTTCCCGTCCTTTAAGGGATTGATAAACCAGGGGCGATCGGAGAAATCTCTATCCAGCTTAAACGTTTCATACTTGGCCCGGTCCTTAACGTGCGTAATATTCTTGGTGATCTTGCGGCCCTCGGTATTCGTGACATAGATAAACTGGATAAATGGATTGGCATCCAGGAACTTCTGTAGCACAGGTTCCTGGGCTTTAGCCTTCATAGTCTTTATCTCTTCTCTTTCTACTATTTCTTCTATTAAATGGGCCGCCAGGTCATAGGCCTTTTTCTTCAGTTTATCGAACTCAGAGATGAATAACTCAGGCAGATGCTTCCTGGCCTGCATCTCCATCTCCTCATTGGATATGGCGGTCACCCGACCCGCCTCATACTGTTCCATTACCCATTTATAGATATGCGCAATCCCGGGATGCCGCTTGTCCACCTGAGACTCACCGGCAAGACCTAACCGGTTGTTAATCCAATGAGCAATGCCGGCTACACCAGACTTATCGCCGATTATTATGGTTATAGGACGGTTGAGTATCTTCTGCGTATCAAATATGTTATATATTTCCTCATTCTTGATCAGGCCGTCCGCGTGTACCCCGGCCCGGGTGGCGTTGAAATCAGAACCGATAAAGGGATAATTGGACGGGATGTGATAATCCAGTTCCTTTTCAAAATATTCGGCGATCTCGGTTATTACCGTAGTATCAACTCCATTGGTGCGCCCCAGCAGGCTTATATATTCGACGATCAATCCCTCGATGGGGGCGTTGCCTGTCCGTTCACCAAAACCAAGCAATGTCCCATTAGCTCCCGCGCATCCATAGAGCCAGGCGGTAGTGGCATTGATAAATACCTTATGGAAGTCATTGTGGCCATGCCACTCCAGAAGGTGGCCAGGGACCCCGGCATCATCAATCATGGCCCGCACCAACTTTGGCACACTGCGGGGCAGGGCCGCACCCGGATAGGTTACGCCGTAACCCAGGGTATCACAAAGTCTTATCTTGACATCGATGCCGCTCTGTTCCCTCAGCTTCATAAGCGCTATGGCGAAAGGCACACAGAAGCCATAGATATCGGCCCTGGTTATGTCCTCAAAATGGCATCGGGGAACGATTCCGTGGTCAAGGGCAGCCTGCACAATACGCAGATAATCCCTCATGACCTGAGAACGTTTTCTCTTTAGCTTGAAAAAGATATGGTAATCAGAGACTGAGGTCAGGATGCCGGTCTCTTTAAGACCCATCTCTTTGACTAGCTTTAAATCCTCAGCCTTAGCCCTGATCCAGCCGGTTATCTCCGGATAACGGTATCCCTTCTCCAGACAGCGCCGCACCGCTTCTTTGTCTTTGTTGCTGTAAAGGAAAAACTCGCTTTGGCGCACGACGCCGTTTGGTCCGCTCAGACGGTGCAGGAGATCAAAGATGTCGCAGATTTGTTCCACAGTGTAAGGCGGCCTGGCCTGCTGACCGTCACGAAAAGTGGTATCGGTAATAAATATCTCTTCCGCCGGATCAATAGCGATCAACTTGTGGTCAAAATCTATACGGCAGACCTCATCGTAAGGAAAGACTTCGCGCTGGAGGTTGGGTTCAGAGACGTCCTTCAGTTCATGACGCCAAAACTCGGTATGCTCGTGCTCGAGCACCCTCCTGGATCGATTCCATTTAGCCACCCTCAATCACCTCCCATCATTTATAACCCATAGCCTCTCGACAAGCGAGCCGCCAGGTCGGCCGGGGACGGACGCCTGTCCTACGGGGCTCTTCACACTCATCACTCTAAATGCCAGTCCGGTTTAAGACACAGTTCGGCCAACTGGGTCATGCTGACCGAAGACGGCGCCTCCGTAAGCAGGCAAACGGCCTTCTGTGTCTTAGGAAAGGCGATGACATCACGGATGGTCGATCGCCCGCACATGAGCATCAAAAGCCGGTCCAGACCAAAGGCAATGCCTCCATGAGGCGGAGCGCCCATCTCCAGTGCCTCCAGAAGGAAACCAAACTTATCCTGGGCCTCTTCACCAATACCCAAGGCCTCGAAAACCTTCTGCTGTACCCCGGTTTGATGTATCCTGATACTCCCCCCGCCAATCTCCATCCCGTTCAATACCAAGTCGTAGGCCCGGGCCCTAACCTCCCCGGGAGAAGTTTTTAACTTATCTATATCCCCGGTCACCGGAGCGGTAAAGGGGTGATGTACGGCTACATAGCGCTTTTCTTCGGCATCATATTCCAGAAGTGGAAAATCTTTTATCCATACAAATCTAAAATCACCCTCCGGGATAAGGTTCAGTAGCCCGGCTAAATGTAATCTGAGTTCACCGAGGGCTCGACAGGCAGTGGCCATAGTGTCCGCCACAAAAAAGACTATATCTCCCGTCTGGAGATCCAATGCCTCTCCGAGTGCCTTCTTCTCTTCATCAGAGAAAAACTTGGCAATAGGTGATTGCCATCCCTCTGGTTTAATCTTTATCCAGGCCAGACCCTTGGCCCCGTACTGACCGACAAACTGGGTCAGGTCATCCAACTCTTTGCGTGAGAAATCATAACCGGTTCTAACCGGAAGGGCCTTCACCACGCCACCTCTGGCCACTACATCCGCAAAGACCTTACATTGGCTCCCGGCCATGAGAGAAGAGACGTCGCGCAGCTCCAGACCAAAGCGCATGTCCGGTTTGTCCGTCCCAAAACGGGCCAGGGCCTCGTGATAAGAAAGACAAGGGAAAGGGATATCCGGAGACACCCCTAAGACTTCCTGAAACAGCCTGGACATCATCTTTTCCACCAATACATATGCGTCTTCTTCAGTGATAAAAGACATCTCCATGTCCACCTGGGTAAATTCCGGCTGGCGATCGGCCCGCAGATCCTCGTCCCGAAAGCACCGCACTATCTGATAATAGCGGTCCATGCCGGCTACCATCAAAAGCTGCTTGAATAGTTGCGGCGACTGGGGAAGGGCGTAAAACCGGCCGGGATTGAGCCGGCTCGGCACCAGATAATCCCGTGCCCCTTCCGGGGTGCTCTTGGTAAGAAAAGGTGTCTCTATCTCCCAGAAGCCGTTTTCTTCCAGATACCTTCTTATGACCGAGGCCGCTTGATGCCGCCGCCGCAAATTGGCGGCCATATTTTGACGCCGGAGATCCAGGTAGCGATAACGAAGCCTGAGATTCTCCGAGACATCGACTTCTTCTTCCAGCGGGAAAGGGGGTGTCTTGGCGGTGTTTAGTACACAGACTTTATGCACTGCTACCTCTATTGCCCCGGTCTTCAGGTTGGGATTCTCCATGCCCTCCGGTCGCCTCCTCACCTTTCCCTGTACAGCAAGCACATACTCACTGCGCGCCGCCTCGGCCCGGGCATGGGCATCCTGACTGATGCTTGGGTCAAACACTATCTGCGTGATTCCCTCGCGGTCGCGGAGGTCAACAAAAATAAGCCCGCCATGATCACGCCGGCGATGCGCCCAGCCCATGAGCGTCACCTCGTTACCAATCTCAGCCATACCAAGTGATGCACAGTAATGAGTCCTCTTCCAAGCCTCCGCGCCGGACATTAAACAAACCTCCTCATTTCCTCACCTATACAGCGAACCAACGCCTCGATATCATCATTAAAATCAACCGCCCATTGCCGGCTGGATTTCATATCCCGCATAGTAATACTGTTCCTGGCCAGTTCATCATCGCCCACGATTAAAACCAGAGAGGCGCCGATCTTACCAGCGCGTCTCATCTGACTCTTCAGGCTATGCCCTTCGTAATCTAGCTCGGCCTGTATCCCAGCCAGTCTTAATCTGTGTGCGATCCGGGCGGCAATAACGCAGGCCTTTTCACCAATGGCCGCCACAAACAAGACAGGTTCCTCCTCTATTTTTTGCAAGTCACCTATTAGCAGAGATAACCTCTCCAGGCCTATGGCAAAGCCCATCCCGGACAAATCGGGGCCTCCCAATTCTTTAATCAAGCCATCATAGCGTCCTCCGGCAGCCACGGCACTCTGCGCCCCAAGGGCCAAACTGGTAATCTCAAATGTCGTCCGGGTGTAATAATCAAGACCACGCACCATAAGGGGATTTATTATGTAAGGAACACCAAATAACCTGAGCTGTCTCTCTACTGTATGGAGATGGGTTTTACAGTCCGGACAAAGATACTCGGATAAAGAAGGCATGCCCTCAAGCGCCGTCCGGCATCTTTCTACCTTACAGTCTAAGACCCGAAGTGGATTGGATACGGTGCGGCGCTGACAATCAGGACAAAGCCCGGCCTGCCTCGTTCCGAGAAAAGACTGTAAATCCTGGCGGAATTGCGGCCGACAATGAGAGCACCCCAGAGAGTTTATCTGCAATTCCACGCCGGATACGCCCAGAGCGCTTAAGATATGCATAGCCATAGTCATCGACTCAGCATCAATGGTCGGGCTATCTAAGCCGACCGCTTCGGCATTTATCTGATGGAACTGCCGGTAACGGCCTTTCTGCGGCCTTTCGTGGCGGAACATGGGGCCAATAGTATAGAGTTTTTGTATCTTGTCCTGGGCATATAACCCGTGCTCAATAAAGGCCCGCAGGATGGAGGCCGTAGCCTCCGGCCGCAAGGTAAGGCTCTCGCCACTACGGTCAACAAAGGTGTACATTTCCTTTTCCACGATGTCGGTAGTTTCACCGATACTTCGTGCAAAAAGCTCCGTCTTCTCCAGGATAGGGATTCGGATCTCCTTAAACCCAAAACAGCGAAAGACGTCCCTGGCTACCTTTTCTATATGCTGCCATCTTTTCGCCTCTTCAGGCAAGATATCCTTGAAGCCACGAATACCCGGTATGGGCAATTTTCTCTCCCCTAAAAACTATGGCAACCCCGGAGGTTGCCGCACAAGTCCACCCTCCCAAGTCCTCCCCCCTCGAAGAGGGAGGGCAGGGTGAGGGTGGAAAATAGAAATTCCTGAGCTATGTACTTATTTTAACTCACAGATTATGGCAATTTCTTAACGTATAGAGGCAAAAAAGTCAACATGAATGGCTGACCGAAAAGACATCACCCCAACCCTCTCCCCTCAAGGGAGAGGGACAATAGCTTGAGTACGCTTGCGAAAGTTCCTAATGGTTTCCTAATAGATCAATCGTCACGAGTTCAGATACTTTCCAATATTTTTCGCCAGTATATCAAAAATTCTTTTGAACTCTCTTTCGTCTCGTTCCAACAGTGTAACCCGGAACCCCTGGAGGTCGGTAGAAAAGGAAGACAGTGGCACGACGCAAATACCTGTGGAACCGAGTAAATAATACACAAATCTCTTATCCAGGGATACACCCGGTGCACTTACCAGGCGCTCCACATGGGCACGCACGTCATTATTTTTAATAGGCAAGGTCTGCTTGTTATTTAACCGGCCATCTTCAAATACCACACTCATGTAAAATGCACCGTTGGTTCGGTTAACTAAGACACCCGGTACACCTTTTAGCCGCTCATAGGCAATATTGGAAAATTTCTCATACCTGGAGATGCGCTCATTTAGATATTCCTGGTACTTAGGGTGGGTTACCAATCGGGGGATAGCCTTCTGCGAAAGGGTGGTCGAACAGACCTCCATCATCTTAGCACTCAAGATAGACTGTATATATCTCTCAAAAATGGCGTCGTTGTGGCCGTTATAGACTTCTATCCAGCCACAGCGGGACCCCGGCCAGGGGAATTCCTTGGATATGCCACGCATAGCTATGGTTGGAACATCGCCTATAATATCACCTATAGGAACTGTTTTTTGCCCA
Organism: Pseudomonadota bacterium; assembly: GCA_011046395.1. Taxonomy (GTDB): domain Bacteria; phylum Desulfobacterota; class QYQD01; order QYQD01; family QYQD01; genus QYQD01. The sequence continues at coordinate 10,134 of DSAQ01000211.1, forward strand.
TTGTAAACGATGTTGATATAGACCTCGTCACAGATAATGAAAAGGTTATACTGGTTGGCGATAGAAACTATCTCTTTTAAAATATCTGCGGGATAAACCACTCCCGTTGGATTGTCCGGGTTGATGAGCAATATACCTGCTACATTCGGGTTATATTTAACACGGCCGCACAGGTCTTCAATATCTGGATACCAATTGTTTCTGGGATTTAACTGGTAAGAAATTGGTCTGGCCCCGGCATGGGCGGCCTCAGCCGAGGAATGCGTAGAATAGGTAGGGGCTGGGCAAATAATACGCGCGGTGGAATTTAACATCCCGTAGACCTTGGCAATGGCATCACCCAGGCCATTAAAAAAGATGATGTCATCCGGGGTAATCTGTGCTCCGCCCCGTTTGTTAGTCTGCTCCGCTATAAACTGGCGGGTCTCCAGAAGACCACGGGTAGGGCTGTAACCGTAGGTGCAATCCTCCATGACTAGTTCAGATACGATCTTCTTCATCCAACCCGGGATTTTCTCTCCCTTGGCCACGGGATCGCCGATGTTCTCCATATTGGTCTTAATGCCCAGGGCCTGAAGCTTATCCGCCACATTAACGATATTACGAATCTCGTAGGTTAGTTTCCCTGCGCCAATGTGAACGATATCCGTACGCATGAATTTAAATGCCTCTCTTTAGCTGATGTCCAAAGCCTGCATCATATTTTAGGCTTTAATAATACAACCGTATTTAGGAGTCAAGCAGCCTTTTCCTCTCATTAAAAGCAAATGACAGCGGGTTTCCCTTTCTTAAAGGGGAGCTAACAAGCACTGTTACTCACCCGCTGCGTGACTTGGATGTGGTCCTGGGATAGTAGTTACTGTCCCTTTAAATACTCAGAAATAGTCTTATCGTAAACGCTGGTCAGTGCAAAGACCTTCCTGGCCAGGGCAAAGCGTGTCTCCCGCGTAATAGCCCCGTTATTTTTTTCCATCTCTCCTAATACCCGGCGGTAATCGGCTGGATCGCAAACTACAGTAACATCTTTGTAGTTCTTTGCCGAAGCCCGAAGCAACGTCGGTCCGCCGATATCGATCTGCTCTATGGCCTCATCCAGGGTAATATCTGGTTTGGCTATGGCCTGGGCAAACTGGTAAAGGTTTACTACCACCAGGTCTATGGGTGGGATATTTAACTCGGTGGTCTGCTGGACATGTGTGGGATCATCCCGCCGGAAAAGGATCCCTCCGTGTACCTTGGGATGAAGGGTCTTAACGCGGCCGCCCAATATCTCCGGCGAACCGGTATAGTTGGAAATCTCGACCGCTGAAATACCATTGTCCTTCAGAAGTCTTGCCGTGCCGCCGGTGGAAAGTATCTCTACCCCGAAGTTAGCTAAAGCTTTTGCAAATTCAACTAAGCCAGATTTATCGGTTACACTGATTAATGCCCGTCTTATCTTCCCCACGAAGTCACCTCCAAAAAAAACCCGGCCCCGCCTCTGGCGGGGTCGGGTTACATTTTATTCCCGGCAACGTCCTACTCTCCCACCCAGTCGCCCGGGCAGTACCATCGGCGCTGAGGAGCTTAACTTCCGTGTTCGGGATGGGAACGGGTGTTTCATCCTCGCCATAGCCGCCGGAAAATCACATTCTTCAAAAAAACAATTGATAAACAAATATGGCCACATCAGTAAATGCATTGAAAATATAAAATTATGGTCAAGCCGCACGACCGATTAGTATCAGTAAGCTCAGACCATTACTGGCCTTACACACCTGACCTATCAACCTCGTAGTCTCCGAGGGGTCTTTAGGTGGCTTACGCCACGGGATATCTAATCTTGAGGTGGGCTTCCCGCTTAGATGCTTTCAGCGGTTATCCCGTCCGAACATAGCTACCCAGCGATGCCACTGGCGTGACAACTGGAACACCAGAGGTTCGTCCATCCCGGTCCTCTCGTACTAGGGACAGCTCCTCTCAAATATCCTCCGCCCGCGACAGATAGGGACCAAACTGTCTCACGACGTTTTAAACCCAGCTCACGTACCGCTTTAATTGGCGAACAGCCAAACCCTTGGGACCTACTCCAGCCCCAGGATGCGATGAGCCGACATCGAGGTGCCAAACCTCCCCGTCGATGTGAACTCTTGGGGGAGATTAGCCTGTTATCCCCGGCGTACCTTTTATCCGTTGAGCGACGGCCCTTCCATACAGAACCGCCGGATCACTAAGGCCTACTTTCGTACCTGCTCGACTTGTCAGTCTCGCAGTCAAGCTCCCTTATGCCTTTACGCTCTACGGCTGGTTTCCAATCAGCCTGAGGGAACCTTCGCGCGCCTCCGTTACCTTTTAGGAGGCGACCGCCCCAGTCAAACTACCCACCAG
>DSAQ01000211.1:17500-22803 GCA_011046395.1 Pseudomonadota bacterium
ACTCATAATAACGAAACATTAGTTCATCTGAGATAGACATGATCTTCCCGAACATCTCTTTAGGCGGCTCAGAGATACCTATATAGTTGTTAAGAGACTTACTCATTTTGTTCACACCATCCAGCCCCTCTAAAAGTGGTATGGTTATAACTATCTGGGGATCTTGCCCGTATAGCCTTTGCAGCTCACGCCCTACCAGCAGGTTAAACTTCTGATCGGTTCCCCCGATCTCTACATCGGCCCTTAAGACAACCGAATCATATCCTTGCATCAATGGATATAGGAACTCATGGATACTAATGGGTTTCTGGGTCACAAAACGTTTGTGGAAATCCTCGCGCTCCAACATCCGTGCCACGGTATATTGTGCAGCCAGCTCAATGAGCTGCATGGCGGACAGTTTCCCCATCCACGTGCTATTGAAAACGATCTTCGTCTTTTCCGGGTCCAATATCTTGAATATCTGCTCTTTATAGGTTTCCGCATTAGCGGCCACCTCTTCACGGGTCAAGGCCTTTCGGGTCTCTGACTTACCTGAAGGATCACCGATCATTCCGGTATAATCACCAATTAGAAAAAAAATCTCATGGCCTAACTCCTGGAAGTGCTTCATTTTCTGTATCAATACAGTATGGCCCAGGTGTAAGTCCGGTGCCGTCGGATCAAACCCGGCCTTAACCTTCAGGGGGACACCTGTTTTCTCTGACTCCAGTAACTTACGCCGCAGCTCATCCTCTTGTATAATCTCAACCGTTCCTCGTCTGATACTGGCAACAGCGGACTCGATATCCCTAGCGCTCATTAATCCCTCGTACTTTCTTTTTCGAGCCAGGCCTGTACCCTTTTTATTCGCACACAGCCCCCTGATTCCTTATCTATCTCTAAAACAACTCCCTGCAATTGTATATCCCTCTTAGCCACCTCCAGCTTACGGGGTACTTGAGTAAGAAACCGCTCGATGGCTATTTCCTTCTTCATGCCTATAACTGAATCCACAGAGCCGGTCATGCCGACATCGGTTATATAGGCAGTCCCATGGGGCAGTATCCTCTCATCAGCCGTCTGTATATGGGTATGCGTGCCCAAGACAGCACTTATCCGGCCGTCCAGAAACCATCCCAGAGCCACTTTTTCTGAAGTGGCCTCGGCATGAAAATCTAATATTACGACCTTAGCTTCTTTCTTTAGTGTCTCAATCTCCTTTTCTGCCACGCGAAAAGGACAATCCAGGTTATCCATATATACCCGTCCCTGAAGGTTAAAAACGCCTATGGGATCTCCTCCCCGCGTATGGATCACCGTACCGCCTCGCCCAGGCAAGCCAGGAGGATAATTAGCAGGGCGCAATATTCGCTCACTGCCTGATAAATATCCCAATATCTCCTTTTTGGCCCAGACATGGTTGCCCGAAGTCAATACATGTACCCCATTACGCAAAAGCTCATCCGCCACCTGCGGTGTTATCCCGATGCCTCCGGCCGCATTCTCACCGTTAGCTATAACCAGGTCTATGCCATAACTCTCGACTATCTCCGGTACGAGATGACGCACACCACTGCGGCCAGGGCTCCCTACGACGTCTCCAATAAATAATACCTTGATCTTATTTGGCATATTCTACAGCCCTGGTTTCCCTTATGACGGTTACCTTGATCTGTCCCGGATACGTCATCTCAGATTCTATCTTTTTAGCAATATCCCGGCACATTAAGACGGCATCGGCATCTGAAACCGCCCCGCTGTCCACAATAATTCGTACTTCCCGGCCAGCCTGTATAGCAAAAGACTTATTAACACCAGGACAAGAATTTGCAATCCTCTCCAGGTCGGTCAGTCGTTGAACATAGCTTTCCAGGGTTTCCTTCCTGGCACCAGGCCTGGCTCCAGACAAGGCGTCGGCCGCCTGAACCAGGACAGCCAGAACACTCTCCGGAAGAACGTCTTCATGGTGGGCCGCGATAGCGTTTACAATCTGACCGGCCTCGCCATGCTTCTTAGCCAGGTCAGCACCGATCAAAGCATGCGGTCCCTCTATCTCGTGATCCACGGCCTTACCTATGTCGTGTAATAGGCCGGCCCTCTTGGCCCTCTTAATGCTCAATCCCAGCTCAGCAGCCATAATGCCGCACAGAAAAGCAACTTCTAACGAGTGTTGCAACATATTTTGCCCATAGCTGGTTCGATATTTAAGCTTACCTATAAGCTTAACCAACTCCGGATGGAAGCCGTGCACCCCAACATCAAAGGTGGCCTGTTCTCCGACCTCTTTTATGGACATCTCCACCTCTTGGCCTACCTTTTCCACAACTTCCTCTATCCGGGCCGGGTGTATCCGGCCATCCGCTATTAATCTCTCCAGGGCTATCCTGGCCACTTCACGCCGAACGGGATTGAATCCAGACAGTATAACCGCCTCCGGTGTATCATCAATGATCAAATCCACGCCGGTAGCAGCCTCAATGGCCCTAATATTACGTCCTTCACGCCCGATAATTCGCCCCTTCATCTCCTCATTAGGCAAATTCACCACAGAAACTGTCTTTTCAGCAACATAATCTCCGGCATACCGCGCAACCGCCAGGGAAATTATCTCTTTTGCCTTTTTATCCGCGGTTTCTCTGGTATCGTTCTCTATTTTTTTCAACAACTTGGCCGCATCCGTCCGCGCCTCTTCTTCAACCTGCTGGAGAAAAAGTCCTTTGGCCTCTTCTGTAGAAAGCCCGGATATCCTTTCAAGTTGTCGTCTTTCTTCCTCAATCAATACGTGATACTCTTGTGCCTTTTCGGCAATCAGCTTTTCTTGACGTTGTAGTTCCTTTTCCCTCCGCATATTATCCAGTTCTTTTTGATCCATGAGGGCGAGCTTATTATCAAAGTTTTCCTCCTTTTGCGCCACACGTTTTTCTATAAGCTGTAGTTCGGCCTTTCTTTCCTTAGCCTCCTTTTCCAGCTCCAGCTTCGTTTGGTAAAGTTCATCTCTAGCCTGTAGGGCGGCCTCCCGGCGTTCGGTCTCGCCTTTCTTTTTGGCCTCCTCAATAATTCTTTCAGCCAATCTCTCGGCAGATTCCAACTTGGCTTCTACTACTTTTTTACGGATTAAAAAGCCCAGAACGGCTCCTAGACAAGCAGCCAAAATAACGAAAGATACAATTACCAGTGTAGTGCTCAAATGCCAGGCACCCCCTTTGCTGATTAAATTTAGTGATACCGATTTAGTCGCAAAATACAAACGATCTGAACATAATCAAAAATAATAAATTATTACAAACAGATAAGCAAGATGACGGGGTGTAAAGGAGAGAAAAAGGAAAGAGGATAGGTCGTTAATGTTTCAGATCAGGAAAGCACAGGTCAAGGCTTAAACCTTCTAAGAGTACATCTTATTAATTTGATCTCAACCACTATTGTTAGCCATACTCGCGCTGCCTTTTAAAACTCAAGACCATTAACCAAAAAACAATGCTGGATACCGTCAAGCAACCTTGACAAGACCCAGCCTTCTTTCCTTTGTACTGTCTCACCCGTTATCATCTTTTAAATTAGTTTATATGTAAACCCTTTTCGGGATATTGCTAAATCCCCCCGCCCCAATGCCGTGCTAGTAGATTTATCGAACCTAATCTTAAGTGGGCGTCGCTCACTACTCTTTCAGGCTTTCTCCGCTTTAGGCAGAGCCATGCTCACCAGAGCCCTGGCGACCCCCTAGGCCGACAATGTTGGCTCAAAAATACTACTAGTCACCAACATCGCAGGGGGAACTTCCATTAAGTTTGTGTATCAATTACCTCTATCAGCCTCTTTGACTTCTCGGTCATAAGGCCACGATAATCTTCGAACTCCCTCTTAATCTGATAATAATCGCTGGCTATATCCAGAGCGGCCAGCATAATTATTTTGTGGTCAGATATATTTTTAACTCTAGCCTGCACTTCTTCAACCTTGGTCTTTAAATAATTAACGATGTCCTGTGCATCCTCACGCTGAGGGGCAACTCTAAACTGAAACTCCTGACCAAGTATCTCAACCGTGATTATCCTAGTCACTCAACCTACCACAGGACAAATACAAATCTATACAGAAACGTCGATCTCCTCTAACTTGCCTAATAACGAGTTTATCCTCGTGCATACCTCATCTCGCTCAGACTGCAACCTCTCTATTTCGCTTCGAAGCCTTTTTAATTCTTCTTCTAATCTCCCCTGAATACCCTGTAATTCTGCCTTCTCCATTTTTAACTCATTATAACCAGCGAGTAGTTTTTCAACCCGCTCTTCCAACCGGCCAAATTCCTCAGCGCCCATCTTTGAACCTTTCTTTTACCAACCCTTTCAATTAAAATATAATCGTTCTAACTTTGAAAAGTCAAGGTATTTCCTTAGCTATTTCTTAGCCATCAGGCGATACTTTTAGCCCGGTCAAATGGGCTTTTTCCCACTCCGCCAGCGGCCGATAAGGATTTTTAAAGCCATCCATGGACAAGACCTTTTTATAAGCATCAATGGCCTTGGCTGAGTCGCCCATCATCCGGTAAGTACGACCTAAAGAAAGGTAGGCTAATCCCCTCAGATCTCCGTCAGGCATAGCGGCCATGCCAAAATATCGAAGGGCAGCGGAGTAATCCCTTTTTATTTTAAAGCAGTAACCCAGGGAGAGCAAAATAATGGGGCGCAGCGCGTGGTCTTCCGGCAACCCCTCCAGAGAGCTTTCATAAGCTTTTATCGCCTGGTCTAGTTTACCTTCTCTGTAGTGAATATTTCCTATTTCTAGCCACGCCAGCCGGCCGGCTTTCGTATCCGGGTATTCTCTTACCAAATTCTCCAATGCCGGGGTCATTTGATCTGGTCTTTGCTTCATAGCCTTTTCATACATAGCCAGGGCCTCAACATTACTGTGACTAGTATAAGCTGTCCAACCGGTCCAACCGGCTACAATAAAAAGCGCCGCTGCCAATGGCCACAGAATAATCTTGATTCGGTCCTTAACAAACTGCCATTGTGGTATTGGATCGCCAATGCCTTCCGGCCCGCTCTTTGAACAACCAGAGTGCTTTTTAAACAGTTTTGGGTTTTCCGACATCTACTTCTCCTCCATCCCTAACCTAACTGTGACTATATCTATACCTAAATTTGGGGAATATTGCCAAATTAAATTTGACACGACTGATGAATCCTGTTAAGTAACTGGTTTATTGTTGTCAAGTTTTTAAATGATCTTTTTATCAGTAATCTTAGCTGTGGCACCTTGCCCGACCCTGGTAATTCGAGGGTCTCAATAGAGCCCTGATCTTGCTTAATCGGAGCTAA
>DSAQ01000222.1 GCA_011046395.1 Pseudomonadota bacterium
CAGCTAAAGCAAAAGCAAGAGGCTATAGGACATTCAAAAACCTCAGGACAATAATCTATATGCTTACAGGGAAATTGGACTACAGCAAAGTTGGGTTACCCACTTGAAATGAGAAAGAACCAATTATTTTGATGTTGAAGCAATCTATTTCGATAATGACCAATATAATGCTTATATAGCCATAGTCCAAGGTTTACCGATTGATGGAGGGACAGCCCCTAGGAATCCTTGGTTTTATCCGGGCGACATCGCAATAGATGCAGACAATAATCCGTTAACAGGAGAATACGGTTTTGAATACGGATTAAAGGTCAGGAGCGAAAATGGATTTCAACAAGGTTATTTATACAGTGTAAGTAACTGGGAAGACGTTTATTATTCGCAAGATAACATAGCTAATCCGTATAAAATTCTTTCCGGAACCAGCCCCAGTCAGATTGATTTTGTATATAGTTTAAATCAAAATACCCATTACGTTTTGGAAGCAAAAATACCTTTAGGTCTATTGGGATTGAGTGCTAACCCCGGAGACCCTATTTGTCCATTAAGAATTCACTGGACCCAGCAATGTGGAAACGACTATCTAACCCTGAATGCAGATGTGAATCCCGTCCCTGAACCAACGACGTTACTCCTCCTCGGCACCGGCCTGATTGGACTGAGTACCTTGGCCAGGAAAAGGTTTGGAAAGAAATAACGGTAACCTTAAAAGAGTGAAGGCTATGGACAAAGGAGAGATTATCAAGATACTCTCACTGAGCCCGTTATACCTGTGAGTCCCGGTGAAGGAACGGAAGCAACTGGTTATCGAGATGCTACGTCGGTACTGGTCCTCGGGACACAAAAAAACACCTAATTAAGGAAACCGGTCAGCCTCTATATCCAGCTCTTCCAGAGTTTCTTTTTTCGGAATGCCATTTTCGTTCCAGCCGCGCAGTTCATAGTATTTATCCAGGCACCGCTCTTTATCTTCCGCACTAACAAACGCCGTACAGCCTTTGGCCACCCCTGAAGGCAGAGGTTCATTCATAGCCCTGGCCGGGAGGCTATCGTCTTTGCGCCTTATCCCTTCCCCACAATTAAAGCTTCGAATAAGAGTGAATATCCTGTTTCCTATCCCCTGAATCTTCTCTTCATTTATTTCCAGGCCGGTTGCGGCCTTAAAATAATCAAGGCACATCTCATGTGTAATCGTGTACAGGGCAAAAGCACATATTATGTAGTTATCTTTAGCGGTACTCTTGTTTTGGGCCTCTACCAGCTCTTTGACAACCCCCAGGGCCGGTTTATCAGGTGGACTATGTTCCGTAAGGCCGTCGCGTAAGTGGCTGCCCCCGATATCAGCGGTCATATAGGCCAGCCCCTGGCCTAACTGTCCCCGGGCATTCCAGGCTGGAAGCTCAAGGCCTTTGACATGCATGGCAAAATCACGGGAACCGTCTCCCCACATCCCGGCCAATCTTTTGGCGCCCAGCCCCAACTGCTCGCCGATGCCCCTGCGATAAGCAATCTCCTCAATCAACGAAAGAAGCCTCGTTTCATCGCCGAATTTAATCTTTTCTTTTATTATCCCTTTTTCAGAACATTCCATGGCAAAGGCGATGACATTGCCGGTCGAGATGGTATCCAGGCCGTAAAAGTCACATAGCTCATTGGCTTTAACCACGGCCTCATATCTTTTTAGGCCGCAGTTTGCACCCAGCATGGCCAGGGTCTCATACTCCGGCCGGTCTTTGCCTTGAGAGGTAAGAATACCGCCACAGGCAATCGGACAGGGACAGCAGGGGTTGAATTTAACCTTCTTCTCCCGGTGGATGGTCTCTCCATCCAGTCCCTCATAGTATTCCCACTCACCTTTTTGAAAATTGAGGACCGGTAACCGGTCTTTCCTGTGGGAATATTCTAACACCGATGAGGTACCGTAAAGATAAAAGCCGGCTTTATCTTTACGCCTCTGTGCTACGGCCTGAACAGCCTTTTGATTTAATTCCTTTATCTTTTTAGCATCATGAACCGGGATAGCCAGCGTACCGTTTACCGCTACGGCCTTAAGGTTTTTCGCCCCAAAGACCGCTCCTGCTCCCCCCCGGCCCGCGGCGCGGCGCCTGTCACTAATCAAACAGGAGAAAAGCACTCTGTTTTCTCCGGCCGCACCGATGGAAACTACCTTCGTATCCTTGCCTTCCACTGACTTTATGATCTTTTCTGTTTCAGCCGTGGTCTTTCCCCATAAATGCGTGGCATCCTTTATCTGGACCCGCCCATTGGTTATGGAGATATATACAGGCTTTTCTGCCTTGCCTTCAATAATCACCAGATCAAACCCGCAGCATTTGAGGCCAGGGCCAAACATACCCCCGCAATAGCTATCCAAAAATATGCCGGTAAGAGGAGACTTGGTAATGACCGCGAAACGTCCACTGGATAGAATTTCCGTACCCTGAAAAGGCCCCGTGGCCAAGACAATCCTGTTTTCAGGAGAAAAGGGGTCAATACCCTTTTTAAGACCTTTTATAAAGTAGTAGGCTCCGATACCTTTGGCGCCAAGGTATTTGGCGATAATCTCCTCAGGTATCTCTTCCGTGTCGGTTTTCCCACTGGTAAGATTTATTCTAAGAAGCTTTTTCCAATAGCCAGTCATTTCGTCCCATCCTGCCCTGCTAAAAATCAATCCAGGGATTTAATGTCAGGTAAAAGAATTTTACTCTATCTGGCTTTAGGTAGGAAGTACAAAACTAATTCATTTATTATTTCTGCGGCCCGCAGAGTGAGGTCTTTTAGTTGCTCAGGTAGGGCAACTGAAGGAGGCTGGCGGCTTTAGGCGCGGCACTACCCACTTAAACAGCGCCACAAAAAAGGCTATGACCAGTATTATAATTAACACATCTTCCATGCGGCCTCCATTTCATTACCACCTCAATAATGTACCCAAAAACAGTTCCTGTCAAGTATGTACTTATCGTTTTGTAGTCATCGTCGCAATCCCCCGCTCCGGCTACTGAAACCAGGTTTCCGAAAGAGAAATGCGTTGCTGCCACCGGCACTTTACGGTAGGCACTGGAGCATATGAAGGAGGTTGCATACGGGTAAGTAAGCAAATTCGGAGCTTGCGGTCATCCTTACACATGTAGGAACACTAATGACATATGAAGATGTGACCCCGGTAATCTCCCTTACCGGTACTTCTCAAATTCCTCGCCATACTCGATCTCAGCATCCTTCTTTAAGCCGTCCAGCCACCCTTTCAGAATGGTATCCTTTTGCACCATGAGGAGTTTTTCCTTTATAGCGTTTTTCTGCGTCTCATAGAGATCCTTCGGGGCCTCTTTAGTGCCGGCCAGACTCACAACATAAAAAGCGTCTCCTGCTTTAATCGGGCGCTGGATATACGGATGGGCCGGTGTCAGCATGGACAGTTCCTGCGCTGACCCTGCAAATGGAAACTTTTTACCGGAAAGGGCATTAGGTGATATAAACCCGGTCTCGCGGGCCGAAAGCTTGTATTTGCTAATCATATCAGAGAATTGTTGCCCGCCCTTGAGTTCGGATATAAATTTATTGGCCTCTGATTCGGCCAATTTTGTAGCCTGATTCTCCGCAAAGTCTGCCTTTACCTTTACTTCGATCTCCTCAAATTTTGGTATAAATGAGTCCCTTCTCTCCATAACCTCACAGACAAAATAACCCTGTGGCAGTTTAATTAAAGAGCTTACCTCTCCCTTTTTCAGGGCCAGGGCAGCGCGGTTAAGGCCTGCCTCACGGCCTACCCCTTCTACTTCATCCTGTTCAGAGAAAAAGCCGGTTTCTATCAGGGGAAGGTTTTGCACCCTTGCGTATCTATCGAGACCGCCTGCGCGTATAATCTGTTCGTATGTCCTTGTCGCCTCAGCCATTGCGGACTCCCGGACCTTATTTTCGGTCAGGACCTTTTTGATATCCGGGGCCACTGCGGTCAGAGGTTTTACTGCGGAGGTGACGACCTCAGTCACCTTGATAATGTGCAGCCCGGCCTTACTTCTCACCACCGGGCTGATGCCTCCCTTTTCCAGGGAAAAAACCACCCTTTCGAAAGAGGGATCCGTAGTCCCCTGCTGTAAGTAACCGAGGTCTCCACCCCTGAGGGCGCTTTTGTCTTCGGAAAACTGCCTGGCCAGCGCGGCAAAATCCTCGCTGGATTTAGCTTTCTTAAGCGCCTCTTCGGCCCTGGTCTGGGTCCTGGCTATCTCTTCACCCGTCGCCGCAGGCTTCAGGGCAAAAAAGATATGGCTTACTCTTCGCCTTTCCGGTTCTCTAAATGCCTCCGTATTACTTTTATAGTAGTTCTCTACCTCTGCCGGCGACACATTGACCTTATGCACATAGTCCTTGAAAAGAAAATGGGCCAGCCGCACCCGCACCCGGGCCGGCACACGATAATCCTCTTGATGGCCGGTAAAATACTGCCGGAGGGTAGACGCCTCTATCTTGACCTGGTTCTTAAAAGCCGCTGCCGTAAACGGGATATAGGCCAGATTTATCTGGCGATTGGCGTACTGAAAGGCATTCCAGACCTCGTCATCCGATACCTTGGCCAACCGGCCCAGCGTATCTGCCACCTTGGCCCAGAGAAGCTCCTTACGCAACCCCTCTTCAAAAGCAGCCGGGGTCAGGTGTACATTTTTCAGAATACTCCGGTACCTTTCCTCGCTAAACCGGTCCCCTTCATTGAATACCGGCATACTGCGGATATACTCGTTGATCTCTTCATCGGTCACCCGGATATCCAGACCTGCCGCACCCTCCTGCACCAAGACATCCTTTATAATACCGTCCAGAACCACTTTCTCCAGGTTCATCTTCTTAAGCAGTTCCCCGGACAGGGCGTCCCCATAGACCTGCTGATAGTTTCTTAGGACGTTACTATAGGCCCTCTGGTAATCAGCCCTGGTTATAATCCGGCCGTTTACTTCCGCCACCATGTCGGCCCGCCGGGCGCGTATGGTGCCTACACCCCAGAAGATAAAGACCAGGATGACAGCCCCCAGGATGATCTTGATGAGCCAGGTACGGGTATGCCTACGCATAAAGTCGAGCATATAACCTTTCCTCCCTACAGTGTCTCACGGACGTAATTGAGCAGCCCTCCGGCCAGCAAGACCTCTCTTTCCCGCTCCTGGACAGTCAGGTTGACTATAAAACGATGCCCCTGCGTCTCATTAACCACAAGAACGGGTTGTTCAGAGAGGGCTTGCGCCCTGACATCCCGGATAGTTAATCGGTCATCCGCCTGAATGGAATCATAATCCTCCCCTTTCAGGAACACTAGGGGCAAGATGCCAAAGTTAATCAGGTTACTTCTGTGTATGCGGGCGAAGGACAGGGCCAGCACGGCCTTTATACCGAGGTACATAGGCCCGAGAGCGGCATGCTCACGGCTGGAGCCCTGGCCGTAATTCATGCCCCCGACGATAAATCCCCCGCCGGCCTCTTTTGCCCGGTCATAAAAGGTTGGATCGACCTGGCTGAAGATATAGCGTGAAATGGCCGGAATATTGGAGCGGAGCGCGGTGATCCTGGCCCCGGCCGGGAGGATGTGGTCAGTAGTAACATCGTGGCCCAGTTTAATCAAGACCGGTCCGGTCAATTCAGAGGGCAGGGCCTCCCGCCCGGGCAGGGGCTGGATATTAGGCCCGCGAATAATCTCCGCCCCTTCAGCCCTGGAAGGCTCCAAGGGTGGGATAATAAGTCTGTCATTTATCAGATAGCGTCGTGGCAGAGCTACCTTAACCGGTTCACCCAAGGTCCGGGGATCAGTGAGAACGCCGGTTAAGGCCGTGGCCGCGGCCACTTCCGGACTGGCCAGATATACCGAGGCGTTTTTGGTCCCGCATCGCCCTTCAAAGTTACGGTTAAAGGTACGGAGGCTTACCCCGCCGGTGGGCGGGGCCTGGCCCATACCGATGCAGGGGCCACAGGTATTCTCCAGTATCCGGGCCCCGGAAGCGATAAGGTCACTCAAATAGCCCTTCCTGGCCAGCATGGCCAGAACCTGCCGGGAGCCCGGCGAGATAATCAGGCTTACTCCTGGATAGACGGTTTTACCCCTTAAGATCTCCGCCACCGTGGCCAGATCCTTATAAGATGAATTTGTGCAACTGCCAATAGCCACCTGATCGACCCTGAGACCCTGCAGTTCTGAAACCGGACATACCCGGTCCGGCATGTGCGGCCGGGCCACCAGGGGGACCAGTTGGCTCAAATCTATCTCTATGACCTCATCATAGACCGCACCTTCATCAGCCACCAGCGGAGCAAAAGAATCTCCCCGGCCTTGCGCCCTCAGAAATGCCCGGGTGACTTCATCACCCGGGAAGACGGAGGTGGTAGCCCCTGTCTCTGCCCCCATATTGGTGATCGTAGCCCGTTCCGGCACAGATAGCTGGGCCAGACCGTCGCCGCCATACTCAAATATCTTTCCCACCCCGCCCTTAACCGTGACCCGCCGGAGCAACTCCAGGACAATATCCTTACCCGTGGCCCAGGGAGCTATCTTTCCGGTCAGCCTGACCAGTACAATCCGGGGCATGACCAGGTGAAAGGGGTATCCGGCCATGGCCAGGGCCACATCCAGGCCGCCCGCGCCAATGGCCAGCATCCCCAGGCCGCCGCCGGTCGGCGTGTGACTGTCCGAACCGAGGAGCGTCTTTCCGGGCACGCCAAAGCGTTCCAGATGGACCTGATGGCAGATGCCGTTTCCAGGCCGCGAAAAGTGCAAACCATACCGGGCCGCTATGCTCTGCAAGAAACGATGATCGTCGGCATTCTCAAAACCGACCTGCAAGGTGTTATGATCGACATAACTTACTGAAAGTTCCGTTCTGACCCTGGAGACACCTATGGCCTCAAACTGTAGATAGGCCATGGTGCCGGTCGAATCCTGGGTCAGGGTCTGGTCGATACGAAGGCTTATCTCTTCACCCGGGGTCAAATCCCCCGCCACCAGGTGCTGCTTTATGATTTTTTCGGCCACAGATAAGTTCATGAAAAAATATCCTCGCTTTTCTTACAAAATCAGGTCTCCTACATAACACCAAAAAGGAAATTTATCAATGACCGCCACAAAAAAGAACCGCCGTGTCAGCACCGGCACGGCGGTTTCCAGGACACCGGGTCAAGCACAAAATAGAAAACTCCAGTCGCCAAATTATTCTCCTTGCATTATTGCTTCCTTTAATTTAAAATATAAAAAAGGAGTTAAGTGCGCATAGGGAGGTTATATTTTATGGATGATATCAATAAAGAAGTGAAGATAATTGGTGCCTTTTTGCTGGGCGGGCTCGTAGGCGCCGGTCTGGCCCTTTTGCTTGCCCCCCAATCAGGCAAAAGGACGCGGGAAGACATTGGCCGCATTGCTACTAAGGCCAAACGTCGGGCTGAAGATGTGGCCGAAGATGCGACCCAGACGGTCAGGAATGTGATCTATGATATAGGCGAATTATTGTCTGATGTCGTCGGCCACGGAAAGGATCTGACCGAAGATGTGAAGACAAAATTGCTTGGGGCCATAGAGGAAGGCCAGAAATCATTTGAAGAACAAAAGACAAAAATTTTGAAAATGGTAAAAAAATAGTCGGCTGCGGAGCACACAGCGCGGCATAGCCGCAGGCAAAAACACTTTGCGCCAATTTCAAATAACAAAACTCAAAGTTCAAATCAATGCCAAATGCCAAAGCTCAAATAGAGTCCGCCGGAGGCGGATGACATTTGAGCTTTGAGCTTTTATTAAGTGCATTTCGGCTATCCCCACCGTAAACCCGGTTTGTCTCTTGACAAATATCTCCACGATTATTATCGTTAGCAATGTAATGGTATGAGTGCTAAACGGGTTACGTCAATGGTAAAATCTGATATAGAAAGGCGACGCAAGGTCCTGCAAGCTGTAATTCAGGAGTATATTGCAACAGCAGAACCGGTGGGCTCACGTCGCGTCTGTCACAAATATAGCTTTGACATAAGTCCGGCTACCGTACGCAATATTATGGCCGACATGGAAGAAATAGGGTTTCTGTTTCAACCCCATGCCTCGGCCGGCCGCATACCGACCGAAAGTGGGTGGCGTTTCTATATAGATAGCATACTGGAAGTCACCCCTCTTTCTGAAGCGGAAAAGGCTTTAGTCGCCGACAGCCTCAAAAGAAAGCTGCCTGCCGGCGAAGTTCTAAAGGATACTTCACGGGCATTATCATCCATTTCCGGCCATACAGCCATTGTATCCGCTCCCCGCTTCACACAAGCGGTATTCAAACATATTGAATTCATCCGGCTGCGTAAAGGCATCATACTCGTAATTTGTGTTTCTCCCGCCGGCATCGTTCAAAACAAGATCATAGAAGTGGAGGAAACCCTTGACCAGGCCAGGCTGGATAGATTTTCCCGCTACCTGACTGAATTGCTAAACGAAATGACCATAGAAGAAGCAAAGAAAAAAATCTTGCGTGAGATGCAGGCGGAAAAAGACCTGTTTAACCGGTTGCTCTCCAGTGCCCTGGAGCTGAGCGAAAAAAATCTTCCAGATGGCGAAGGAACGGTATATATCGAAGGTAAGACCAACATTTTAAGATACCCGGAGCTCTGCGAAATTGACAAAATGAAGGCTATTTTCCAGACCTTCGAGGAAAAGGGTATCCTTATCAAGCTATTGGACAAATGTATAACCGCGCAGGGAGTACAAATCTTTATTGGCTCAGAGAGTAAATATAATGCCATAGAAGGATGCAGTATTGTGGCCTCACCTTACGTCACCGGGGAAAATGTACTGGGAGCCTTGGGGGTAATTGGTCCGATGCGTATGAATTACGCAAGGCTCATCCCGTTAGTCAGATACACCGCTGACCTCCTGGGCGAATTGATTAAAGAACATTCCAGGTAAGCTGAAAGCTCAAGGTTGAAAGGTGAAGAGCCTTAAATCTTAAGCTTCTATAGGGGACGATGAACTCGTAAAAAGTCAAAGTTTGGACGGCACAGTAAAAAGCTCCAGTTGCAAGGCGCGCAAATCCTATTATCCGTTGACCGTTGTCCGTCAACAAACCATGCACTTACGGTGAACGGTAAACAGTGAACGGTGAACTATTTACATAGCTACGCCGCAGTGATCCGCCGGAGGCGGACAACGCAGCAAATGGACTTTTTACGAAGCCGTCATAGAGGACAGGTTATGTCAATTGACAAAAAAGCGACTGAAAATAAAACAGAAGGCGTTAAGGTTGAAATAAGCAAAGAGGCTTTAGAAGCACAGGAAAAACCTCTTACGGAAAAAACTGCTGAAGAATTAGCAGCCCTGATTAAAGAAAAAGAAGAAGAGGCCCGCGCCCATTATGACCGGATGTTGCGCCTGGCAGCGGAACTGGAAAATTACAAAAAAAGGGCAGAGAGGGAAAAAGCAGAGCATATTAAGTATGCAAATGAGTCCTTTGCCAAGGAGCTCTTGCCCATACTCGACAATCTGGAACGGGCGGTGGAGCACGCCAAAAATGATGATACAGATAAGCAGGCTCTTCTGGCTGGCGTAGAGATGGTTTTGAGGGAATTTATGAATGTAATGGAAAAGTCTGGCCTCAAGGCTGTAGATGCTTACGGCCAGGTCTTTGATCCGCAATATCATGAAGCGGTTATGGTAGAAGAAAATGATAGCGTAGAAGATAATACCATACTTAATGAGCTTCAAAAGGGGTATCTATTTAAAGATCGTCTCTTAAGGCCGGCTATGGTGGTGGTTTCCAGGCGTCCGGCTAATCCGCCTGAGGCGGACGAAAATATTTAATGTTTGTCAATAAGCTTTGTCATATAAGGAGGATAAAATGGGTAAGGTTATTGGTATAGATTTGGGAACAACCAACTCTTGTGTAGCTATCATGGAGGGAAACGAGCCTAAAGTAATAGCTAACGTTGAAGGCGGTCGAACCACTCCATCCATAGTAGCTTTTACGGAAAGCGGCGAGCGATTGGTCGGCCAGATTGCTAAAAGGCAGGCTATTACTAATCCAACCAACACTGTTTTTGCCATTAAGCGGCTTATAGGCCGCAAATATAGAGATGCAGAAGTCCAGAAGGCTATTAAAGTCCTCCCATACAAGATCGTGGAAGGAACAGGTGGAGATGGCTACGTACAGATCAAGGATAAGGACTATAGCCCGGCAGAAATATCGGCCATGATCCTGCAGAAAATGAAGCAGACCGCTGAAGAGTACCTGGGTGAGAAGGTTACCGACGCCGTTGTCACGGTTCCGGCGTACTTTAATGACAGCCAGCGCCAGGCCACCAAGGACGCCGGCCGCATTGCAGGCCTGAATGTCCTCCGGATCATAAACGAGCCGACAGCGGCTTCGCTGGCCTATGGCCTGGAAAAGAAAAAGGAAGAAAAGATCGCTGTTTTTGACCTCGGGGGCGGTACCTTTGATATCTCCATCCTGGAAATAGGCGAAGGCGTCTTTGAGGTTAAATCCACCAATGGAGATACTTTCCTAGGTGGAGAGGATTTCGACTTACGTGTCGTTGACTACATGGCAGATGAGTTCAGAAAGGATCAGGGGATTGACCTCAGGCAGGACAAGATGGCCTTGCAGAGGCTGAAAGAGGCCGCAGAAAAGGCCAAGATGGAACTTTCCACCTCCCTGGAGACGGATATAAATCTTCCCTTCATCACGGCTGACGCCACCGGCCCCAAACACCTGGGCATGAAACTTACCCGCGCCAAGCTGGAATCGTTAGTGGAAGACCTTATCAATAAAGTAGAAGGACCATGCCGGATGGCCCTAAAAGACGCCGGGCTTAAGCCTTCGGATATAAATGAGGTAATCCTGGTCGGCGGCATGACGCGTATGCCCAGGGTACAGCAAAAGGTTCGGGAGATATTTGAGAAAGAGCCGCATAAGGGCGTCAATCCGGACGAGGTAGTGGCCGTGGGAGCCGCCATTCAGGCCGGTGTCCTTAAGGGCGAGGTAAAGGATGTACTGCTCCTGGACGTAACTCCGCTTTCCCTGGGGATTGAGACGCTCGGAGGAGTGTTTACAAAGCTCATCGAGAAGAATACTACCATCCCTACCCGGCGGAGCCAGATTTTTTCCACCGCCGCAGATAGTCAGCCGGCTGTATCTATCCACGTCCTGCAGGGCGAACGCGATATGGCGGCAAATAATAAGACCATCGGACGTTTTGAGCTCGTCGGTATCCCCCCGGCCCCGCGCGGAGTACCCCAGATTGAGGTTGCCTTTGACATTGATGCCAACGGTATCCTTCATGTCTCCGCCAAGGATTTAGGGACAGGGCGCGAGCAGTCCATAAAAATTACTGCCTCAAGTGGTCTATCCGAGGAAGAGATCAGGAAAATGGTCCGGGATGCAGAGGCCCATGCCGAAGAGGACCATAAGAAGAAGGCCCTGGCCGAGGCGCGAAATCACGCCGACACCCTTATATACGCCACTGAGAAATCTATGACCGATTTAGGGGATAAAATTGATGCAACCACCAGGAGCAATGTCGAGGATGCCATTACCCGCCTGAAAAAGGCCATGGAAGGAAATGACGCAGAAGAAATTAAGCGCCTTTCAGAAGAGCTGACCAAGGCCTCCCATAAGCTGGCCGAGGCGCTCTATGCCAGGACGGCTCAGGCTGGAGCGGCCGGCGCCGGCGGCCCGGGGGCTGCGGGCGGCGAAGAGCAGGCTAAAAAAGGTGAAGAAGAGGTGGTGGAAGCAGAGTTTGAAGAGGTAAAGTAATTGTGGTTTGTTACGAGTTGCGAGTTACGGTTCCTATCTAACTCGCGACTCGTAACCCGCAACTCGTAACCCGTAGGTCTCCAATTGATCATCAAATTCATCCAGCTAATTGTTCTGACCCTCTTAATCAGCACACCATTTGGTTATTGGCGGGGTAAAACCCGCAAATATTCTCCAGCCTGGTTCCTCTCCATTCACATCCCCATCCCTGCTCTTTATCTCATACGGAGGTCGATGGGGCTCTCGCTTTACTACTTACCGCTTATAAGCATATTTTTCATTTTGGGCCACATTCTGGGGGCAAAGTTGCACAAACCTCCGGGAAGCCGGTAAGGATAGATACAGCCGCCTGCTTGAGATGAACGTCATTTGTCAATAGTCAATTGTCACTGGTAAAAGAGACCAATAGTTAAACTTTTTTCACAGTTAAGCAATGACTGATGACTAATGACCAGTGATGTCGCCTATACTCATGGATGCCCTGCGTTCTCTCCAAAAAAGAACCATAGTTGGCAGATCAAACTTGTGAAAAAAAGTTTAATATATTTTCGATTTATGCTATAAATAAGCCTAATTGTAATTCCCATAAATTGAGTCTGCTCATTAAGGTGATCAATTGATTATGCCGAAAGGTAATAAAAATACCGCCATTCTGTAAATCATGCCGGGACCGGTCGGATGAAAACAAGCTTTTTCAGGAAGTCTATACGTAGGCGAATCCTTTGGGGCATATTGGCTGTCCCGGCCCTTTCTGTCCTTATCTTCATCCCCTGGAGCCTGAACTTTATCGATAAGACCGCACTAAAGCAGGCCCAGGAAAAGGTGGAGTTAGACCTCAACTCCGGCCGCTTTATTTATGATGCCGAGATTTATCACCTTTCCAAATTAATACTATATCAATCCCTGCGGCCTTCCGTAATTAATGGAATATTTAATGCTAACCCGAAAATATTGAAAGGGGAATTAGATACGTTAAAGGACCTGGAAAAGGTTGACATCCTCCTGGTCACTGACCATAAAGGACGGGTACTGGCCCGGGCTGGAAATTCAGAAGTGCAGGGTGATGACCTCTCCACGGATAAATTAATATCAAAGGCATTAAAAGGACAAGGCGTTTATGCCACGGATCTCCTCCCCTTAGAAAGGCTGGCGCGGGAAGAAGACGATTTAGCTGAACGGGCCCGTATTAAAATTATCCCGACCCCACGGGCAAAAGCAAAGCCAAGGCCAACACACCTCGACAGCGGCATGGTACTGGCGGCTGCTCAACCAGTCATGGCCAACGGCCAAGTAATAGGGACGTTTTATACCGCACAACTCCTTAATCGCAATTTTGACATTGTTGATAAAACCAGAAATACGGTTTACCGGGATCGCCTCTATAAGGGCCGCATGGTCGGTACCTCGACTATCTTCCAGGACGAAGTGAGAATTTCGACCAATGTCCAGACAAAGGACGGCCGGCGGGCCATCGGCACCTGCATATCAGCCGAGGTCGGCGAGGCCTGCCTGGAAAAAGGTGAGCGCTGGATCGGACGGGCCTTTGTGGTCCAAGACTGGTACATCACGGCCTATGAGCCTATCTACGACATCGATAAAAAGATTATCGGCATACTTTATGTGGGAACGCTGGAGTCGCCCTATGTCGGTTTAAAGGATGAGCTATTTACCCAGATCGTCCTCTTCGTCATAGGTATTACCCCCTTTGGGGTGCTGATCTCTATATTTGTCTCCAAGAAGATAGTAAGGCCCATAAAAGAACTTGCTGCTGCTACAGAAAAAATTGCCGAAGGCGACTACACCAGACAGGCCATCATAGAAAGCGGTGACGAGGTCGGGATGCTGGCCTCCTCTTTCAATCGTATGACGGAAAGCATCCAGGCCAAGACTGAGGCCCTGAATGAGGCGCAGAAGAGTCTCTATAATTACTCCAAAAATCTGGAAGAGTTGGTTAGAGAACGGACCGAACGGCTTCTGGCTACAGAGATGCGCTATACTAACCTCTTCGAGATAGCCAATGACGCCTTTTTCACGATAGACAGAAATTATATTTTTACCTCTATCAACAGTTACGGAGAAAATCTAACCGGATATTCCAGGAAAGATAGTGTAGGAAGAATGCATCTCCTGGACGTCATCTATGCCGATGACCGGAATCTCGTAAAAAATAAGATCGAAAGAGTCCTTGCGGGTAAAGCCTCAACAGTGGGAATCGCTTTCCGTTTGGTGGATAAAACCGGTACCGAAAAAATTATAGAAATGCGCACTTCCGTACTAAAGGAAAACCAGACCGGCACCGAGATATTGGGCATCGCCAGGGATATTACAGAACGAAGGAAACTGGAAGAGGAGGTGTCCCGAACCAGGGATGAACTTCAGGTGCTCTTTAACAGCATCACCGATGGCATAAACGTTGTGGACAGAGATTACAACATCATCAAGGCAAACGAGGGCATGGCCAAACAACGCGGTATCCCTGTGGAAGATATGACCGGGCATAAGTGTTATGAGATATTCTACAAGCGTCAAAAGCTGTGTGAGAATTGTCTGGTTGAGGAGACCTTTAAAACGGGTAAAACATACTTTAAGACACGAGAGCGAATCAGAAGCGACGGAACAGTAGTCAGCGCCGATGTGTTTACCTTCCCCGTCTTCGACCATGAAGGCCGGGTAATACAGGTGGTAGAGTATTCCCGTGATGTTACAGAAAGAAGGCAGTTGGAACAGCAGCTCCTGCAAGCCCAAAAGATGGAGAGTATAGGGGTTTTGGCCGGAGGGATTGCCCATGACTTTAATAACCTGCTCTCCGGGATACTAGGTTATGCCTCGCTCCTTAAAACCAAGACCCGGGAGGGAGATTCCTTATATAAGTATGCCGATACCATTGAGCAATCAGCGGTCAAGGCCGCCCGTTTGACCCAGCAATTACTGACCTTCAGCCGTGGGGATAAATCCCGTACAGAAACAGTGGATATAAATAAGATAGCCGAAGAAACCCTTCAAATCCTGGAGAGAACTATCGATAAAAGCATCCAGATCCATAAAGAATTCGCGCCTAATATATGGGACGTGGAAGCGGACCCCTCTCAGATGGAACAGGTTCTCCTTAACATCTGCATAAATGCCCGGGATGCCATGCCTACCGGAGGCTTGCTAACGATTAAAACAAAAAATATAACCCTTGAAGAAGAATCTTTGGCCGATTACCCGGAGACAGCGCCGGGGAATTATGCCAAGATCACCATTTCCGATACCGGCACCGGGATAGCCAAAGAGATCCAGCACAAGATATTTGATCCATTTTTTAGTACCAAGGACAAAAGGAAGGGAACGGGCTTAGGGTTATCCGTAGTATATGGGGTGATCAAAAATCATGGGGGGTTCATCAACCTCAAAAGTGAACCGATGAAGGGCACAACCTTTGAGATCTATATCCCGGCGTCAACTAAAGGAGCTGCCTCATCAAACCCAGACGCATCAGTAAAGAAATCAAGGGGCGGGCATGAAAATATCCTCTTAGTAGATGATGAGGAGGTAGTAAGGGACCTGGGCAGGGAAGTCCTTGAGAGCTACGGATATAAAGTTATACCGGCGACTGATGGCATCGAAGCTGTTAGTATCTATGAGAAACAAAAAGACGGGATTGACTTAATTATTCTGGACATGATCATGCCCAGGCTGGGTGGTATCGAGACCTTTGAACGGTTACAAGCTATTGATCCTGCAGTCAAAATCATCGTCTCCAGCGGCTATAGTTCGGACGGGCACTATCAAACCGTACTTAAAAAGGGCGCTAAGGGATTTATCCAGAAGCCTTACAAGATTGACAACTTAACCAGAATGGTTCGCCAGGTTCTGGATGAGAGTTAGTATTCACCCCTGGATTTCTTGATCTTCATCTAATATTTCCCTATCTCCATTCCCTCTTTACTTTCAATGCCTAAATTGTGTAAAGTTCATTATCTTCTCCGTAAATAATACCAAAAGAACGAAAAAATCGTAGGATAGGCGTCTCGCCTGTCTTACCTGAGCAGTTACAATGAATCACCCCGCAGTCCGCCTGGGCGGACAGGGCATGTAAATACAATATAACGATTTTGTCCGTCATAATCCCTGCCCTTTATAACATTCCCGCGCAGGCGGGAATCCAGGGGTAAACTACAGCAGGAATCTATAACTTTGTTCTGTTTCTCTGCTCTCGCAAGGACGGCTCTGGATTCCCACTGGAGTTTATCCCGTACCTGATCGGGGTGGGAATGACATAAGGAAACTATATAGCAAATTTGGCGAGGAACCATGGAAAGCATACTGATTGTCGATGATGAAAAAAACTACCTGGTTGTATTAAAGGAACTACTATCCGAAGAAAATTATGAGGTCATAACCGCCGAAAATGCCATGCAGGCCTTAGAAATATTTAAAGAATCTGATTTTGATCTGGTGTTGACGGATATGAAGATGCCTCAAATAGACGGCATAGAACTCCTGGAAAACATCCGGTCTATTAACAACGAAGTCCCTGTGATTATTATGACCGCCTATGCCACGGTAGAAAAAGCAGTCAAGGCCATGAAGAAAGGGGCGTTTGATTACGTCACCAAGCCTTTTCAGAATGAGGAGTTGAAGATAACCGTCCGCAAGGCCATTGACCTCTATCAACTTAAACGCGAAAATCTAAAACTCAGACAGGAAGTGAGCCGCAAATATCAATTCGGGAATATCATAGGCAAGAGCCCGGTTATGCTGAATATATATGATATGATCGAGAAAGTAGCCGCCACCAAGGCTACCGTCCTTATTACCGGTGAAACGGGTACCGGTAAGGAACTGGTAGCCAAGGCTATCCATTATAACAGTCCGCGTAAAAATAATGCCTTTATCTCTGTAAACTGTGCGGCTATTCCAGAAACCCTCCTGGAAAGTGAGCTCTTCGGCCACGAAAAGGGCTCTTTTACCGGCGCTATCGCGATGCGTAAGGGGCGTTTTGAACTGGCCGACGGCGGCACTATTTTTCTGGATGAAATAGCCGAGATGCCCCCGGCCTTACAGGCCAAACTGCTAAGAGCCTTGCAGGAGATGAAGTTTGAACGCGTAGGGGGAACAAAAACGCTGAAAATAGATGTACGGGTTATCGCCGCCTCCAACAAGGACCTCAAAAAAGAGGTCGCAGCAGGTACCCTGAGGGAAGACCTTTATTATCGTCTCAATGTGGTGCCTTTGCACCTACCCCCACTCAGGGAAAGACCGGCTGACATACCTCTTCTCGCCGCGCATTTCTTGCAAAAATACAGTCAAGAATTAGGGAAAGGCGGTTTAGAAATATCTCCTGCCGTTATGCGCGGGCTCTACACCAGATCCTGGCCGGGCAATGTGCGTGAACTGGAACATGTCATCGAACGGGCGGTTATTCTGGCCTCCGGTCGCGAGATAACACCGGCTTACATAGCTTCAGAATCACAGGAAGCAGAAAACATCGACCTGGACATAGACCGCTTTATCCCCATGCAGGTCAAACTAAACGAGGCCTTAGAAGAAGTGGAGGCCAAGATGATAAAAAGGGCGCTGTCCCGCGCCGGAAATGTGCAGGCCCATGCCGCTGCTATGCTGGGAATTACAAAAAGCCTGTTGCAATACAAAATGAAAAAATACAATATCTAACCTCTCATGCCTCCATTTTTTCCCTTGCATATCACCTTGAAAATAGGTTATTAGACTGCAAAATTCGCAACAATTTAGCGTCTTGAAAATCTATGATAAAAAGTGCAAAGAAACATATCAAATCAGGAACTCGGGGAAGTGCAACCCCAAATAAAGAGGGTCTGTCTTTTTCTGATTTTTCGCCCAGGCGAATCTGCCTATGGCACGACCTGAGTTTCAGATTAATAGCCCTTTCTGAATGTAGGACGGTTTCAAACACCCAAAGCGTTACGAAAATTCGAATTTGTTTCGAGTTTCGATATTCGATTTCGGATTTAAGCCACGACACTCTGCAACTGGAACCTTAGGGGTTGGACCATTTCAATGCGCTAAAGTGATACGGGGGATTTATCGTGAAATTTAAACTGGACATCAACAAGGAAGCATTGACCGTAGAGGAAAAAAAATCTTTAGAAAGTATGTGGAAAAATTGCGCACGGCGCATAATTCTGAGCACAACCATGGCCCGTAGTGGACATCCGGGCGGGTCTCTTTCCTCGCTGCATTTATTAATCATGCTTTATTCTGTAATCAGACATAAACCTGCTGATCCGCGCTGGCCTAAACGGGATCGCGTAGTAATCAGTATGGGCCACATATCACCCGCGGCCTACAGTGTCTTAAGTGAGTTTGGCTACTTTTCTGCGGAGCGCTTTTTACTCGAATTCCGCAAAGCCGGTTCACCCTTTGCCGGACATGTGGAACAAGGCGTACCGGGGATAGAGTGGAACACCGGGAATCTGGGACAGGGACTCTCCGCCGCCGCGGCCATGGCTTTGGCCTCTAAACTCAAAAAGCAGGATAATCTGGTCTTCTGCCTTATGGGTGACGGTGAGCAGCAAAAGGGCCAGGTCTGCGAGGCCAGACGGTTTGCCTTCAAATATCAACTATCCAACCTTATCGCCATTGTTGACCGTAACAGACTGCAAATCGGCGGCGATACCCAGGAGGTCATGCCGCAAAACCTTCGTGCCGAATATAAGGCCAATGGATGGAATGTCATTTACCTGGAAGACGGTCATGATGTGGAGGATATCTTTGCCGCACTACAGAAGATCAAAAACGACGAAGTAGAAAATCCCCACCTGCCGACTGTAATTATCGCCCGCACCACAATGGGCAAGGGCGTCTCCTTTATGGAAAATCGCAGCAAGTACCACGGACAAACTCTGGGATTAGAAGAAGCGCAAAAGGCCTTGGGCGAGCTGGGCTTTACTGATGATCTTTCACTGTGGATGGAAAAGAGAAAGAAAAACCAAATCCTGTCCCCCTCAACCCACTATACGCCTCCCCTTCCGTCGATTGATAGCGGCACTCCCATAACTTATGAGGCCGGGAAAATGACCGACAACCGTTCCGCCTATGGAGCCGCCTTACTGGATCTGGCGAAGACTAACAATATCCGCGGCCGCTGCCCAAAAATTCTGGGGTTTTCCTGTGACTTAGAGGGGTCGGTCAAGATGGATAAGTTCCGCGACTTATGCCCGGAGGCCTTTTTTGAGGCCGGCATCCAGGAGCACCATGCGGCATCAATTGCCGGGGCTGTGAGCAGAGAAGGGTTTATCAGTTTCTTCAGCACCTTCGGGGTTTTTGGCGTGGGAGAGACATATAACCAGCATCGCTTAAATGACATAAACGAGACCTCCCTTAAACTCGTATGCACCCACCTGGGGCTGGACGTGGGTGAAGACGGGCCTACCCACCAGTGCATTGATTATATCGGACTTCTTTATAATCTTTTTAACTTTTCTATCTTTCTCCCCGCAGACCCGAACCAGACCGACCGGATTGTCCGGTATGTAACGGCTAATCCTGGAAATCACTTTGTCGGAATGGGGCGGTCGAAAATACCGGTTATAACTGATAAAAAAGGTAAACCGTTTTTTGGGCCTGATTACAAGTTTGAAGCCGGAAAGGCCGACTGGCTGCGCAGGGGTAAGGATGGCTGTATTATAAGCTACGGGGCCATGATCCCCCGTGCTCTGACCGCAACAGACATCTTACGGGAAAAATATGGCCTGTCTGTCAGCTTACTCAATATGGCTTCTATCAAGCCCCTTGACCGGCGCAGCGTAATCAGGGCTGCACAAACCGGGGTCTTGGTAACCGTAGAAGACCATAATGTCTATACCGGCTTAGGTAAAATCGCAGGAGATGTCCTGGCTGAAGAAGGTATAAAAACGCATTTCGCAAAATTAGGTGTAACCAGATATGGGGCGTCAGGCGTTCCGGACGATTTATATAGTATGCAGGGTCTGGATCCGGTCTCTATAGCCAGAACCGTTAAGCGCTTGGTTAAAAAATAAGCGTTCAGCGATCAGCAAGATAAGCACTGAAAACTTACGTTACCGAATATAGGAACGCAGCAGTCCTAATCCGACCTGTCAGTCCATAAATCTCTGCATCGGGCATCTTGTCTGCCCAATCTCTGGAAATCTCTCCTACTCAATTCCCTGTTCACTACGGAACGCCAATAGCTACAAAAATTTTTACTATAGTAAAACTACACCCTGCCGATAAGCGTAACAAATGCCGGCACACAGAGGTACCAGATAATGGTCAAGGAACAACTGATCAAATGGCTTAAATCGGAGAAGGATATTCCTGTTCTTTCATCTACAGCCACCAAAGTGATGAAAATGGCCGTGGACGGGGCTACTGCTCAGGAATTAGCCAGGGTCATCCTGAAATCGCCAGCCCTTACGGCCAAGGTCTTGCGTCTTGTTAACTCGCCCTTTTATGGCCTCTCACAGAAGGTTTCCACCATCCAGCACGCTATCACCCTTCTGGGTTTCAAGATGGTCTGTAATCAGGTGCTAAGCATTTCCATCGTCGAGGCCTTTGCTTTGAAGAAAAAGGGAATGTTTGATCATAAAAGGTTTTGTCGCGATGCCTTTTGTTCAGCAGTAGCCGCAGATATGATTGCCCGTGAATGTGGTTACCAGGAACCGGAAGAGGTCTTTGTACTCGGTCTCTTACACGATATCGGAGTGCTGGTCATGGCTACCTATCAGCCTGACCTCTTTGATACGGTCTTAGCAAAAAAAGAGGCATCCGGGCAACCCATGAAGGCTATTGAACAGGAGATTCTGGGCATCGATCACACAGAGTTGGGAGAAATCATCGCAGAGCAATGGTGCCTGCCTCCTGCCATTCGCCTTACTATAAGGTATCACCATGACCCGGATCAGGTGGTCAGTGAGCACATCCACGCCCAAAAACTGTGCCGGATCATCTACCTCTCAGATATTATGCTGGAGATATTCAGGGGCGAAGACGGGCATAGAACAGCCCAATTCTCCCGGGAAACAAAACGCTTCTTTAAGTTCACCCAGGATCAGATAAATTCACTCCTGAATTCCTTTGTAACCAGGGTCAAGGGCCTGGCCGATGTTTTTGAGATCAATACGGCTGATATCAGGGACTATTACCAGATACTTCAGGAGGCGAATACTAAGCTCGGAAAGATTAACATAGAATATGATGTCTTAGTCAAAAAAATCCACCAGGAACAGGAAAAGCTGGCTGTTGAATCGGCCCGGGTTCAGAAGTCGGAAGAGAAATACAGACAACTCTTTGAAAATGCCTCCGATGGTATAGCCATCCTGGATCCCGATGGAAAACTGTTGGAAGTAAACAAGAAATTTTATGAGATGTCCGGTTACAGCAGGGAAGAAATAGCCGCCCTATCCCTACAGAATCTATTTTCCGCGCATGATGTGGATAACTTTTTGAAAAGTCTGGGTCTTTTGAAAAAGCAGGGCGCCCTTTTAAAGCCGCTCAACTTGGTTGCGGTGACAAAAGAAGGTAAAGAACAGAATATCGAGGTCAAGCTAAGCTGTCTATGTAAGGATGGCAGTCAGACCGGTTTTCAGGCCATTATACGAGATATAACTCATAGAAAAAAAGAAGAAGAGATAAGGATTCAGCAGGAAAAATTAAAGGCTGTAATAGAAATGGCCGGAGCCGCTGCCCATGAGCTGGCTCAGCCCATGACCGCCCTTCTGGGGATAACGGAACTCTTAATGCTTAAGATAACGCCGGAAGATCCAAACTATCAGACTATAAACACCATCTACAAACAAGCACATAAAATGGCTGAAACGACACAAAAAATAAGCAGGATTACCAGATATATCATCAAAGAGTTCCCCGGGGGCATCAAGATAGTAGATATTAACGAGGCATCCAAACCCTCCCTGAACGATTCCAACAAAAAAACATCGTTTAATTAAGCAGTCAGCTCTCAGCATTCAGCTTAAGAGGGTGTTTCTCGTATTCTCTTGCTGACGGCTGACAGCTGATTGCTGAGAGCTTTCATTCGGAAACGGCAGTTTCCGGATGAGCACTATCTTACATCTGCCGATACCTGTCAGCCTATCAATAACAATTGACAACAGATAGCTTCGTGCTATTATTTTATAAAATTTCTGATACAGGGATCCAAATATGAGCGATATCATCCGGTTTGGAATATCCATCCCGGCCGATCTGATCGCCTCCTTCGATCAATTTATAGCGGAACGCCATTATACAAACCGTTCCGAGGCCATCCGCGACCTGATACGTGAAAAACTGGTACAACGGGAATGGGATGCGAAGATCAAAGGCAAACAGGTAATCGGAACCATTACCTCTGTCTATGACCACCACAAGCGGGAATTGCTGAATAAACTGACGGATCTGCAACATGATTTCCATGAACATATCATCTCGTCGCAACATATTCATCTCGACCACCACAACTGTCTGGAGGTTATCATCGTCCGGGGTGAGGCGGAGAAGGTACGCCAACTGGCGGATAAGATTAACGCCCTTAAAGGCATTAAACATAGTCAATTAACCATGACCACATCCGGCCTGGATCTCAAATAAAACTACTGAAGCCGATAAGCAGCTACACCACCCCCAAATTTATTATTGACTTTACGCTGAAATAGTCCCTAGACTATCTAAAAGCGATACAGAGCCATAAAAAATTTGCGTGCAATTCGCCTCTTATATGGCATACAAAAATCAAAAGGAGGTCAACGATGGCTAAGGAATTTTACATTGCGGCCGAGGACTGCCTGGCCTGCGGATCATGTGCGGAGCTGTGTCCTGATTGTTTTCGTTTTGAGGAAGGGGCTATGGAACATGCAGAGGTAACCAGTTTTGACTGCCCCGAGGAAAAGGTCCAGGAGGCTATGGATAATTGCCCGGGCCAGTGCATCTTCTGGAAAGAATAAATTGGTAACGTTCAAAAGGTGAGGCATCAATGTATTTCGACCGATTGGATATGGATATTGAAGTAACCTTTGATGCCCAATTTCTCTTTCCAATATTCCTCCCACTTGTCCCTGGAGTA
>DSAQ01000021.1 GCA_011046395.1 Pseudomonadota bacterium
CCTATAATGAGACCTATTAAGTAATCCAATTTATTATTAATGATTTCCAAGCACTCCCTTATATCATAATCGGTCTCTTCGCGACGGGAAATTGGCGTAGGAGGAAATGTAATAGCCAAAAGATTGTGCTGGCAGACCTGGGGCTCAGCCTTTCTCTTTTCCCGTAGCTTATTATATTCCTCTAAGTCAAAAATATTGTATTGAACAGGCAGGCTGACCCTGGCGCGGGCAAATTCTCGCTTTTCTATATTCTCTCTTTCGTCCATCAGAGATTCGCTCTCCCCATACGAGGTATTTGCACTTATCATGCCAAATAAATAGTTTCGATCCGGGAACTCGGCCTATGTTCAATCGTGCACCCGTAGTCCGCCACAGGCGGATCGGTTGTCGACAGACGGGCCGCCATAGGCCGGCCGAGGACGGACGCCTGTCCTACGAAGGGGCGTTTCCGGATAAGCACTAATTAGTTCCCATCTGGAAACTCCCCTCCCCTGCGGAGGCGTGCGACTCCCACACATTGTAGGAGCAGTATCCTGCTGCGACGGGCATCTGGTCGCACCTGGAAGGTGCTCCTGCGGCAGCGGGCAGGCCTAAGACAACAAGGGGAAATTTTCGGAGTTTCCGGATAAAACCGGTTATAATTCATAAAAATAGTAATTAGTCGAGAATGCTCGTAATTTTTTTGTTTTTCTATACTTTTTTCTCTGTAAACTCTGTGGTAAAAATCGACATACCGTCAAGCCATTGACATGTGCTGGTACTCAGATCCTTTTTTAATTTCTTTGGTCCTGCCCTCCTCCTCCAAAATCCCGACCAAGACATCTACACACTGACCATCAAACTGGATAAAGCGGTTCTCTTGCAATATTCGGATAGCCTCGCTCCGGCTTTTGGCTTTACGATAAGGGCGGTTGGAAGTCAAGGCATCATAAGCATCCGCCACCGCCAGTATCCGGGAAAGCAACGGTATATCTTCTCCCTTAAGCCCGTCCGGATATCCTTTGCCATCCCATCTCTCATGGTGGTGCCGGATAATGGCCTTCTCCTTAGGTAAGAGCCCAAGGTGTTTAACTATATTCTCACCGATAACCGGATGTTTTTTTATAATATCATATTCCTGCGCTAAAAGCTTACCCGGCTTTAAGAGAATATCATCCCGGATACCTATTTTCCCTATATCATGCAGATAGCCAGCAAAGGCTATAGAATCGATCTCTTCCTGCTTAAGTCCTATGGCCCTGGCTATCTTTATGGCATAAGCGGTTACCCGTCCCGAATGACTTCTGGTATAAGGATCTTTCGCCTCCAGCGTACTGACCAGCGCCCTTAATGTGGCGTGGAGGTTCAACATCACGCTCTCATATAAGATCAAATTTTCTACGGTCAAGGAAGACTTCTCTGCCAGTAAAAAGAGGATGAAAAGATCTTCATCAGAAAAAACACCCTCCCCTTTCTTCCCGGTCACAGTTAAAGCACCAAAGCTTTCATTGCGGATTTTAAACGGAATAGTAATAAGCGCTCCTTTGACGTCTTGAGGCAAAAAATCCAGCTTGGGACCGCGATGTTTCCGGATGTCCTTTAAAATCAAGGGGACGCCCTCTAAGATAACCTGCCCGATCATATTGTCTTTTAATGGGGCCGCCCATCGACCGACATATTCCTCTTGATCAATACCCCGGGCAGCAATGAGCACCATCTCTCCCTTCTCCATATCAGCCAGCATAAAAAATGATTTTTCGGCGTCCACCAGTTGGCAGGCCATCTCCACTATTTTTTGATAAAGTTCCTCAGTGCGATGAACCTTGCTCAAGGTATCACCGATCATAAAGAGTACAGACTGCTCTCTGATCTTCTTCTCTAATCGTTTATTAAGATCCTCCAGGGCCTTCTTCTCTTTGAGTTCCTCGCTTAAGAATATGTTTTCTTTTAAGATGGATCGCTCCCGGGCCAGTCTTTCTAAGGCTATTCTTATCTCGTCTAACTTAAACGGCTTGGTCAAGAAATCCGAGGCACCTTTACGCATAGCCTCAATAATGGCGTCATGGGAAGGATAGCCGGTCATAACTACGACTAGAATAGACTTGTCATGAGCCTTCACCTTCTCCAGGAACTGCAACCCGCTCATGCCCGGCATCATGAAATCGACAAAAACACAATCCATCTCTACTTTATTCAGCAGATCAAAGGCCTCGTAACCATCGTGGGCTATAACTACCTCATAATCGCCCAGGGTAAGAAAAAATTCCCGCAGCGTCTCGCAGATGACTGCATCGTCGTCAACTACCACCACATTTAAAGGGGTATCCATAACATACCTTTCCATTTAGATTTCAGCTTTCAGCTATCAGCTTTCCAGTTACGGGTTACGCGTTACGAGTTGCGGGTTGCGAGTCGCGAGTTTTTTAACCCGTAACACGTAACCCGTAACCCGCAACTCATCACTTACTTAACCATCTCAAGCAGTAGTTTCTTGCAAAGGCTAAACTCATCTTCATCCAATAAGCCGGCATTCTTCAGGCGAACAATCCTCTCCAGGTCGGTTAGAATCTTCTTGATCCCCTCCTCCCCCTCGAAATACGAGGGCGGAATGACATGCCGGGGGAATATGTCCAAAGAATTCGATCTTAACTCAGATCTTCCGATATTCGCCCCATCAGCTTTTGCCTGTCTCTTTTCGGCCTCGTCAAGTCTCTTTAACTCGGCATACGCCTGTTTCAGGTTATGCATTAAAAGACTATTTTCCCTTATAAGACTTATCTTTTCGCAGGCATTGTTAACGGCTATCTTTATTTCGTCCAGACGAAATGGTTTGCGCAGGTAGTCGTAGGCCCCTTCCCTGACCGCTTCTATGGCCGTCTCCAGGGAGGCGTACCCGGTAATAATGATAACCATGCTGTGAGGATAAAGGGTTTTGGCCTCGCGAAGAACATCTATCCCGCTCGCGCCGGGTAGCATAATATCCGTTATCACCAGGTCATACTTCTTCCGTTTAAGCTCGCGAATAGCCTCCGCCCCATCGTATGAAACCTTTATGCTACGATCGTCAGCCGCAAGGCTCTCCCTTAACAGATCACCAATGTTCTTTTCGTCCTCAACAATGAGGATATGGATATTTTTATCAGTATTTCCATTCATGTCCAGATTCTTCCGGGATTCAAAAACTGAGGTATTTGCAACTCTTGTAACCTCTGCAAATGTAACTACTCGGGTTGTCAGGTTCACGGTTCACGGTTGGCTACTTTGAGCTTTTCATATTGGCATATCGCAAGAACCGGATAAACTCTGCATTCATCGCTCTCTAACCTTGAATCGTGAACCTTGGAACTTTGAACCTGAGTAGTTACCTGCAACTTCTGTAACTCTCTGGTAAAAACACAGACTTTTTTTGGCTTATCGTCAAAAAAGACAGGAAACTTAAATATGCCGGGGATATTTATGTAGAGGGGATAAGATAATAAAGGATACTACTTTGCCGTATCTATAAAGCGGGGAGAAAATCTTTTTTGAGGAGCATAACCCCTAACCGCCCCTGTATCACGTTGCAGACATAAAATCTGCTGCCGAAGCTCACGGGAACGCGCCTCAGCATAGGCCAGGCATTCCTCATGGATGACGAATATCTCTTTCAATATAAGTTTCAATTTATCGATCCACCCTTGGACAGGGTTGTCCCTCTTTTCACTCTGACTGGATGCCGGGCGAAATCCGGCTAAGGAAAGTTGGCGGTCAAGGGCATCTATGGCCTTCATAAACCTATCTCTTTGTCCGGTGATAGTTGCCAATAGTCCCGCGTCTCCAGCCTGAAGAGCCCCTTTAAATGCCTGCATATTCTCCTTTAACTTCAGGCAAAGGCCCTGTTTCTCCTTTAGTAGTTCTTCTACGCTCACTCCCGTCTCCTGTCTTCTGTATTCTGTATTCTGTATTCTGTATTCTGTATTCTGCCCATATCAGGCCCCCACACTAAATTCCCTGGCCTCACCGGTTACTTCCTCAGGCCGGGACTCAACCTGGGACCTCATATCAAGCTGCGCCCAGGCGGATCTGAGTTCCAAAAGCATCTTAATAATATCATCAATAGCCCTCATATTTCCACTTACGTCACCTTGCACAATATGTTGCAAGCAGAACTTGTAAATAGCGCTTAAATTCCGGGCAATCTCGCCGCCGGCTTGCATGTTCAGCGAACACAACAGCTCTGATATAAAATCCTGCGCCCGGATAAATTGCCGCGCTTTTTCCTCAAATTCCTTCCTGAGATAGCACTCCTTTCCGACCTGGAGAGACTTTAGGGCCTCATCGTAGCAAATAAGGATCAGGTCCTTCTGGTCAGCCGTCCCTACTGCTGTATTTTTATAAGCTTTAATGCCTTTGGGGTATTTCATCCTTGTTACTCCTTATTCTTCAAAATTCTAGGAAAACATCCCATTCATCTGGCTGGTCAACCAGCTGCTTACAGTCTGAAGTCGACCGATTACCTGTTCCATGGCCACGAATTGGTTGATCATCATTTCCATTTTTTTGTCCAGCCGAGCCTCCATTTGCTCGATCTGGGTCTCGAAGCTGTCGATGCTGTTCTGAAGGGATTCTTGTTTAAAGCCGACGTAGCCTTCGTAGATATCTGTGATGCTGAAAAGCTTCCGTTCGAACAGCTCGGCAACCCCCATGGTGATTTTGACGGTTCCCTGGGTCCCGGTGGTAGTCCCGGTATATTTAACGGTCAAGCCTTCCACACTGGTCGTCATTCCCGTAGCCGGTGCGCTTCCGGTCAAAAGCTGGCCGGATCCGGTGGCGGCTTCACCATTGATGGTGCCGGCAACGTTGACGCCGGCCGTGACACCTCCCAGGCCGAGATCCGCTCCGCTTTGACTGATCGAAAACGTGGCGCTGCTGCCGTAATCGTTGTGGGTTAAGACCAGATGGTCGCCGGCGTCTTTTGAAGCGGTTACATTTACGCTATAGCGGCCGGTGACACCGCCGCTGAGGGTTCCGAAATCGACCCCGCTGCCGGATGGTTCAAAGATTTGCAACCCCAGGGTGCTGTTGCTGGTTCCGTCGGTCAGGACGATTCGACCGTCCTGGATGGCGGCGTTTACTGATCCTCCATAAGCTGTTTCGATGGCGGTCATGAAGACGCTGAGCTGGTCGGCCAGGTTCACGGTGTAGCTGCCTTCCACGGCAGTGCCGTCCGCCTTGTACCCGCTGAAATTGATTACTTCGCCGCCGACAAGGGTATGGCCGTCTATATCGTTGAACGTATCGGTTTCAGTGATGGCGGCAGCGCCGGCGGTTTTCGTGTTCCGGACGTTTCCGACGATATTGGACGTGACAACGCTTCCGAAATCGAGATTCTTACCGACCGGCTCGGTGATGCTGATATCCAGGCTGCTGTTGCCGGTGGCCTTATTGGTAATTACCAGATATCCGTAAGTATTGATGGCTGCCGAAACCTCATAGTTATAAGCGACTTCAATGGCTGACAGCAATCCCTGGACCGTCCCCCCCGCTGATGGAATGGTGTAACTCCCGCTGACAGCCGCTCCGTTGCTTTTATGTCCGTCAAAGGTTATCTCATACGCGGTTCCGGTTGCAAGGCCGGCGCTCACACCACCGCTGTATACTGTATCCCAGGCAGTCGTATTGGTAATAGCGGTCGTCCCGTCACTCAGAGTGTTTTTTATATTCCCCATGATGCTTTGGGCATATGAGGTACTTAGTTCCGAGTTGATGGCGTTTACGATGTCGTCAATGGAAGTGGCGTTTTCGCCTGCGGCGCCGTTCAGGGTGATGGCGGCTATTTTCGATCCCTGGGTGATGGTGAGCGTTTCTACATTGGCGGCGCCGATACCCGCGGTCAGGACCGCTGTGCCGGTGACATTGGCCTGGGTGGCTGCCTGGGTGATATCGACCGTATATTCGCCGGCAACCGTCTTATTGGTATGCCCGACATATTGAACGTCGCCGTCGGTGGTGGACCCTTCGGCCACAAAAATCCTTCTCAGGCTTTGGAAGTTGTTCGTCAGGGCATTCGTAAATTCCGTATCGGTAATGGAAAGTTTCCCGTCGTTGTCGGAGACGATCCCGATCAGGGAAAGGGTATTGAGCGTTGAAGGAAGGCCGGTGATGGCGCTTACCACGATGTTTACCAGATCCGACTTGACGGACTGCAGTGTGCCGTCTCCCTGGAGAAGCCCGCTGGTCTTGGTTTCCTCGTCATAGGCGAACTGCGCGTTAATGTCCGCCATGACATCGTTATATTTGTCCAACAGACTCTGGACGGAAGATTTTATGGCGTTGTTATCCCTCGATATGGTCAGATTGACGGTCGTGCCGGACTCCACGGTCAGTAGGTTTAAAGTCACGCCCGCGATGACGTTATTAATCACGTTGGAAGAACTGGTGACGGCCGTACCGTTGATGATGACATTGGCATCCTGTCCGGCCTGGAGCTGCATGGTATATCCTTCCGTGGATGCGGTCACCGTGCCGAGATTGAGGGTGCCCCCGCCCTGATTGTTGGCGGTCAAACTGATGCTTAATTGACTGTCGCCAGAGGTACTGTCGGTGACCTGTATTTTGCCGTCCGCTATGACCGCACTTCCGGCGTTGAGACCGAAAAGGGATTCAATCTGGGTGAGCAGTTCTTGAACAGTGGCCGCGGTTAGATCAGCAGGATCAAAGGCGCCGGAAACCGTAGCTCCGTTATGATCCGTACCTGTTATCGTAATGGTGTCATCGGCCGCCACATTATTGCCGGGCACGCCAGTGGTATCAATCTGGCCAAATGTGGTTGCAGCATCTATCAGGCCGCCGGCTACTTTGCTGTTTGCCGTGTCGCTCAAATGGATTTCAGCCACATTCCCCTGGCCGCCTGTGAGGACCCCTAATGTTTGCAGGACATTATTTGCATCCGTAAAACTGGTGGTATTGACGATCTTCAAGCGGTATGTCGTGACCCCGTCTGTCGTACTGGAAACAACCGATGCCGTCACATTGGAACCGGCTGCAGATGCGGCCGTGTTGATACTGCCCGCGATGTCGGTCAGGGAAGACGACAGGTTGATCGCAACGGTAAACCGATTCGGGTCGGATACTGATCCGATAGTCACGGTGCCGCTTTGGGCGGTCGTGATTCCCATCATGGAAGCGACCGATTGGGTACTGCTTGAAAAGGTTTCG
Source organism: Pseudomonadota bacterium (assembly GCA_011046395.1). GTDB lineage: Bacteria > Desulfobacterota > QYQD01 > QYQD01 > QYQD01 > QYQD01. The sequence goes on from DSAQ01000021.1 coordinate 7,177, forward strand.
GATTGGGCGCCGTTGCTGATAAGATTCTTTACCGTGGTCGTTCCGTCCGTAAACCCCAGGCCGGTGGATAAGAGGTTTTCGGTGTCTGCGCCGGCATCAAAGATGGTAAAAGCGTCTTTTCCGGTTTCATCGCTGGTCAGTACCAGGCGGTAATTGCTGGAGGAAACGGTCAGGATCGAGGCGGTGACTCCGGTGGCATTGGTTCCGGAATTTAAATTATTGATCTTGTCCCGGATGTCCGCGAGATCGTCGCTGGTTTCCACCTTGACGGCTCTGCCGTTGACGACTAATTCCCCGGACAAGCTTAACGCGCTCGTATAACTGGTGAAACTTTTGGAGGATAGTTTACGCGCCTGGGCCACGGTGGAGTTGGCATTCATGGTAATGGTGTGACTGCCGGGGGCGGCGGAGGTGGTTGTTGAAACGCTGAAAAAATCCGATGCCTTATACGTGGTGGAATTGGCGCTTAAATTGGAGGTAAATACGTTAAAGGCATCGCTTTTTGCCAGGGTCTCGGCCTGGGTCTTAAAGGACAAAAGCTTGGTATTGATCGACTGAAAGATTTCCAGCTTTGATTCGTAAATGGATTTTTGATTTTCGACCAGATCCACCCGCCGATGTTCAACGGCCCTTAACTGGTCCACAATGCTGCGCCAGTCCAAACCGCTGCTCAATCCGCTTATCAACTGTGTGCCGGCCATTGAGAACCCCCTGTTATCCGTTCACCGTTGTCCGTTCACCGACAGGATATGTTTACCGTTCACCGTTGTCCGACAAGAAAGCATGGAGCACAGGACATGGGGGATAGCGAAAAGACAACTTCCTCTCCAACCGTGAACCGTGAACCTGGAACTCGTGAACATATACTATCGGTTAACATTTACCAGCATGCCAATGCTCGACCCAATCCTGGAAGAAAGGGCTGCCATTTCCTTTGGTGGTATAGTACGGATAGTATTCCCATCGCTGTCCAACACCTTTATGATCACTATCCCTGCTTCCTTGTCCGGAATGAATCGAAGACTGAAGTCCATGTCCTCCATGAAACGGTTAATATTTTCGGCCACTTTCCTGATGGCCTCTTCGTTTCCGTTAGCCACCTTTCTGACAAATTCCGACTGCGCCGGTTCAGTGTCTTTTTTCGGCTCGGGCCTTGCCGGCGTTTGTTTAGTCTTCGTTTCTTCCGCATTGAAGCTTATCATGGAAGAGCGCGGTGGTGGATTAGCAACTGCGCTTGCTCTCACTTCGATGATTTCCATCTCAGCCTCCCAGTATCCGTTCACCGTAATCCGTTAACCGTTGTCCGTGAAAAGCCCCAAAAACGTCTTTTTCGGTGAACCGTCAACGGTCAACGGTTAACGCTTCTTACACTAGATCCAGTTAAAAGGTAGGGGGAAGGAGATATCTCCTCCCCCTACATGTCAGGTCCTAACGACCTATTGACCTATCAAGCTGAGGATGCTCTGCGGCGCCATGTTGGCCTGTGCTAACATAGCGGTACCCGCCTGGAGCAGGATCTGGTTCTTGGTAAAGCTCGTCATCTCCAAGGCCATGTCCACATCCCGGATGACCGACTCCGCGGCCTGGACGTTTTCAATGGTTGTCGCCAGGTTGGCGGAGGCATAGGAGAGCCGGTTCTGAGCCGCGCCAATATCACCTCGCGTGGTGTTAAGTAATCCGATGGCAGTGTCCACAGTCGCCATGAATGTCTGGGCCTCAGAAACTGAATCGAGCTTATCGGTGCTGAGTCCGAGTGCACTGGTTGTAGCGCTACCGATTAAGACTCCGATCCGGTCGTCGCCCGTATTCTTTGCGCCCACCTGGAAGTTGGATGCCGTTGCTGTGTGCGAAATAATAGTCGCGCTTGAGGTAGCTGCGAGGTCGCTATTGACCTCTATGGTGAGTCCCAGGGCCGCAAAAGAGTATTCTGTCGTTTGTCCTGAGCTAGGGGCGCTGACACCATAGAGAGTTTGCGAGATCAGCTGGCCTCCTATCGTGGCGGAAATGGTTATGTAACCAGTGGCCACCGATACAGCCACGGTATAGGTAGTGTCGGACTGCAATCCGGTCGCACCTTGAAACCCGATGCTCGCAAGGAAAGTTCCACCGGAAACAGTAACGCCGAAAGTGCCGTTCAGGAGCTTTGTTCCTGCGTATTCCGTGGATGCGGCGATGCGGTCGATTTCGTTAATCAGCTTGTTTCCTTCCGCGTTTATTTTGTCCAGGTTTGACCCGGCATTTGCGGATGCCGCCTGGGTGGCCAGTTCCTTCAGGCGGGTAAGCATGTTGCCGATCTGGTCAACGGCGCCTTCAGCCACCTGGAGCAGGGAAGTGGCTTCCGCCGCGTTTCTGCTCGCCACCTTGAAGCTGGCGATATCCGCCCGGAACTGTTGAGAAATGGAAAGACCTGCCGCGTCGTCCGCCGCCCTGTTTATGCGGTATCCTGAAGAGAGCCGCTCCAGGGATTTGCCGAGACCGGCATCTGCAATGCCCAACTGCCTGTGTGCATTTATTGCTGCAATGTTGGTTTGAATTCTTAATCCCATAGTCTTAATCCTCCGTGATTTTGTTTTGCGAGTTTCGAGTTGCGAGTTCCGAGTTAATTTTTTTATTACTCATCACTCATTACTCATCACTCATAACTGACTTTGGCATCCTTGCCGAATTGGTTTAAAAGCTTTTCTTTTCACCTCCCCCCTGTTTATTTTTTTTGTTGTTTGATACTATTATCGGGAAGGAAGACCGAATACTTTAACTTTTTTTTCGGGCAGGAATCTGTAACTACTCAGGTAGATAGGCTGAAGGCGATAATAACGCCTTAGAAGCAAGGTTCAAGGTTGAAGACTGAAGGTTGAAGGCGGAAGGTTGAAGGCTATAAATCATCTCGAAAAGCCTCCCGCCTTCAGTCTTCAGTCTATCTACCTTCAGTCTATCTTCAGTATTGAAAATCAGATGGCAGAAGGCTAAGTACTTTTTTAGCCTGAGAAGAAATTCCGGGCTGATCCTTCAAAGCAAAATCAATTTCAAGTAAAACACCAATGATATCTCCCATATCATTTATTGTTATATTTCTATTTAGACCAAGTTCTTTTAAGATCAGATCACACCAACCAACAAAATCCAATATCCTGTTTTGCTTTAAATCAATTTCACATAAATAAAGAAGGGCTTTAACAAGCCCCGGCTGGAGAGAAAGGACACTCTCAAAAAAAGTTCTCGCCTCATCAAATCGATCAAGTTGAAGACTGATTTCTCCTAAACATAGCAAAGGGTCAATGCCATGGGAATCAATTCTTAAAGCTTTTGAAAAAGTCTCTATGGCTTGATCCATAAGATTCTGATGTTTATAGACTCTCCCAAGGTTGCACAGCGCTGAATAGTTTGTCGGTTCAAGCCGCAAGACTTCATTTAAGACTTCAATGGCCTGATCTTCATCGTTGGATTCAATCCGTAGTAAGGCAAGACGATTCAGTATCATGGTATCCCGGTTTCCGAGTTCGAAGAGTTTTTCCAGACATTTTTTTTCCTCCCGGAACAATTTGGACTTCTTATTCAACTTGGCCAACATATACCAGACTTCGTGCTGTCCAGGGGCCTCTTCGAGAGCCGCTTCAAGATACTGCCTAGCCCGGTCCAGATCACCTGTCCTGTCAAGATGAAAACACCCCGCATTCCACCATGCCTGCCATTTATCCTTCGCGAGGTCTGCCGCCAGTTGATACTCTTCCTGCATCTTTGAAATCTCGCCAAGGGCATTCCAGGCATGGCCGATCAGCAAGTGAACACTCGGGGCTTCGTTCAGGGCCGTGTTGACAACCAACCCGGCCCTCTCAGGATTCTTCTCAAAGATATTCCGGAGTTCAAGGAATCTTGCGCCATAGGAAAGAACGTCCCTCCATTCTCCCCTTTCGCCTGCGACCATCGTCAGGGTGTAGTACGAGTCAAGATGCTCCGGATATTTTCTGAGGGCATCCAGTGAATATTCTCTGGCTTTGTCCAAGTCTCCCATACGGAAGGAGGCGATGGCCGCGTTATGGCGCGCCCAAAGGTACAGGGGATGATCATCGTTTTTCCGCTCCGCCAGTTCAATAGCAATTAAGGATTCTCTGACGGCTTCTTCATTCATTCCCCTGGAAAGATAGGATGTCCCCAAGTAATGATGGGGCATGGGATCGCCGGGATTCTCCGCGATTTGTTTCTTGAGCAGATTGCTCGTCCTCAGGAACTTCTCCTGCGCCTTTTTCTCATCCACATCGTATCCGTAATGCATCAATTCAATTTTAGACTCTTTAATTTTAAACGCCCCTTCAACACGATTGTGAACGATCCCTTCATAATGAATCACCCCGTTATTCCTGAATAGCCTTTCGAAATTATGTCTGGCCCTTTTGGCGCCGTTGCTATAAGTGCTGATAATGTTCACATGGATGGCATCCGCATCACCCGCATTGCGTACTGCCTCCCTGAGCTTCTCACCGCTTCCCTGAACAAGCTCCTCGTCTCCGTCTATCTGAAAAATCCAGTCGCAATTGGCATATACCAGCGCTTGATTTCTGGCTTTGCTGAAACTCCCTTCCCAGGGGTGAAAATAGACCTTGTCCGTGTACTGCCTGGCTATCTCCACTGTCCCATCCGTGGATCCCGTGTCAACGATGATGATTTCGTCCACATAATCCCTGACGCTTTTCAAGCATTGATCCAGAAAGGCTTCCTCATTTTTCACGATCATGCAGCATGTTATGGTCGGTTCTTTTTTACCAACCGTCCTCGCGCTGGATATTTCGCCCAGAAGTCTGAGAGATGTATCCTCGTCGGGCACCTCGGCAAGGACGCGTTCAAGATAGCGTCGGGCCCTTTCGCCATCCCCCTTATTATAGAGGTAAATGCCGGCAGCGCGCAGTGCTACATACCATTTAGGCGCAGATTCCACGGCTCGTTCGACGGACTCCTCAAACATCGCAATCTGCCCAAGCTCAAAACGAGCAATGCCGATCAGAACGTGCATGTTCCAAGCTTCATTGACGGAACACGTAACAAGGTTGTCGAATTCGACTGGGGCCGCGTGGAGCCTGAGCACGAGTTTCAGGTACTCCGATCCATGCTGTATAACCTTTCTCCATTCGCCCCGTTCATAAGCGATCAGAAGAAGAACGAAGTGCGAATCGATGTGGTTGGGGTATCTATTCAAGGCGTCCAGCGCGATTTGCTCTGCCCGGTCGTATTCCTGCCGCCTGTACAGGCAAATGGCTGCGTTGTAGCGCGACCAAAGAAAAATGAGGTTGCGGTCATCTCTGGCTTCGGCAAGCTCAACGGCCCGCAGGCTCGAGTCCAAAGCCTCATTCATCATTCCTGCCGAGAGATAGGAGCAGCCCAGGTAATGCCAGGTAAGTGGATTCCGTGGATCGTCCTTAAGGTCCTCCTTGAGGAGTGTCACCGTCCTTTCGAATTTTTTCCGCATATCGCCCCTGCCAAGGTCGTATCCATAGTGGATCAGGCGAATGGGATAGACTCGGGCTTTGGTAATCCCCACAACGCGGTTGTGGACCCGTCCCTCATAATGAATTACGCCGTTGTTTCTGAAAACCCGCTCAACGGAGTGTACGCCTTCGCTTCGGGAGTCTCTTAGCTTGCTGACAATCTGGACCATAATGGCATCGATGCTTTCATCCTGAACTGCATCCAACAAAATATGTGTGTCTTCTTGAATTAACTCTTCATCAGCGTCTATCTGGAAGATCCAGTCACCGGTGGCGTATGCCAGCGCTTGATTTCTGGCTTTGCTGAAACTGTCCTCCCAGGGATGAAAATACATTTTATCCGTGTAACGTCTTGCGATTTCTACAGTTCTATCCGTTGAGCCGGTATCCACGATGATGATTTCATCAACAAAATCTTTTATGCTTTCCAGACATTGAGACAACAACGCCTCTTCGTTTTTCACTATCATACAGGCGGAAATTGTGGGGGAGGTTCTCGTGCGGGCAATCTGCATATTCTTATGGTTTCTTTTCTTTTTTTTAGCCATTTATGTCCTGCCTTTTAATATCCAATTATCGTAGTTACTCAGGTTGTCAGGTTCACAGTTCACAGTTAGTCGCTCTCTAACCTTGATGAATTCGTAAAAAGTCGTCACTCCGGTGAAAACCGGAGTCCATATCCTCGGTAACTGTTTCAAGCAACAAACATGCCAGCTTATTGAAGCTCCCCGCAGCAAGCTGCGGGGAATCTCCGTATGCAAGGTAAAATGCATCGTATTCGCTCGCTAACCCCGCTGCAAGCAGCGGGGAATGCGCTCGCTATGCATGTTCAAAGAAAGATTCTGCAATTATTTAAGCCGAAGAGATTTAATGGCCAACAAGGACGGGACAGGAAATAAAAGTCAATTATTTGACGCTTCAGCCGGAAGATTTTGCCAGATTGTTAGATGAGCCTTAATGTTTTTACAGATGGGCACATAACAATGATGATACACGAGTATCCTTACCCTTTCAGGACCAAACCGGGGAATCATCGTGGGTGGTGGGATGTAGTTTAGATAATTCATCGCAGCATTTCCTGTAAGCCGCCGCCAGATCCTCTCTTTCGGGGAAGAAAAACAGCGCCTCCTGAAGCCTCTTCAGAAGGCCGCTGATATGAAAGGGCATCAAGGCTTTTGTTCCGGATAAAGAATCTTTCACGGGGCCTTTCTGGTTCCAATGGTAATAGAAATGACCGCTGTTAATTAGTGCAATGGCCCGATCTATTTCGTATGCCATTTGAGAGCCGAACCTCGTCCTGAAACAGTTCAGCACCTCCTTCATCAATGCATCCTTATCGGAATCATCCATGCCGGATTGATTCACCAATTCAAGGTGGCCGTATGCCAGGCGGCTGTGCGGAAAGCTGATCCCTTCGCTGAACAATTTTGGGTCTCCTTCGGACATCAACTGGGTATTCCGCTCATCATAGGAACGATAGTTATAGTTTCTGGTCAATCTTCGGATGAAAAGAGGCTCGTCAATTTGTACAATTTTCCCAAGTAGCGCAATTTCTGCCAGTGCCAGATTGTCGCCAAAAAGGCATTTACCCCAAGAGGTGACTTTCTTGAGAATGGATAATCTGAAGATTCCGTAAAAGGCATTGCACATCCCGATTTCCCAGATCAGATGCTTAAACCTCTCTTGGGGGCTTTTCTGATCGGCTAGGAGCCGGTCCTGAGCGATACCCAGAAAATGTGAATTCGCGTCTAAAACCTTTGCGCGAGGGTAAACCAAGGCTACGGACGGATCCTTGTTGAGGAGGGGTAGACAGGCACTCATAAACGTTTTTTCTCTCAAATCATCATGCGACGCAAACATAAAGGAAGGTGCGGTAGCAAGACCAAGGACATTCAGGAAATTTGCTAACATCCCGAGATTCTCCCCAAATCGGGAATATCTGATTCTCCGATCCATACTCTGATAATGAAGGCAGACTTTCTCAGTCTGATCGGTGGAGCAGTTATCAGAGATGATCAGTTCGAAATCACCGAAATCTTGTGCCAGGATCGACTCGATGGCCTGCGGAAGGAGCTTCCCTCCGTTGTACACGGCGAGACCAACCGATATTTGAGGAACTGGCTGCCGGCTCACAGGGCAGGATTTGACGGAAGACGGGGGCTTTAATGTATCCAGGGTGTTTCGAATATCCTCTTGATTTGGTTGCATCTCCAATGACCTTTCCAAGATAGGAATTGCCTTCTGGTGCTCTCCCGATTCCATGTAGGCAAGGGCGAGTTGATTAAGTCTCTCGTAGTCTTGGGGATTGTGGTGTAGATAACGTTCCAAGAAGGAAGCCGCCTCTCTCCATCGTTTGAGATTCAAATATAAGTCCGCGAGATTCGAGAGGACATCGACGTCATCTTCATTTAAGGAGAAGGCCTTTTGATAGTAGTGTTCCGCTAAGAGGCGATCGCCCTGCCTGTACAGAACAGTTCCCAGGTTATTCATTGCCTCATGGTGCAGGGGATTCAATTGGACAATCTGTTCAAATAATATTCTGGCCTCCTCCAGTTTTCCTGCTTGAAACAATTTTTCTCCCCTGGCCATATCTTCCTCGAAAAGATTCATGCGGAAATGCTCCTTCTCTGCCGTCACTAAAGTGGGGTTTGCTATTATTTTATATGCCTGTTGGCGTCATTTTATACAACGCAGATATCCGTCTGGCGCGGCGGTGATAAGAAGTTTGGTCTCGATATCTTTATCTATAAGAAACCGGTCGCTGGTTTTCAGAAACTCCCAAACCGCAGTTTTAGGGTTGTTGCCGGGCCCCCATGGTCGATCTATTATCATATCCTTCGGAAGATCCTCAATACCGGTGTCGAAAACAACGCAATAGCTCCCCACCGAGACGAAGGGCGTATATAGTTTGAGCTCCCTCAGCACATGCTCATGAGTATGATTTGAATCAAGAACAACAAGAATGCTTTTCGCGCCGCCGGCAATTGATTTGACCTGATCGACTACACTCGGGGAGACGCTTGAACCTTCGATCATAGTAATTCTATGGTAAAGGCGGTGTTTCTCAATTTCAACACGATTGTGCTGACGAATATCGATATCGATACCAATGACGTTTCCTTTCCCGATCAGTTCGAGCATGGAAGCGTAAAATATGAGTGATCCCCCATGAGCTATCCCCGTTTCGATAATGAAGTCAGGTTTTATTGTCCAGATAATCTCCTGCATGGCAAAGAGATCTTGAGGTATTTGAATAACGGGACGTCCGAGCCAAGAGAAGTTAAAACTGTAATTGGTTCTCACTATTTCCTGCATAAACGCAGCAGTAGCTTTTTGAAGTTGTTCATCGGTCTTATTGACGGCCATTCTTAAATTGCGTTCATGAAAAAATATTTCGGTCGGATTTGTTTGATTTTTATTCATTTAAAACACGTTCCCCTTTCTTAATTATTCTTGACAATTCGGGTATCCGGCATCATCAGATCGGCCCAGAGTTTCAGGTCATTATCTTCGGGGAAAAAATAATGATAATGATACGAAGTCCCCCGTGTTTTTGATCTCCAAAGAAGCGAAGACTCATAGAGGCTTCTGATGCCATCTTTCGCTGCCTCTTTTTCTCTTTCATTGCGTGCGTTCAGGCTGCGGAGGAATTCCTTTCCGGCCTCCCCCAGAGATTCCAGGAATATATGAGCGGGAGACACCGTTTTCCCTCTGTATTCGCCGGTCCACTGTCGTTTGGTTTTTGGGAAAATCAGGACTTCACGGAAAATAGCTTCCCATTGTTTCACCATCTGCTCTATTGAAAATCTGCGTTTGGCTGTTTCCCTGGCATTCTCAGATAACTGCTGCCGCAACTCCGGTCTCTTATAGAGTTCCTCTATTGCCAGTGCATATTCGTCCTCGTTCGCTGCCACCATCCCCGTGACTCCGTCCTCAACCATATAGCGTTCTGTTCTGTTTGCCAAAACTACCGGTGGTACCCCTGCTGCCATGCTTTCACATAATGACTGTTCGCAGGTCCCGTAATGATAAGGGGCGAGAGGGTACCCAAATACATCAAATTCCGATAAATAATTCGTTATATCGTCGATCTGTCCAGTAAAGTGAAACCGTTTTGCCATTCCATACTGTAATGATTCTTCCTGAATTTGTTTTTCGCTTGGACCACCACAGACAACAAATTGAGCATCAGGTATCTTTATTATGCTACTCATTTTTAAAAAGCCGGGGTGCATCTTGCCGTAATCAACAGTACCGATATAACCAATCTTAAAACCGGGATGCGGCTTAGGCTGAACGGATGCCGCGCGCTCGACACCGCCCGTAGACCAGATTACCCGTAAAGCCTTGTGCCGTGGGTCCTGCAGATTTTTTACTTCTGGAACTTCCAAACTAATGGGCGATGTGAATACAAAAAGATCGGGATAATGGAGCGCCGGCTTGGTAAAAACATATGGTGCATGAAATCCTGATATATGGCTCCAGAAAATAATACGGGAAGACGGTAGTGTTTCTCGTACTAAAAAGGCATACAGAAGAGGATGATTCCACCAATGAATCAATACAATATCGGCCTCGGCAATCGCTGTTATAATTCCATTATGATTAAATGACATTTTGTCCATCAGAGGAAATCCTGTTGTCTGCGAAGATAAAAGAGCTCTTTTATTAGCATATTCAAGACTTAATATTTTGTGTAAAAAATTATGGTCCTCTCTCACCTTTTCAAGATAATTTAGAAGAACCCTCCCAACGCCGCCTCCCAAGTGGGGGGTTATGTGAAGAACAGTCTTCATTGTTTGTTTTGAGATATTCATCGCTAATGTGAAGAATTACTCTTTATATCCAAATCAAATATCTCGCCTTTAAAACCCAAGGCCATAGCAACATTTTTTATTGATTCCGTATGGGCTATGGCAGTTATCAAAAGCACAGAGTCAGCAGAGGCCCTGGACAATAAATCGCCAGCATCTTCTATTTTCATTTCGTCCACAAAACATGACTTTTGTTTATAAGGATTAGCGTCGATAAGGCCGGCGATGTTGCAACGTTTCAATCCTGCAGATTTATAAAGATAAAGAAACTCTCTGCCGATACCCCAGGCAAAAACAGGCCGTTGAGATTGAATCAGCTCCGCAATTATTTTACGTCTTTTTGATTGCCGGGCTTCTTCCTGCTGGAGATAGATGTTCATCAATCGTCTTAGCTTGAAGTTGTCAAAATCTGATTTGTCGCTTTGAGGGCCAGAATCTGTCAAGCGAAAGACAGCGTACAAATTCGGCATAATCATTCGCTCGGCCATGACGGCATGAACCGTTTCATGGTATTCCAAAAGATCGAACCCCGCTTGCCTTCCCAAGAGAGCTAGATGCGCAATGTCAAAATGCTGGATGTGTTCACGCAAAAGCAGCCAATAAAAGTCAAAAAAATAGCAATCCGCATATCTGGCCGCATCAGGTACGCCGATGCAGAATATGCCATCTCTTCTCAATGCCCGTCTGGCTTCCTGAAAGGCTTCGACTGGATTGAATAAATGTTCCATGACCTGTTCCATCACGATGACATCAAAAACATGATCATCAAACGGCAGAGATTCTGCGTTTCCGATCTCAATCCTGTATTTGTTCTTGAGTCGCGCCTGTTCCACATAGGTTTCGGCCATATCGACCCCGTAAAGCTCCGTAAAACCCTTATAATGGAGATAATCGAGAAAACCTCCCAGGGCGCATCCGACATCGAGGATGTTTTGCCGACTGTGAATGTGCGGCGACAGGGCTCTATACAGTTGATCATATCGTTCCGTGGTCAGGCCGCCCGCGCTGCCGGGACGGTCGCTTATTTTGTCTGTGGCGCTCAAATTGGCCCAGGCATATTCAATATTATAGTAATCGTTAAGCCCACTTAATTCATTCTCAGAGAGATCATTAAAAACATGGCCACATCGAAGGCAGTTTTTAATTCTAATAGTTGGATAAAGCTTTGAGTTATCTAAATTCCCACAGGCAAGGGTATGAATAGTTTCACTGTCCGGTTCCTGACAAATAGGACAATTTCTAAATGATGATTTTTTCATTTCCGCCTCTTTTCATTAAAGCCGCCGAGAAGATTCCAAGCGTTCCAACAACATCTCGGCATAGGAATCAATATCGTCTGGCAGGCAATGGGATAATTGTCCACAAACCGCGCAAATTGGATGATCTTTGCGTTTTTTCAAAAGATGTAGCTTGCGGTATTCAAACAAGGCATCGCTATTCCAAATATCTTTAAAACGTTGGGTCTTCACATCGCCCACAATAAGCTGCCGGGACCAGTCCAGAAAACACAAACTCACCTTCCCGTCGGAATTAACACTCAGAGAATAAAATATATACGGGCAAACCTGGACTTCATTTATCTTTTGGCCATAAATGCCGACTTCCTGATTCGGGACGAGATCATGCATTTCAAATTTCGGCCAGCACGGCGCAACGTGTTCAACAAAAATGCTATCACAAATATCTCCAAAAACATCAAAGAATTTCTTTGTTTCTTCTTCAGAAAGCCCGTCTCCAACAATCTTAATGAGCACCTGGCAACCCTTTCTATGCTCATAAAAGTGACGGATATTCTCAACAAACTTATCAAGGTTTAACTTATAGCCGGCAAAATCTTTATAAACTTCTTCGGACAACCCTTCTACGGAAATGAATATCTTGTCGAGCCCTGCGTCAATGATTTCAAGGTTCTTTTCCGGACTAAGAAGCGAAGCATTCGTCGTCGTATCAACCTGCAAGGCGCATTTACGTTCTTTGGCGTATCTGACCATGTCCGCGAACCTCGGATGCAATAGAGGCTCACCATCTTTATAAAGGCGAAGAACCTTAATAGGCTTTTCAAACTGGCACAGGTCATCAATGATCTTCTTATAAAGATCAAAATCCATAAGCCGGGGATGCCGATCCACTTTCTTGATAAGATCCCTGTTTCCTGTCGGACAAAATTTGCACTGGAAATTGCATATATCAGAAGGATCAAGAAAAATCAGAAAAGGGACCTCTACAGGTATGACCGTTTCTAATTTTGTTCTATTATCAAGCTCAATCCGCGGCTTTATTTCTGCCTTCATTTAATTTCCCCCACTCCTATTTTCTCTATTTCTTTTATCTTCCCAATAGTGCCCTTTTTATGTCAATCATGCAAAATATGATTTTTCCACCAATCTATGGTCTGTTCCAATCCTCGATCCAAATCATAGCTTGCCATCCAGCCTACTTCGCTATTTAAACGTTTCACCTCTGCAACTAACAATCTTGGTTCATTTAAAGTGGACGCACTCTCTCCAAACCGTACCAATTCTTTTTTATTCAATTTATCAGCAATTGTATTCACAACGTCTTTTAGAGTTGTCGGGTTACCTGAAGCAATATTTACTGGACCGGTAACATTACTTTCTAATAGAGACACGAATGCAGAGGCCACATCCTGAACATGGAGAAAGTCACGAATCAGGTTGCCGTGTAAACAATATGCATCTTGGTTTTTCAACAAAGAACAAATAACAGACGCTACCAATCTCTCAGGATATTCATACGGGCCATACAAGAAAAATACTCTCCCCCACGCATAACTAAGCCCTGTTTGGTTTGAAAACTGCTTTACCATTTCATGCAAACTGTTTTTACATGTTCCGTAAGGAGTTGATGGCTGAAGAGGGGTCACTTTCTCGGAACAATATCCATAAGACCAATCATATTCAGCGGAAGTACCAGCAACAACGATACGAAGACCACCCTGTTCAACAAAATTCATGATAACCTCTAAACTTGCCTGGACCCATCTAAAATTTTCACGAGACATCCAATATTGCCCCGGTACAGCATACCAGGCAAGGTGAAGAAGATGAGAAGGTCTTACTTGGGAAAGTAGCTGTTTCTGTTCTAAAGGATTCAGGAGATTACATTGATGCCAGAACAAATTTTCTTTTTGAGTAAAATTCGGCTCTTTTGCATGAAAAACAGCATGGACTTCATAGCCTTTATCGAGAAGAAAAGGGATTGAATGCCTTCCTATGAAACCAGAGCCACCGGTTAATAAAATTTTCTTCATTTTAAGCCACAATTCTGAATAATCTGTATATGAGGAATTGGTACGACAAACTTCCCCCCCCATGTCCGTATATAATCAAGTTGTGCAATAATCTCTTCTTTAATGTTCCAGGGCAGAATCAAGATAAAATCCGGCTTACTCTTTCTTATTTCTTCTTCGCTTACAACCGGAATATGACTGCCCGGCAAATATTTCCCCTGTTTATAGGGCGATGCATCCGCTACAAAAGCGATCAGATCATCTCTGACGCCGCAATAGTTGAGGAGCGTATTCCCCTTTGCCGCAGCCCCGTAGGCAGCAACCTTATTCCCCTGCTTTTTCTGCTCTATGAGGAATGAAAGAAGTGCATATTTAACCTTGTCTGCCTTCTTCTGGAAATCCAGATAATAGTCCAGCCTCAACATCCCCCTTGCCGCCTCCTTTTCCAACAGTTCAGCAACGTTTGGCGTTACAGGTTTCGAGTCGTTCTCATCATGCCTGGCATAGGTCCTCAATGAACCGCCATGGGTCGTGAGTTCCTCTAGGTCAAAAAGGACGAGGCCATGTTTCGCAAAAATCCGGCGTACTGTATGAAATGAAAGGTACGAAAAGTGCTCATGATAGATCGTGTCAAACTGATTCTCTTCAACAAGTCTCATTAAATGAGGAAATTCCATGCTTACAACGCCGGTTGGCTTCAGGGCAATCTTCAGCCCTCTGACAAAATCGTTGATATCCGGCACATGGGCAAGCACATTGTTGCCGATAATCAAATCAGCTCGCCTTCCTTCTTGCGCGAGTCTTTTCGCAAGATCAGCGCCAAAAAACTCTTCTAGTGTCTCAATCCCTTTTCCCCTGGCTACCTGCGCGGTGTTTGCGCTCGGTTCGATTCCCAAACAGGGAATTTGTTTTCCCAGAAAGCATTGTAACAGATAACCGTCATTGGAGGCGATTTCGATCACATGGGATGTGGCATCCAATCCAAGCCTGTCGGTGATCATGTCCACATACTTTTTTGCGTGGTCCAGCCAGCTTTTTGAATAAGAAGAAAAATAGATGTAATCCTGGCTGAAAATTTCATCTGATTTCTTATATTCATCGATCTGGACAAGCCAGCATTTCTCACAAGCATACAATTTTAGGGGATAAAAGGTCGCCGGTTGATTCAACTGCTCTTTGGTAAGAAAAGAGTTAGAAGGCGGGGCGGAGCCAAGATCGAGAAATTTATGATGAAGTGGGGTGCTGCAAAATCGACATTTCATACAAAACCTCAACAAGTTTGCCGCAGACCCACGCAGATAAACGCAGACGGTTTATTCATTCAAACCAAGCACCATGCGTTTGATCTCTGCTTTTGGATGTTTAAAATTAACCAGAAGACCAACCTGGATTCCTGTTGCTTTTAAATAATTCAGAATCTGCGCCTCATGGAGTTTGCTTAAATTTTCTACCGCTTTCAGTTCGATAATAATTTTATCCTGAACAAGAATATCGGCAAAGTATTCACCAACAGTTTCCTCCTTATAAAAAACCTTAACAGGAACTTGACTTTCAGCCTTGAGACCTTTATTTCGCAACTCGATAATCAGGGCATTTTCATAAACTTTTTCCAAAAAGCCAGCTCCCAATGTACGACTCACTTCAAATATTACGCCATTAATCTGATACGTAAGATCATTGATATTCATGCCTGCCTTCGTCAGCGTCTTTCTGCGGCTAAAATTGATGGTTTCGTAAAAAGTCGTTTTTAGCTTAAGTATTTGAAATAATATTATTTTATTGCATTTTTGTCTTGACTTTCATGTTGTTCCGTGATAGAAAACATATGCAACATCAACATGTTA
>DSAQ01000049.1 GCA_011046395.1 Pseudomonadota bacterium
CATGTTGATGTTGCATATGTTTTCTATCACGGGACAACATGAAAGTCAAGACAAAAATGCAATAAAATAATATTATTTCAAATACTTAAGCTAAAAACGACTTTTTACGAAACCATCATATTTCTCTTTCTCTGCCAGCGGCGCGTCCTTCAGGCCGAGCCAAAAGGTAAGCACCTCTGTACTGAGGACATTCCAAACCGATCCCCAGACCTCTTTAAAACAGTTTATGCCCATAAAGGTAGGGACGGCCCCTTTTTCCCAACTTTCTGTATATTCAGCAAGCTCGGCATCAATAGCGGGTTCAAATATCTTGCCGTCCCAGGGTGGGGCCTCGCTTAGGGTTGCGCTCCAGAGACAATTAAGGAAACCGCCATAGCGGTGTTCCCCCTTTTTTAAGACCAGCGTCAGGCCATAGTAATGGCCATGGAGATCCACCGGACGTCCCTTGGCAAAAAGCCAGGCCAGTCGCCTGAGATAGGGAGAATCCGGAGAGGCATCTTTTTCCAGTTCCTTCATGTAAAAATGCATAAGTTCAAGGATAGACGCCTTTCCTGCCAAATCCTTCCTGATGGCCAGGAACACGGGATCGTCCTGGATGTCAGTGGTGTCGAGTTTAAATTCTGTAAACTTCGGAGTGAGCTGTGGTCTTTCCGGCCTGGGTTGAAGAGTTGTGGCGCAGGAAACAAGAGAAAGCAGTAGGATACAGGGCAGTACAACAAAAATGTATAATTTTTTTATCCGCATAATATGATCCCCCTAAAACGTCACCAGTTCTGACCAACTGAATATATCCCGGTATTTCTTTAATTCCTGCGGTGTGAGCAAGTGTCTGGAAAGCCTTGGATCCACATTTTTACCAAAATTTTCGGCCTTGGAAATCCAGGTTGGGTTATAAGGAAGCAAGGAACATTTTTTTACGCCCAACCCTTTCAGCAAGTCTGATATGGATCGCAGGTTTTCCACCGTGGCCGTAAATTCCGGGATAAGCGGGATGCGCGGCAAGACCGCCTCCGCCCGTTCGGCCAGGAGATTCTTAAGGTTGGTTAGTATCGGCTTGTTGCTCTGGCCGGTATATTCCCGGTGTTTGCCTGCATCCGCCAGTTTGACATCAAACATGATCAAATCCACATAGGGAAGTATCTTTTCCCCAAACTCCTCCCAGGCGAAAAATCCGTTGGTCTGGATGGCCGTATGGATACCTGAATCCTTCAACACCTTTAAGACAGCCGAGGTATAGTCCATAAAAAGGGTTGGCTCACCGCCTGAAAAGGTGACTCCACCACCGGAGACCTCATAGAAGATCTTATCCCTAAGGAGGATATCTACCAGTTCATCAACCGGATAAAAGCGGCCGATCAGCCTCAGGGCACGTCCAGGGCAGGCCTCCACACAGTCGCCGCACCTGGTACACCTTTCCCGGTCGATAAGAAAAGGGTCTTCGAGCGCGCAGGCCGATACCGGGCAGGTCTGGACACAATCGCCGCATTTTATGCAATCCCGGGGATAAAATCCGATCTCCGGGCCAGGGTCAATGGATTCAGGGTTCTGACACCATAAACAACTTAACGGGCATCCTTTAAAGAAAACCGTGCTACGGATACCAGGCCCGTCTTCCAGGGCGTGTCTCTTAATATCAAAAACCAGAGGCCGCGCTGTTGTTAGATTCGCCGTAGAAAAAGAGGTCATTAAATTAGGACGCAGATTTTCGCCGATACCCGCAGAAAATATTTTCTATATTCGAAATCTTGACAATCTGCGTTCATCTGCGTCCAAAAAAGGAAATTCCTAAGCTATCAAGGTAAATTGCCGGTCAACTCCAGTTGGAGATGGTTGGCCATGAAGCCAAACTTGTACATATAGTTAAGATTGCCGGCCACAACCACTTCGTTATTGAGAAGCCCCCTTAAAATATCCCGGTTGGCCGAGAGCAAAAAGTTCATTAAGGCCCGGCCATCTTTAAAGGATACCGTAACGTTAACATCGTCAGAGGTCTGCTCTCTTATTTTCATATCACCATCTTCAAATTTAACCAGCACGGCCACACCGCCATCCCTGCTCCTGAACTGATAACGCCCCCTAAAGCCTTCGATGTTCTTACGATAGGCCGGATCAAACATAAATTTGATCTTCATAAAGGCCAGCAGGGCCTCTAAAAACGTCTCGGCCGTCTCGTCCTCTAGGCTCTTTAAAAACTTCTCGCCGAGCCGCTCCAGGGCCTTATCCATGGATAACCCGCTTATAAATCTCTCAATATCAAACATGGCCGCACTCCATATCTTTGCTTAGTCATTGCTTTGAGCTTTGAGCTTTTACCCATACTTCTGTTCCTCGCCGGTAACCAGGTCATACTCTGCCCTGGTAATTATCTCCTGCTGCATGTGTGGGTTAAGGTCCTTAAAATAGGCCGTATATCCAGACACCCTCACAAAGAGGTCTGGATACTTCTCCGGATACTTCCGCGCATCCTCCAGGGTCTTGCGGTCGATAATATTAAACTGCACCTGCAGGCCGCCCATCTTAAAGAAGGCCTCAATGGTGTTGGCAAACCTGGGTAGCGTCGTGGTAGAGGGAGTGTACTTCAGGTTCAGGGCATGGCCATCCGCGATCCTGGTGTGGTCAAGGCGGGCCACAAAATTGAGGCATGAAGTCAAAACCGGCGCCGAACCGGATACCGGTGTAATACCGCTGGCAAAGGGCTCATTTTTCATCCGGCCGCTGGGCAGCGCGCCGGTGAGCGCGCCAAACCCGGCATGGTTGGTCATAGTCCAGTAGCCGACTGTATATTTGCCGCCCCGGTAATTCTCCTTGCTCTGGAAGGTATCATGCAGAAAACCTATCAACCAGTCGGCGTTGGCCCTGGCCATCCGGCTATCCGTGCCGAACTTTTCCGGTGAGGCCTTAACCATGGCCTGAAGTTTCTTATAAGGGACGCTCCAGTTGGCGTTTATGGCCGAGATCATCTCGGCCATAGTGAACTTTTTCTTATCAAAAACAAATTCCTGAATAGCCGTCACCGAATCCACCACATCGGCCAGCCCGATCATGGCCGCGCCGGATGAGTTATAGGTAGCGCCGCCATAGATGACATCCTTGCCTTTCTCCATGCAGCCTTCCATCAAGGCGGAAAGCATGGGCGTGGGGTGTATCTCCTGGTGGGCCCGGCCTAAGTTGTTATTTAAAGTTACGACTTGATCAATCAGCCAGCCAAGCTGGGTTTCCAGGGCCTTTTTAAATTCGCCAAAAGAAGTCATGGCCACGGCCGGTTTTGTCTTCGGCCCGATCTGTTCATCTTCGGTCAGGCGGTGTTTGCCTCCCCAAAGGGCCATTTCCAGGGCCGAGGTAAGATTCATCAATATACAGCCGGTGTGACCGTAGGTCCGGCCACTACTTGACGGCTCCACGCAACCCACTGACGAATAGTCCCTGGCATGCTCAAGGGATACGCCCTGCCCGGTCAAGACCTCAACAGCGGAGGCGTCGTTATGGAAACACGGGGTGGCCCCGGTATTGATATTAACCTCACAGAGCCGGTCTAAGTATTCTTTTTTGCTGACCTCCGGGTAGTAGCGGGCATTGACATTGGGATCGCGCAGGCGCAAGAGTTCCGTGGCCTTGAGCATAGCGTAAGTGAGATCATTTACGGCGTCTTCTCCCTGCATGTCCACTCCGCCCAAGGTAACGGCCTGATTGGAGCCACTCCCTCCGAAGAGTTCTTCGCCGGTTTCCGGGCTCAAAGGCACATGGTCGGCGATCTTGAGCCAGAAGCAGCCTATCAGCTCCACGGCCTCGGCCAGGGTCAAGCCCCGTTTTATATCTTCAGCATAAAATGGATAGAGTACCTGATCTAATCGTCCCAGGCTCAAGGCCACATTGGCATTTTCCTGGTGCAGGGCGATCTTACAGATCCATATAGCATTTAATGCCTCGCGGAATGTCCTCGGCCTCCCGGCCGGCACCCTTTTGCAGACCTCGGCCATCTCAAGGAGTTCCTGACGGCGTTTGGTATCCACCTCTTTTGCCGCCAGCCGCTCCGCCTCCCGGCTGAGATTGGCGGCATAGCTTATGACCCCGCTAAGCGAGAGTTGCACGGCCTGATAAAAGTCCTTTTTCGCCCTGGCCTCTTTAGAGCCGCCGAGCGAAAGCTCCCTTTCCCTGGCCTCTCTTAGGATGTCGAGAAGCCCCCGCTCCACTACCATGGCGTAATTAGGGACGGTATGGGATATACAATAGACCTTGGTAGCTATGTAAAAGACAATCCGCTCCATAATCCTCTGGCAAAGAGGATTACCGTTATCCCTCTTGGCCACCTCCTGGACAGTGTGATCCGGCCAGTAAGGGAATATATCGAAATTTAATTCCTTGATCTCCTCGCGGGTGATGCCAAAAGGATTTTTCTTCCGGCGGCTAACGGTCTCCAGTTCGGGCCAGATAGAAAGGGCCATAAAGTCCGGATAGAGGACAACGCCGATAGTCCTGGCGGTAGTTGTCCCGGCCAGGAGATTTTCATCGGCGATCACCGGCCGTTTATTCTCCATTACGTACTTATAAAGCTTCCCGGCCCGCAGCTCCGGAGAATCAGCCGGATTATCCAGATGCTTCATATAACTGGTTATGTTCCGCGGAAGCTCCACGCATATCTCCGGCCGGGTAGCAAAATGAAGTTCCCGTAGACGTTTCAGCCGGGGCAGCCTGTCCAGCGTAACGTCTTTTAGACTCAAATCATCAATAGTAACCATTGCCGCTCCTTTCGTGCCATAGGCAGATTCGCCGGGGCGAACAAGCTTTCAGCTTCCTATGCAACTTCTGCAACCTTTAACTTGGAACTTGCAACTCTTATCTCCCGTAACCCAGAGAGGCTGACCAGACCTCGTAGTTCCTATCTCTTTCCTTCTCTTCCTCAAGATAAAAGACGATAAAGGTCATGACATGCCAGCCGATGAACTCACAGTTTTCCTGGTCAAAAGTCGTGTGTTCAAATACCTTACGCCAGGTACCGGTGTTGAAATAGACCTTTTCTATGACGTCGTTCCGGGGAATGGGCACGATATCCAGAGGAATCTGCTCGGTATGGTGCGTATGTCCGTACACCACATAACGGACGAGGTTGTTCTTAAGAGAGGCCTCATTATAAGCAAATCTCCTGTAATCATCAGCCTTCCGGTACAGGTTGCGGACTGCCCAATGGCCCAGTATCTCCTGAAGCCCGCTGAAAGAGAAACCAGAAGAAAGGCGCATGGCCATCTGAAGAAAGTCGATTATATCCGGGCCAAACCTATCATGGTCTTTTACAAATTTTATTTTGAAAAATTTATCCACCAGGTCGTTCCATATGGCATGCACCCTCTGTTCGACGCCAGGGGTATAATTACAAACGCCCTGGATCCAGGCCGGTATCTCCAAAAGTGGCCTCACGTTATCGATTTCCTTCAGCTTATTAACCAAGTCTTTATCTTTGCCCAGAAGAGGGTCGTCTTCTGCGGTCTTGGGAAACTTATTCAGAAGGTCAATGACAATGGCATCCCCCAGGGAAGAGGCATCCCTGTCCCCTTCATAATTGAACTCGTCATAGTAGTCTCCGTGACGGGCCATAACTCTATAACTTTCAAAAACCCGGTCATAGGGAAAGCGATTTTTGGCATAGAACTGGGGGTCCGGCATCCCCAGAAATTGGGCTATCTTCTGGCGGGTGGAGGCATATCTGTTAATGAGCCAGTCGTGATTGCCTATCAGGTAGGAGAGTTCAACATTAACACCTAACCTGGCGCAGTGTTCCTGAAACTCTCTCATATACCCTATGGCCTTAATATTCCGTGGCTGATTGATAATTTTGTCCACAATCTCTTCGCTATATTTTTGCAGATTCCATCCAGCACGGTCAGACTCGGTAGCCGTTGACCACGGCCTTACAGGCTTCTTAGGATCGTCGTTTTCCCTACGCAGCCAAAGGTCAGAACGGATCGCGTCAAATATATCACCCAGGAGCACTATCTCCAGGTTTTTGATATTGGATTCCTTGGGGTCTCCTACGACATCCTCCAATATCCGGCAGAACTTGTTAAAGGCCCTGGGATCAATCGTTGTGCCGGATGATCCATCCGTGAGATGTAGATCGCTTAGAAAGACTAACATGGCCGATTCCTCCTCTCTAATATCTGGTTCATAGCTGATAGCTCATAGTTGATGGTTAAGAACCATGAGCCGTGAACTATGAGTATTACATTATCCTCAAAAGAGCAAGATACGAATGCTCCGTGGCCTTTCTTGCGGTAACCGAGCAAAACGTTCCTATGGCTGCGGCTACCAGCGGGTTTAAGTTGAGGTTAAAGGCCCCGTTGATTATACCTTCAACGGCCGGTAGCAGCGAGGCCTCCGCCAGGTCTCCAAATGAATCAAACCAGCCTATCAGCTTCTTCCTGGAATCCTCCCGATACTGCTGAACAAGCCTGACGTAGCGGGGCCTGAGATTATACAGTGCGTCGCCGGCAGTTTCTGAAACGATCCTGGTTATATCCCGGATATAACGTTCGGCATTGATCTGGTTACCGATTCCCCTTGCGTCCTCCAAATTGCGGACATTGGGAAACCGGGGCCGCATAATCAGATCTCCGGATACGGTTTTGTAGCCGTCCCGCGAGAAGAAGTACTGATTAAGGCTCTCCGCATAATCTTCCATCTGAAGCCCCTCGAAGTTCTTCAGGACGGTGACAAACGATAAAACCAGCCCTGTTTCCATGTGGACGATACCACGCAAGACGTCGGGTGCTTTTTTCAACTGGTCAACCGTGACCAGCTCGCTGAAGTTGTCAACAAAGTCATCGAAACTTGTACTGTTGATAAGCTCCTTAAAATCATTTTGTAAGTCTTTGGTAACGCCCTCCAGAAGACTTCCCGCCCCCTTCAAGGCGTTTATTTCGTTTATAAGCAGGCAGAAGTCGGCCTTGATTGATACGGGAAAATCTTTACCCGACCCTAACTCCTCGTCCAAATTGCCTTTTATTAGCTCCGCACTTTTTCCCTTGACGATGTTGAAAAAACGATCCTGAAAATCAGCGAGCCCCTTGATACCAATCATCTTTTCCTCCTGTTGTTTCCCGGCTACGGGAAAGAATAGATCTGCCGCCATGTTGTTAGTTAGTATCCGTTCACCGTTATCAGTTCACCCTTGTCCGTAAGAACCTGAAAAACTTTTTTCGGTGAACAGTCAATGGTATTCGTATTTTCCGCAACCATCGCCCATCAAAAAACGTGAAAAACTCCGCATAGTAAACGGTGAAGGTATTTTCCGTTATTCGGCCACCGTTGTCCGTGACCTGTCTGCGTGTCCGCACAGGCAGAAAAGCACGAAAACGCCTTTTTCGGTGAACGGTGAACGAACAACGGTGAACGGTTACGTTAGTTATTGCTTCCCGTACAGTTCTCCATTAAACCAGTACTCACGCCAATATGTCTTTCCTTTTTCTATGTGGACTTGATATTCAACCACAACCTCTCTCCTATCCCTAAATGTAATAACAACTTGCCCATGTTCTTGATCTCCCCGGATGGTCCAGCGTCCTCTATTCTGGTCCTGCCTTGCCGTGCCCCAGCCTCCGGTCTGGATACCATACTGGTCGTGAAATTGCCCGCTGTAGCCGGCTTCATAAGACTCAAAATAGTCTCCGTCCGGTGTTAGGATTATTTTTGTCTCTGTATTTCTGGTGTAGTTCACCCAGGTGCCTGCAAAATGCTGTATCAGGTCAGATACCGGCGTTTCATCAAGGTCCTGTATTTCTTGGGATTTAGGTACTCCTTCCTGCCTGGTGAAGGTTAGTTGTCTCTCACGGTTGTAGTCCGGCATGTTATTGGCATCAGGCTCAATCAAGGCCAATAACAACTGATTTCCTGTAAAATAAGCCTCAAAGTAAACACTACCCGTCTCACCATAGCAGGCGCCGACGGCAGCATCTCCCTCCACCCGTCCATCCAATTGAAATTGCATCCCCCTGGCGCTTGCTAAGCTGCCGGAAATCTTCCGCTGAGCATCATGGCTGAGGATAAGGGTTAGAATAATTCCCTGAGCCTCTAAGGTATAGCTTCCAGAAAAATCGGAGGCGGTTCTACTCTCCATCTTTTATATCCCTATATGCCTGCAAGTAAGCATTTAACTTATCTTCTCAGCGCCCCCTGAATTCGTCTTTATGACAACGGATGGGCACGGTGTCCGTGGCGACGAAACAGATATTGCAGTTATCGCATCTGGCAACTGAGCTCTCGCCCGTCTTGAACTTATTTGCAAGATCCGGCTCAAGCAGAAGCGGCCTTGCCATAGAGACGAAATCTGTTTTGCCCTCCCTGATAGCCGCCTCCATAAATGCCTTTGATCTCATGCCCCCTACCGTAATAACAGGTAATGAGACCGCCTTCTTTACCCTGGCCGCAGTCTCCAGGTTATAGCCTTCCCTGAAGGGAGGCTGGATTTTGGAAAGCACCGGGGAGACCGCGTGTCTTATGAAGAATTTGCCTACCCTGCCCATCTTGCAATACGGTCTCAAATACTTGAGGATACCTTCGGCAGGAAATTTACCCCGTGCCATGTAGAAACTGTCCTCGTTGCTTCCGGCGCTGAGCTCGATGGCGTCGCAACAACCCGTGTCTCCCACCATTCTTGTAAAACGAACGCATTCGTCGGGTCTTATCCCGTCTCGGGCCCTCTCGAATGAGTTGAGTTTAATAAAGACCGGGTAGTCCCGGCCCACGGCATCCCGCACGGCCCGAAGGGTCTCACCCACTATTCTAAACCTGTTCTCTAGGTGTCCTCCCCAGCGGTCGGTCCTTTTATTGGAATGCCGTGACAGGAAGGTGGACAGGAGATAGCCGTGCGCGGCGTGTAGCTGCACACCGTCATATCCGGCAGTTTGCGCCCTTCGGGCAGCCGCCGCAAAATTTTCGATGATCTCGGCGATTTCAGGTTCAGATAGTTCCCGGGGCACCTCTTTATAAAAACGGTTCGGGACAGACGAGGACGACACCAGCGTGGCTTCGCCTGTTTCCGAGGATAGGGTCTGCCTTCCGCAATGGGCGATCTGAAGCGCTATCTTCCCTTCGATGTTGTGTATATTATTGACCATAGTCCTGTGCGCAGGTATCAGGTCATCTGAGTCGATCATTGTCATGTGGTAAAGGGCGCTCTTGCCATTCTGCATTATACCTGCATAACCGGTAATAATTAACCCTATGCCACCTTCTATAAACCGCTTATAAAATTGAAATTGTCTCTCTGTCGGAGCGCCGCTCCTGTCTGCAAGTCCCTCATGAGAGGCAGAACGTATCATTCTGTTTTTTAATTCAAGCGATCCTATCCTGCCGGGGCTGAACAACGCTTCCATGCTTCCTCACGTTACACTTCCATAACCTTTGACTTCCTTTTTAACCACAGGCCGAAAAAGACCGAGGCTATGATGAAATAGCCTATGGCGCCGAGCCATGAGAAGAAAAAGGAAGGTGTACCGAACGTTGCAGTCTGCCTTGGGAAGGCGTGGTACCGGGCGTAAGTGCCCACGTAATACCAGGTAA
Organism: Pseudomonadota bacterium; assembly: GCA_011046395.1. Lineage (GTDB taxonomy): Bacteria > Desulfobacterota > QYQD01 > QYQD01 > QYQD01 > QYQD01. The sequence goes on from DSAQ01000049.1 coordinate 9,553, forward strand.
AAGGCCGCAGAAAAAAGGGTAGCAGGGTCACCATCACGCCAGCGATACACAGTCTTTTTACCGTCCGGTCTTTACCCTGCCTGTGCAGCCAGTGGGCAAGCATATAACTGGCGCACCCTATCACTACCATGGCCATGTAAAAGCCTACGTAAAAAAACGAAACAGAGGGATTGCCGGCCGGTTTCTCCACCCATTCCCACTGGTACATACATTCCCAGGCCGGCCAGCAGATGAGGAGAAAAAGTCCCGCGGGAGCAAACAGGAGGGCGAAATATGCAGCCATAGGCCCCATCAGCCTGTGCATGAAAAGGTGTTTTTCCTTTTTGAGATATCCCCTGCTCAAAAAGGCGAAAATCTGGCCGGCTGCAAATGCCCCCGGCAAATCCACCTGCACCATAACGCCTCTCTCTGTACGGGATCGTATTGTCAAAAGATTAACCACAGAGGACACAGAGAAAATAGAAATATCAACAAGTTATAACAGATTTGGGCTTCTCCCCTCTGTGATCTCCCAATTTTCTCGTTGATGGTCCCAAAAACCTCCGGAACTGCCTTGAAGAGCACAGAGGTTCAATGAGTGCTCAGAGAACTGGTGTCTCTTTAATTGTTCTTTCGTCTTCTTCTTATTTCTTGAAAATTTTCTCTTCCCTCAGTGTGCTCTGCGGTTTCTTTTTCACGAAACTTTTGACAGTACTCTCAGGCCTTGAATTCTCCGGTATCCACCCATTCCTTCTTAAGAATTGACCAGAAGTCCTCGGCCAGTCCTCTAAGTACGTATTCATACGGCAGCCAGCCGTAGCCGCCGTCGCCCCAGCCTGTACCCCACGAGTTTCTGATAAGAAGGGCCCCGGTGGTTTCAACTCCGCACCGCCCGGTATTCTTAATCTTTATCTTGTCATCATAGCCGGCGGCTACAATAGCGTGGCCGCCTTCGATCCTTTCTCCCCGGCAGGGAAAAGGTATCTTACCTGTCTTGTCCGCCTGATCGATGGAGCTATAGACCGTAAACCCAAACATCGATGGATGACCTACGGCCAGGTAAGTCTTTATTCGATTAAGCAGGACATCTCCCGGGGTCCCGGGCGAGTCATGGCGGTAATATTGAATAGCCTGATAGTTTTGGGCAAAGGCATAACAGAAGGCCGGCGGCTCTTTATCAAAATCGGCGATTACGTAACGCCAGTACTCTTCCGGCGGTACGCCAAAGAGGACCAGGGCGCCCATAGTACTCCGTAAAAACGCCCCGGTATCCCCGGTCCAGTGGAGGAGATTGCGGGTGACCTTGTAAAGAAATAGCCGGGAGGCATCGATATGCTTTCCAAAGGCACGCCTCTCGTAATATTCTACAATCCCTACACCCGCATGGGCCGTGCATGACCCGAGGGATCCCTGATCCTCAATGGATGAGCACCACGGCCTTAAATCGACCGAGGTGGGCTGCTTCACCCTGGCCTTCAGGACGCCGGTGGGCGCCAGCACCTTGTTGATCTCCTCTTGCTCTTCGGTGTAGTCCCGGAAATCGGGATAGTCAGGAAGCCACCCCAGAGCTGGTTTATCAGATTCGCTCATACCTTTTCCTCCTTATGGAACAATGATTTTAAATATTGCTATTTCATGAGGCTGCAGGTCGGTGTGGACTATATGCCGCCCGTTTACCTCGGTTATCTTTACTCTTGACCGCGCGTCCAGAAGGTTGACCATTTCTTTATCGGTGGGAGAAAGGCTGCTATCTATGGTTATAAAGTCACTCCTTGGCTTCATATCCAGATTCATGGTCACGAGTATCTCGGTACTGTCGAGAATACGGGAATAGGCCAAGGTAGAACGGCCGTCGATAGGATAGCCAAAATCGACGCCGTTTCCTGATATCTCCCGGAAGTATTGTCTTCCATAACGCAGGGCAGGCTCTTCCCCTCTTATCTCTGCGATACGGGATATATCTTTATAGATGGAGTTATCCGGGTTAAAGAAATGATGCCCTGTAGTATTGAAGGCCCCCCAGCGGCCGCCGAACATACATTCACGTATGTACTTATCATGGTCACCTCCACCATCGAACCCCTGTTCTGTCCCATAGTAGAGGCAGGGGATACCGATGCTTGTAAGCAGGTAACCTATGGCCAGAACGGCCTGTCTCTGGAGGGGATCGTTATGGAGGAATCTGGCCCTTGGCGAGCGACCAATCTGGTCGTGGTTGTCAATAAAAGTCACAAAATATTCGCCGGCGCGGCCGTGGTCGCTATATAATTCCCGGAATCCTTCATACCTTTTTCTGAGTTCAGCCGGATTTGTAAATCCCTTTATTACCCCTTCCAGCATCCCCCACAAAGGGAAGTCAAGGGCGGCGTCCAGGGAAGGGAAACGTTCATTGGTGCCTGGGATGCGGGCATTTCTGCCGATATACTGGTCGATAAAACGGTCGTCGCCGATGATCTCTCCAAAAAACAGGAAATTCTTTTTGCCGATGTACTGGGCATATTCCCTTATGGCCGCGCAGAATAGAGCGGTGCTTGACTCTTCGAGGTGCTTTACCGCATCCAGACGGTAGCCATCCACATCGGTGACGGCAATCCAGTACTTATGTATGTCGATGAGGGCTCGCAGTACTTCACGGCTTGAGGTATCAAGCTCTTTCAGAGAACAGAAGTCGCCGTCCCTCGCCTCCGGGAATGTGTCCCAGTTTCGTATCTCGCCCTTTCGCCTGTACCACTCAGGATTCTGGAATTCTACCGGCCAGACCGCGTCATCCGGCCACTCGATCCCTGAACCAGCGGTAACTTCCCGCCAGAAACCAAAGGAAAATCTCTGCCCCCCACAGTAGTCGTAGCGGTAGCCTCCCGGATAGGCCCAGTTGTTACCAGTGTGGTTGAGGACTATATCCAGGATAATGTACATTCCCATTTTATGGGCCTTTTCTACCAGTTCCTGCAAGTCCTTCACCGTCCCAAAGTGCGGGTCAATATCGAGAAAATTCTGAATGCCGTACCCATGGTAGGTGTTCAGCTCTATGCGGTTTTTGAATATAGGGCTGAGCCACACAGCCGTGCAGCCAAGCCCCCTAATATAATCGAGTTTGTCACTGATACCCTTCAGGGTTCCATCCTGCCATTTTTCACCTTCTGAGTCATCTCTTCCAATTGGAGTTGTTTCAGGATGATAAGGTGGTATATCTGGCTGGCCACTGTTGAATCTGTCAACAAGAAGAAAATAAATAAACTGATCCCTCCAGTCAGCAGGGGAAGGGAATATCTTGCCAGATGGCTTAAAATCTATTTGTTTAAGGCTGTTAGGTTTTTCAGGCATGTTAGCCCTCCTTGTTCAAAGGTTAACGTTATGTACTTGGATTCACTCACCAGATCCGAAATGTTTGTGAGTTCTGAAGATCTTTTCATATCTGGGTACCCACAAAAGTGACTAAGACTACTTCGTCTTCCTTTAATCTGGAAGAAGATGCTGTCTCACTTCCTCATAATACGGTTTTTCTTTCAGGCTTGCATAGGATCCAGGGAAATAAACTACCGTAATTTTCGCACTCGATTTGGAAAATTCATCCAGTACTATTGCACAGCGCTGGTCATGGGAGAGGCGAGTGTTGTCAATCATCGGAAAGTCGAAGAATCCCACCCAGAACTCGGCTTCGTTTCTCTCTGTTTCTTCAACACCCTCTTTGTCTGTCCGTATCTCTAGCCTGACCTTTATTTCTTTCGTCTCCGAATCAGCTTCTAGGACAATAATTCTGAAGTGTCTTTCGATTTTATCTACCGTAAGGGTACACTCTTCTAGCACAGTGCCTCCGGGGGTCTTACGAAGGGCCTTCAAATCGATAGTTCGGTCGAATTTTTTCCCGGCTCCTTCCAAAATCAACAGTTGCTTTCTCGCTATCTCTCTCGCAACCTTATTCAACCAATCCAGGTACGCTTGTTTACCTGAGTCTTTGGAAAGGGTTATCTGCTTTTTCAGATGTATGAAGAGGGGCTCAAGATTAAGCGATTCATGGAAATTATATGCGAGGAGTTCCAGATTCAACACCTTTTCTTCGAGCGAGGCCGATTTGGGCTTGAGAAAGGAGTCGATTATTGACTTAAACATGTCTTTCCGGAGGGAGCTTTCTGCTTCTTCTCGTTTGCTCATTAACTCAGAGTAGAGCCGAACTCTCGCTTCAGTAGCCTGCATGCGCTCTCGGGATTCCGTTTCCATGGCCTGCCTCTCCGCCAGAAAGTTGGAACCGAAGAATCCAAGAGCGCCCACAGCCAATGCGGTCAACAAGCCACCCACCGGCTGAAGAATAATCGCTACCTTATCCCATCTACCCTTTTCTTTATTCTCCACGCCTACTCCATCCTCAGGGAATAGTGTCCATCCCTTTTTTCTAAAACCAGATCGTAGCGCACAGAACCCTCATACGAGTAAACTTTAATTGGTTGGGATGGTTGCCTATAATGCACCTTGAGTGTGCATGCCCCTTTCTCTGGCACGTATAGACGATATGAACCATACCTGTCGGTCTCTGTGGGGTAAGTCTTACTGGCAGTTATAATTTCTACCCTTACCCCTGCCCCAACAGACCTCTTCCCCTCTGTTATACTCCCATAAATTTCCCCTCCGAAAGCAAGAGAGGGGAAAAGCATAATGAGCAAAAGAAACATTGTAACCCTTTTCATTTTATCCTCCCTGCCTAGGGATATTTTGAACTCCTCGAAACCTTAAGTCCCTGTGAATTTAATGGGACAACAGTTCTATTTCTCTGCCGGCAATTTCCGATAACGGGCGCGGCACAGACGAAGCCGCAAGGTTTGCGAGTTTTCCGTTTGTGCCGGTGTTATCTGCCGGTGCGGACAAACAATAATAAAAATGCCTATTCCGCTTTTATCTTACAGAGAGTAAACAGCCATAGGAATTTTGCTTTCTATTTTTCTTCTGCCACAAACACTGGATTCTATGGTTTTAAGGATATTAGCTGCGAAATATTTAGTACCGCACTTTTTGCATACACCGACCGGCACATTCTTAATCAGGATATAGTTTTCTCCAACTTTTCTAGGCAGGTCCATTATTTTTTCAATAATTGGACCATTGCAATATTCGCATTGCTCTCCGTCCCAAAATCCCAATTTAATTCCTCCTTTCATTCTACTTTTGGTTTATCTTCATAAACAGTTATTACTCGGACTTTTCCAGTTCCTGTTATACGACATACTATACCGATAGGCCGCCCATCTAATGAAACACCAGCGATCTCATATTTGCCTTCTCTGGGCCAAGTTCTACGAATTCTTCCATTCAAAATACCATATTCAATGTCATAGATATCGAAACCATCAACACTTGCTTCATCATCAGCATGTTCTGTTAGGTAATATAACCCGTTTCGAACAAGGGCCCGAATTTGTCCTATTTTACTCAATCAATATTTCCTTTCCCTTCTCTATATATTCTATAATAATTTATCTGCCGTTGCGGGCAAATTCCTTTTAAATGGTCGCTGTCCCTATAATTTATTAATTTATGGACGTCCCCTCCCCTCCGAAGCCTGCCGAGCGAGCGGAGCGAGCGATGTCCTGCCTATCTTGTTCACATCCTCACTTGGAGTGCGGATACACTCCCATTTTTGGGGTGATATCAGCACCTGTTTCGGATATTCTACTTCTGGCTGAAGGTCCTCGCTCTCACTCCCAGGTTATCCATATAGGATTTGTACAACAATAGCCGATCATTTTGTTGTCCTCAGCAACAGTGTTGCATTCTATACGAAAATATATAGCTTTAAGAAATTCACGTGCACTTTGTACTTTGCTATCCAGGGAAATGCGGCCCTGGGTTATATCGATGGTGTCCTTAGCTTCAAAGAGCTCTTTATCCCGCTTTTGTGGGTAAAAAAGCCGGATCTCGGTCTTAACGCCCCGGGACTCCTCCGGAACTTCCAGTTGATATTCAAGGGCAAAACTATCTCCTTCTTGCAGGGAGTAGAAGGGGGAATTTTCATCTTGTGTTACCCCGCAGACCAGACGGGTAACCGTGTTATCTTTATGCGTGATTACCAGGGTGGGAATCACTACTGGTCCGTCGGTTACCACACAGCACCCCCGCCTTAAAGCCCTGACCAGTAATTCCTTTTGCTCGGCGTAGCTGGAAGTCTTTTTGAATCCCGGTATGTACGCCAATGTGCGTACCTTGCCAAAGGCATTGTCGGTGAATATAAGAAGGACATAGATAGGATTTGGCCGCAAGGCGAAGTTGAAGTCCATATGGGCATCACTCCCGCCCAATATAGTGCAGGAGAGTGCACTTTGCATAGTGAAGTTCTGCACAGTGGGTAGCAAGAAGTGGTCTCGCCAGACCTTCTCCAAGGCGTGGTCAAGCTCTTTGTAAGGGTTTTTGTCTTTGGGTTCGACCTTCGCCGAATAAATATCGTACTCGTGAACGTCGATGCCAAAAACTTTTCTCTCGCAGGTGACTCGTTCATTAAAAACTTGTAGGCCTCCGAAAAGGGGGCTCTGTTTGACCTGCGCGCAATCATCGCTACCCCAGGGATAACCGGTGCTCCCCGGATGAGCGGCAAAGACCAAAGGCTTGGCCGGAGAGGATGCGGCCGCTTCAGCAAGTTTGGCCAGCGTTTCGGAAAGCGTAAATTCCCCGATAAAAAAGTGATCTTGCACCAGGCCTTCGGGGCCAGCTTCAAAGCTCAACATATGAAGGGCGAGGCCGCAAGGTTCTGACGTAGGCGAATGGGGCTGCCCGCTGGGTTGGGGCGGGTCTGCCAGGACTGTCCGGACTGTGATTTCCTCTGCCGGAACGATTAGAACGGAATCAGGCCCTTGTTGAGTGGAGACCGTGGGCGCCCAGTCCAGAAATTTAAGCCATTTCTCCTCTGGTTTCAGGGGACGCATATTCTTATCCCAGGTGAAATCCCAGGAATGGTCGGTCAGAAAAAGCCAGTCCAGACCCACAGCCCGGGCAACTTCCGCGGTAGGAATCAAAGGGCCTCCAAACTCAGCCGGATTTTCGGTATAGATGGAGTGGTAATGAGTGTCTCCGTAGCACCAATCCTCAAACTGCGGCAACGGATTTAAAAACATAGTGCGAAGAACGGTTGTGCTGGAATGATGTATCCACCACCGGCCTTGGTAGCCTATTTCTACCTCGAACTCAAGGAAGTCTACTGACGAATATCCGCTGTATGCACCCCGGCTGAGATAAGTAGAAGGGGCCTGATATAGCATCTTCGTATCAATATAAAGGAGAAACCACCACGGGGTTTCACCTAAACCGGAGCCGGAGGGGCCAAATGTCGGTTTTAGTCTTCGTTCAAAAGGAAAATTTTCCAGGTTTTTGATTAAACCAGGCGGGAAGACGGTAGTTTTTCCTCCCTGGCGACATCGGAATTCTAAGCTTTTTATCGTGACTCCGTCATCAGGTATATCTTTGACCAATATAAGCACGGGAAGGTCAGGGAGTATTCCATCTGCTCGTTTTCGAAGACAGTAAGGGGCATCTGCCAGCACATCCATAGCTACGGTGTTGGCCTGAAGCTTGGGGTCGTCCGTGTCTATTTCTGAGTCTGGCAAAGAAAACTTGAAAGTGCTGCCTTTGGGTCCTAACCGCAGGTTATCCTGGACGATCAAGGGGCGATTCGTAAAAGGAGAGTAGATTTCAAGCCGGTAAAGTCCTTCCGGCAGTTCCGGTGTCTGGAAGAACGCCACCCGTGTGCCTGGATCCTCGGACAGCTCAGTCCCCGTTTTGCGGTCATTTATCGGAAAGGTAACACCTTGAGTACCGGTTTGCGACAGAAGTCTGACCATAAATGGCAGGGGTTTCTCCAGATCATAAAATGCCCCCAGATTGAGGCAACTATCAGCTAACTTAATTGTAAAACGCGGCATAATTGACCTCCCTCAGGTTGGTCACTGGTCATTGGCCACTAATCACTGGTCGAATGACTATGACTAATTGTTGAGTGCCAGGACATCGATAACAAAAAAATGTGCCAGCACATCGATAACAAAGTTCTCTGACAATCGAATAACCACTACGTCATTCTATGAACACCAATTCAAAATGGAGGTGTTCATGGAAGATGAAATCAAGCAGCGCCGGGCTTTGGCTGTGCAACGGTTCAATGACGGAGAGAGTCCTGAATCAATCTGCACATCGCTCGGGAAGTCAAGGTTCTGGCTGTACAAGTGGGTCAAGCGGTACAGCGAAGGCGATTCTTCTTGGTGTGAAGATCGTTCTCGCCGTCCAAACGAAATGCCAAACCGCACACCATCAGAGGTTGAGGAGATCGTCAAGATGGTGCGACTCAATCTTTATAATCAGGACCTGTTCTGCGGCGCCCAAGCCATTCTCTGGGAGTTGGAAGATCTTGGCATCAAGCCCTTGCCCTCATTGCGAACCATCAACCGTATCCTCAGCCGCAATGAACTGACGCATCGTAGAACCGGCAAATATGAGGCCAAAGGGACTCCCTATCCCAAATTGCCGTCGTTGTGGCCCAACCAGACACATCAGGCTGATCTGGTTGGCCCCTGCTACTTGAAAGGGCCATTGCGCTTCTATGGTCTTAACGTCGTTGACTTGTCCTCAGCGAGATGCGGCCTGTACCCGTCAGAGTCCAAGAGCGGCCAGGACATCATTGACGGCTTCTGGGAAATCTGGAAGCGCTTGGGAATTCCAGAACGCATTCAGGTAGACAATGCCATGTCCTTCTTCGGAAGTCCGACGCATCCTCGTGGAATGGGGCCGCTCATCCGGCTCTGCCTGCACCATGGCGTTGAGCCTTGGTTCATTCCCATGGCCGAACCGTGGCGCAATGGAACGATCGAACAGTTCAACGACCTCTATCAGCAGAAGTTTCTCGATAAGGTCGTTATGGCGACGGCGGATGATCTCAAGCGGGAATCCCTCGCTTTTGAGCAACGGCACAACGGTAGCTACCGCTATAGCAAGCTGGGCGGGAAAACCCCTCTGAAGTCTCTTGCCGCCACAAAGGTCAAGCTGCGCTTCCCAGACCAGGAGTGGGCTCCACGCCATCGCCTGAAAAAGCCTAAGGACGGCCGTTACCATCTGGTGCGTCTTATCCGCAGCGATCTCAAGCTTAATGTTTTCGGCGAACTCTTCCCAGTCGCTCCAGAGCTGAAGCTTGAGTACGTGGTGGCTACTATCGATGTCAAAGATCAAAGATTGAAGCTCTTCCTGGACAAAATCCAGGTCGAGGAATTCGATTACAACCTGCGATAAAACAGTTGAGTGTTAGCGATGTCGTGGCACAAAAAATCGTTATCGATGTCCTGGCACTCAACATCTAATGACTAACGACCGGCTCATCTGCGGACAAAAAAAGCTGGAGCCGCCCATTCCGGTTCTACCACGTTGCCTGGCGGCCGCACGGTGATAGCCTGCACGGCCTTATGAAAAGCAGTTACGGCACTCCCGGTGCGTATGAGTTCGTGGTAGAAATGACGGGCAAAGGTCAGTCCGGTAGATCTGCGGATAGCGGTCTGCATAGCTACCACGGTGGGTACCCCAGCCGCCAGGAACTCGCCAGCCAGACTGCCATGTGTCGCGGCGCCAGTCGTCCGCACGGCACTTTGACAGGCCACTAGGGTGACCAACTGCAATGCCCGGTTTTTACCAACCAGGTTGACAAAATCCTGGGCTGTTCTTAGTGGGCCCCGTGAGCCCCGGGCATCCTCAAATACCAGGTAAGGACGTTCGCCGTCATGCAGGCAGTGTCCAAAGTAGTGCACCGCATCATAATCGAAGCGGTTGTCACTCATGCGTTTAAAAATTTCATCATCGCGCGCGTGAACAATGTCTATAGAAAGAAGTCTGTCGCTGTCTCGATTCCATTTTTTCAGCCCCTCAGAAAAATTGGCCTTTTCCTTCTTGGTGTCCACATCTACCAAACCGATCCCTGCCTGTAAGAGGGCCCGGCGCATATCTGAATCTGGCTGACTCCGGATCACAAGTAGCCGCGTTGTCCGTGAGCCATCCCACGGCCTTAATGCAGATGGTTCGGTGAGCAACCGCAGGGCAATGGTAACATCGCAATCCCGTACCAGAAAGTGCCGCTCTTTCTGTTGATAGAGACATGACCAGGGGAGCCCCATGAGCCACCTGTCAGTTAGATGCAGGGTAAACGCCACGCCCGCGAATCTGGCATCCTGGCGACTGCGCAGCAGGCAGTTATCCAGACACTTGCATAACTTTCCTCCAAAGACCTTTTGATAAAGCAGGACACCTATTTCGCTTAAGTTCGTCTCACTCATGGTACGTACTTGCCAGGTCTGTAGAAAAGTTTCTATTCGGGACCGCTCTGTATCCGAAAAACTAAAAGTGTCGTGGATGCCTTCGTCCTGGGCAAAGTGGGATGACCTGATGATCTCGGTTTTGTAGCCATGGGGCGAAGCATCAGCGCGATCAATGTTATCAATCTTAATCTCAAGTTTTACGAACTCCGGTGGGGCGAGGCGGCGTTCAATCTCCGATAGCATCGTCTCAGCCCTCGATCTGAGGCCGCGGTTAGCAAAGTGGTCTTCGAGCTCTCTGGTTAGGATATCTTTTATGTTGACCAGACTTGAATAGGTGTAATACGACCCGATGGCTAGGGCGGCCCAATTGCTTAGGGGGTTTTCTAATTTCAGGTAACAGTCTGTGAGCGCTTTTTCTGCCTGGGGATGCCATTGGTGGCCGAGAATCGTGACGATTTCAAAGGCCTGGTCCAGGGTAATAGTATCTTTCTTTAATAGCTCCCATAGCTCAGAAATCTCGGCGGCTGAAAGGTCAAGCCTGTTTTGATAGTTTTTAATATAGCCGGGGAACATTTCTTGCGGCGTCTTTATTGGAGTGCCCGCGGACGGTGCTACCTCAAGTTGAGTGGACTGTTCATCCATAAAATGTCTCCTTTGCGCATGATGAATGGCGGCACATAACCATCTTGGCGACCGGCCATGCCACAGCTTTAATGCGCTTCAACTTATTCCTAAAAGCGTAAGATACGAGTGTTCTGTCGCCTTTCTGGTGGTAACGGAACAAAATGTTCCTATGGCGGCGGCAACCAAGGGGTTCAATTCAATGTTGAAGGCGCCGTTGATAATACCTTCAACCACTGGAAGCAGTGAGGCCTCGGCCAGATCTCCAAATGAATCAAACCAGTCTATTAACTTCTTTTTGAAACCCTCCTGATAGGTGGCGGCAAACCTGGCATACCGCTCCCTCATGTTATATAATTTATCCCCGGTAGTCTCAACCACAATTCTGGTCATATCCCGGATATAACGTTCGGCATTGATTTGGTCGCCGGTCTCCCGTATGTTTTTCGGAAGCTTAGGCCGGAGAATCAAGTCCCCGGATACTGTCTTATACCCGTTACTGGAAAAGAAATACTGATTAAAACTATCCTCATAGTCTTTCATCCGCAGAGTTTCGAAGTTCTTCATGGCGGCGATAAACGAAAGAGCCAGCCCTACCTCCATATGGATGATGCCGCGCAGCACATCTGGTGCCTCTTTCAACCGTTCAACCCTTACCAAGTCCTTAAAGTTGTCAGCAAAGTCATCAAAACTTTTACTCTTGATAAGACTACTGAAATCGTGTTGTAACTCTTCAACAACGCCCTTAAGAAGACGCCTGGTTTCTTCCAGGGCGTTTATTTCACCTATCAAGAGGCTGAAGTCAGCCTTGAGTGAAACCGGGAAGTCCTTTCCGGACTCCAATTCCTTGTCAATGTCCCCTTTTTCC
>DSAQ01000164.1 GCA_011046395.1 Pseudomonadota bacterium
TACAAAGATCGGGTGATCGCAACCTTAAAACGTAAAGCAAAAAACCTTGGCTATAAACTTATAACTATCAAAGAACATGAACAAATTATACCAGCTACGTCAACCTGAGTTCGTTGGAAGTCGAAAAGTACTACCTTTTGTCATTCCGGCGGAAGCCGGAATCCAGGTCTTTCAAACAGTTACCGAGGATCTGGACTCCGGTTTTCACCGGAGTGACGACTTTTTACGAATTCGTCAAATTTGAAATTAAGAATGCTGAGAGCTTTTCTTCCCGGATACCCTGGAGAAACCCCGCAATACCGGGATCAGGATACCTGTGTTTTTTTTATCCTTATGAAAGTAGGTATTGGCCACCCTTTTTATATCGGAAGCATTGACTTTTGCGATACCCGGCAGATAGGCATACAGATCCCGCCAGTTACTCACCGTATGATAGATGCCCAGCAACATTCCCTGGTAAAAAAATGAATCCTGATGGAACACAAAGGCCGCTTCGGACATATTCCTGGCCTTTTGCAGCTCTTTTTCCGTCACGCCTTGTCTTTTTATCTTTTCCAATTCCGCTTCAATCTCTTCTTCCACTGCCTCAGCCGTCTTACCAGGCATTATGGGCACAAAGATGTGGCAAAGATTGGGATCATGTGATAACCGCGGATAATTAACATTGATATCCAGGGCCAACTGTTTCTCACGTACGAGGCGGCGATAAAGTCGCGAACTCTTGCCCTGGCCCAGAATAAGGGCCAGAAGCTCCAGGGCAAAGCTGTCTTCATGCCTGAGATTAGGGGTATGGAAGCTCATAAGCAGATAAGAAAGCTGGGCCTCTCGCTTCAGGTAAAACCTTCTTTCTCCTCTCTGGGGCGGCTCATCACATACGACCGGGGGTGGCTCCGGTCCGGGTCTGATACGGCCAAAACATTTCTTAACTTTTAACAATAGCTTCTCTTTTTCTATGTCGCCGACGGCAATGATAGTGGTCCGGTTCGGTCTGTAATGCAGCCGGTAATAATCCATGAAGTCTTCATAAGCGGTCTGGCCAATATCCCCCATCCAGCCTATTATCGGCCACATGTATGGGTGGGTGCGGAAGGCGACAGAATCCATTTCTTCAAAGAGGGAGGAGACTGGATCATCTTCAGACCGTAGGCGACGTTCCTCCATTACTATATCCCGCTCCGTGAGGAAGGCCTGCTTATCAACGGCCAGATTAGTCATGCGATCAGATTCCAGATCAAGGAGTATTTCCAGACGGTCCCCGGCTATATTCTCAAAGTAAGCCGTATAGTCCTGGGCGGTAAAAGCGTTCTCATTCCCCCCATTCCTCTTAACCAGGCGGGAAAACTCCTTAGGCTTGTATTTTTTAGTACCGCGAAACATAAGGTGCTCAGTCAGATGCGAAATTCCGGTCTTACCCAGACGCTCATTACGTGATCCTACCCGGTACCACACCTGAAAACTGACCACCGGAGCCTTATGGTTTTCGAGAAGCAGGATATTCAGCCCATTATCTAAGATAGTTTCCGAGACCGGCAGTCCCATTTTAAAATCCCTCCATATCTAGCCCATTACTTTTAGATCCACCACTCGTAATTGCAGGAATTCCCGTCCCTGATAGGTATTGGTATCCAGGGCAAAGGCCAGGGACGCCTTCAGAAATTCCGCAGCAGGCAGGCCATGGCCTACCGTAGGCAGGGGATCCATATTAAAGCCCATCGCCTCCCATACCCGCCCGTCCTGGTGCACCCTTAATTTTACGTGCTTTTCGCCGATTAACCGCTGCTCTATAATCTTGACGGGTGAGGTGTCCAGAAGAGGATTCGGATTCCCCATCCCAAAAGGCGGCAGCAGGTAAAAATCACTAAGAAAGGATTTTTCACGTAAAATTGACAACTGAACGCTGTCTTCCAACCATAGCTTGGGAACGAGGTCCGCGGTGGTTACTTTACCAGACACCGCAGTTTGAAAAACCTCCTTGAACAAAGGCAGATTTTCCTCGCGCAGCGATAATCCGGCGGCTTCCTTATGGCCACCGAAATCCTCCAACAGCTCACGACACATGGTCAGTAATTCATAAAGGTCAATATCTGCGGCACTTCGGCCCGATCCCTTGGCCTTTCCATCTTCCAGAGAAAAGAGTATGGTGGGCCGGGCATATTTCGCTGCCAGGCGTGAAGCTACGATACCGAGCACCCCCCTATGCCAGTGCGGTGAGGCATAGACCAGGGCCTTTTCCGTCTGCAACACCTCTGCCGTAATATAGCCGGTAAGTTCCGTGAGCATATCTTCTTCCGCGGCCTGGCGCCTGCGGTTAGCCTGGTCTAAACTGGAGGCTATCAGTTCAGCCTGGCCGCCGTCTTCAGTTACGAGTAAAGCAAAAGCATCATCGGCGGAGCCCATCCTGCCCGCGGCGTTTAACCGTGGAGCAAGCCGAAAACCTATATCGTAGGATGAGGCCTTTGTAGTGTTGACCGAACTGATCGCCTTTAGAGCGGCAATCCCGGGCCGCCTGGCTCTGTCAATGATTTTCAATCCCTCTTTGACCAGTATCCTGTTTACACCCCGTAAGGGAACCATATCGGCTATGGTCCCGATAGCCACCAGATCCAGATATTCTTTGAGATTGGGACGCTGCCGGTCCGACCAGGCACTGGCCGTAGAGTCATGAAACAGCACCCGCCTCAGGGCCATCACCAGATTAAAGGCCACCCCCACACCGGCTAAATCTTTGTCCGGATAATTGCAGTCCGGTTGCTTTGGATTGACCGCAGCCAAGGCCGGAGGAAGCATATCCGGCACGCAATGATGGTCGGTAACTATAACATCCACGCCCTGCTCTCTGGCATAGGCAACGGCTTCATGATTGGATATGCCGCAATCCACGGTAACAAGTAAGTCCGGTTTATCATCCAGAAAACGCTTTAGTATCTCCGTCTTAAGACCGTAACCGTCACGGATTCGGTCTGGTATATAACGAGAGACAGCAGCCCCTATTCTCTTTAGAAAAAGCCACAAGACAGCAGTAGCCGTGACCCCATCCGCATCATAATCGCCATAGATCAATATCTTTTCATGACGACGCACTGCATCGGCCAGGCGGTGCGCCGCCTTATCCATATCCTTGAGCAGGAAGGCTGAGGGAAGGTCTTTAAGGGAAGGATGCAAGAAGCTGTGCGCCCCGGCTGTATCCTTTATGCCCCGATTACAGAGAAAAAGCGCTATTAGGGGATGCAGATTCGTCTCTCTCTGCAACTTTTCCAGCGCTAATAAATCTGGATCGTGTTTATGCCACTCCTTTTCCAAAACAGCCCCCGGAATGCTCTGTTTTTTGACTCCAGCACTATAACAAAGCTTGACCGTGAGTCAAGAAAACTTTAGGCCCTTCATTTTTGCTTGCCTGACGGCTCTTACTCCCGTAGAATGGCTCAAATAAATTGAAGCTCCCCGCAGCAAGCTGTGGGGAATCTCCCTATGCAAGGTAAAATACATCGTATTCGCTCGCTAACCCCGCTGCAAGCAGCGGGGAATGCGCTCGCTATGCATGTTCACAAGTGGTTTGAAGAAATAAGGTTACATTAAAAGCCTATGCCAAAAGCAAACGCGCATACGGATACAGCTCAGATAGCCCGTTCGGCCGGATCGGTCAGCGTGGCGGTCTTTGCCAGCCGCATCCTGGGCCTTATACGGGAACAGGTCCTGGCGGGCCTTTTCGGGGCCGGTTATTTCATCGATGCCTATGTCGTGGCCTTCCGCATCCCCAACCTTCTGCGCGATCTCTTTGCCGAGGGCGCATTAAGCTCGGCCTTTGTTACCGTCTTTACCGACTATGATCAGAAAAAAGGCCCTAAGGAGACCTGGAAGCTGGCCAACAACGTCCTGACCGCCCTTTTTGTTATCGTAGGCACTTTGACCTTACTCGGTATATTTTTTGCCGGGGACATCATAATGCTGATGGCCCCTGATTTTTCCAGGATACCGGGAAAAATTGCCTTGACCAGAGACATGACCGTCATTATGTTCCCGTTCTTTATTCTGGTTTCGCTTGCTGCGGCGGTGATGGGCATGCTTAACACCAAGGGGTATTTTTTTATCCCGGCCATGTCCTCTGCCTTTTTTAACCTGGGATCCATTGTCAGCGGCGTCATCCTGGCCTTTGTTTTTCCTCGTTTCGGTCAGCCTGCCATCGTGGGCATGGCCGTAGGCACACTTATAGGAGGATTCCTGCAGCTCGCCATACAACTGCCGTCCCTCCACAAGGTGGGTTTTCACCTTATGCCCGTGCTTTCTTTTCGGGACGAAGGCCTGCGCCGGGTAATTAAGCTCATGATCCCGGCTATTATCGGCCTTTCCGCCACCCAGATTAATATCTTTATAAATACTTACTTTGCGGCCAGTTGTGAGCAAGGGAGTGTCTCCTGGCTTAATTACGCCTTCCGCCTGATGCAGTTTCCGATTGGAGTCTTTGGAGTAGCTATTTCCGTTGCCACGCTACCGGTGATTTCGCGCCATGCCTCTAATAAAGACTTAAACCAGCTTAAAGGCGCTTATCTTTCTGCTCTGGTCATGGCCTTTGCCCTGACCATACCGGCATCCTGCGGGCTGGTAATACTCGCCAGGCCGATTATAAAGTTGATCTTCGAGCATGGGCGTTTCACCGGTTATGATACCCTGCGCACGGCGGAGGCATTATCTTTTTACGCTATCGGTCTTTTTGCCTATGCCTCGGTAAAGATCGCTGTCCCGGTCTTCTACGCTTTAAACGATACAAAATACCCGGTTATAGCGAGTTTTATGGCCGTAGTGGTTAATATCCTGGTGGTCACCCTGACTATAGACCATTTCCAGCACAAGGCCATCGCCTTCTCCACATCAATCACCATGATCATGAACTTTATATTCCTAAGCCTTATCCTGTATCGAAAGATAGAAGGCTATGCCCTGGGCTATCTTTTTAAGTCTCTGGCCAAGGTGCTTATGGCCTCGGCGGCTATGGGCTTGATTGTATATTATATGCACGGGTGGCTTGAAAGCATCTGGGGACATGGCCTCCGGCCGGAGCTTTTCTCTCTTTCGATTACTATAGCTTTTGCCGGGGTTACGTATCTCTTTCTACTTTATGCCTTGAGATTAAAGGAGTGGCGGGTTTTGGCCGAAAAATTTATTAAGCGGATTAGAACTTGAGCCAGCCGGAATGTACTTTGGGAGAGGGTTTGTTCGCTGAAATGTAAAATCTGTTAGATTTTGCTTGCATAAGACCTAGATTTTTTATAATGATTTGTACATAAGAGGACAACATATGGAAATTGTGATTGAATACTGCGGCAGATGAAATTTTCTCCCCAGGGCCGCCAGGCTGGCGGATAAGATTAAAGCGGCTTTTAATATAGAACCTGTCCTCATAAAGGGCGATGGGGGCGTCTTTGATGTCCGGGTTGACGGCGAGATTCTATTTTCGAGAAGGGCCCTAGGGTTTTTTCCCGAACCGGATGAGGTAGTAAACAAAATCGGCGAGATTCTGCGTGGTAAAAAGGTAACTACTCAGGTTCAAAGTTCCAAGGTTCACGGTTCAAGATTAGAGAGCGATGAAGATTGAACGGTAGCGAACTCTATGTCGCCTTGGATGAAGAGTACATATCGCCCAACGAATTCAAAGATGTCTACGAGCAGGCCGGACAAATCCGCCGAGGCGGACTGCCGTTCGTGGATTCATCGACTATCTCAAAAAATATGAAAAGCGCAAAGTAGCCAACCGTGAACCGTGAACCTGACAACCTGAGTAATTACGGTTTTTTTAGGGAGCAATAATGCTAAAAGTAGGACCGAATACCCATGTAGTTATAAAATATACGGTGCGCTTTGAGGAAAATGCAGACCCGGAGGAAAAACTTAACGTTTACCGGGCCAAGTTACTGATCGGATATGACCGCATTATCCCGGCCATAGAAGAGAAGCTGTTGGGGACTAAAGAGGGAGAGAGCTTTGAAATCGTAATCCCTAAAGGCCAGTATCTTGGCGCCAACCATCCGATTTATGCCCGCATTTCAGTAGAAGAAATCCGTCCTGCCACTCCGGAGGATATCGCCGTGCGCACTGCAAAAAGTTGTGGCGGCGGTTGAAAAATCTGAAATGAACCGCCGGAGGCGGTTCAGATCAAAGCCTTTTCGCTTTCTTTAACAGCGGCATCTATCTCAGCCTGCAGTTCCGCAGGCAATCCGTCTATCTGGACGTTCAGGAATCCCCGGACAATGGTGGAAGTAGCCTCTTCTTCACTCAGGCCTCTGGCCATGAGATATTCAATCTCTTCCTGAGCGATCTTTCCTACTGCCGCTTCATGCGACATATCTACGCCGGAGGCCTGCCCCTCCAGTTCAGGTATGGCCCGGATAATCCCTTTTTCAGAGAGTATCAGGCCCTTGCATTCCAAATGCGCCTTTATGCCGGGAACTTCGCCCACCAGGAGGCCACGCGCAATAATTTTTCCACCAGCGGATATAGCCCGCGAGATAATCTCGGCCTTTGCTCCAGGCGCTTTTAAAGTGACTTTGGCCCCGATATCGAGCTCGCTGCCTGGTGGCGCTACCAGTATGGAATTAAAACGGGCTACCGCCCCCCGGCCGGCCAGAGTGGCCGAGGGATAGGTCTGTAGGGACCTGACCGGCCCGAGCGAAATGTAATTAGAAATAAAGACGCCATCTTCTTCGATGATGATGCCGGAGCGGGGGCGCACATAGACGTCTTCGCCCCAGTTATGGATCATGGTGAAGGTGAGCTTGGCCCCTTTTTTGATGTAAAATTCAGATACGCCGATATGCAGGCCGGAGACCAGATGAGGAGAGGTGGCGCAACCGGTGATGATGTGCAGCTCGGAGCCTTCTTCGGCTATGATGATGTTGTGCAGATGCTGAGCGAATTTTTCTTTGCGGATATAGAGACAGGCCTGTACCGGATAAATCACCTTTTCTCCGGGAAGGGCGCGGATAAAGTAACCGTTGTCCAGGTCAAGTTCCGCGGCTGCTGTATATTTGTCTGTATCGACACTTACTGCCCGCCAGCAGTAATCTTTGATTTTTTCAGGGTCCTGGATGGCCTCTTTAATAGGCAACACCTCCAGTCCCTTGTAAGTTGACTGACAGTGGACAACAGAACAATCTGATTGAAAAAACGCTCCTGAATGTTCTTGTTTACTCAAGTCGAGACCGGTCTGATGCAGTCTTTTTTGCTCTTCCGGATCAAGATTAGCATAAGAAACAGGTTCAGCCTGCCTGATAAATTTTTCCAGTTCTATGTCTTCCCCATAAGTGGCTTTTTTCTTCAGGGCCTTTTTTGCCTTCTCTTCTATCTTCTGCATCTTGCACATTCCTCATAGCCATGTCTTTGTATTTCTTCAAACATCTCCCTGGGGTTACCCTGACAATGAATCTTGCCCTCAAGGAGTATATGCCCCTTATCTGCCTCCAGGTAATTCAGAATAAAACCGGTATGAGAGATAATAAGGCCGGATTTCTGCCGATGTCGCTTGAGCTTTTTCTGTAGAAGTTCTTTGATCATCTGGCCAATGACATTTAAGTTTTCGACATCCACACCGGACTCCGGCTCGTCTAAGAGGACGAGATCCGGGTCCTGGGCCAGGAGTTGCAGCAGCTCGCTCTTTTTGATCTCTCCGCCGGAAAAACCCCGGTTTACTTCACGGTCCAGGAACTCCGCGAAATTATATTGTGTGGCCAAGATCTCGCCCCGGCCGCTGCCGTTACCACAAATGGTCAACATATCCCGCAGACGCACACCATGTAAGGTAGGCGGTCTCTGGAAAGAGATCCCCATGCCTAGCTTGGCCCGTTCATGGGGAGAAAAGGCGGTGATGTCCTGCCCTTTAAAAATTATAGCGCCGTTTATAATCTTGTATCGGGAAAAACCCATAAGAGTCAAAAGGAGCGTTGTCTTACCAGAACCATTCTTACCGAATAAGATATGGGTTTCTCCCTGCTCAATTTTAAGGTTTACACCCTTAAGGATCTCCCGGCCTTCCACCTCAACCCATAAATCCTTTAATTCAAGCATAACCCTTCTCCTTATTTTTGCGCGAAAGCAGGATAAAATAACTCTCGCCGCTGGCTATGAGGCGCTGGTCTTTTTCAGTAGTTATCTCCGCCGACGCTATAGCCGCCCGGCTTCTTTTTTCCTTTATCCAACCCCTGACCATAATGGTCTCACCCGGGGCAAGGGGAGATTTAAAGTCCACCTTAAGACTTGTGGTTACTCCAGGACCGAGATAATAATAGACGGCATGGGCCATAATTTCGTCAAGAATGGTTGAGATTATCCCCCCATGTATAACATTCGCCCAGCCTTCATGCACTCTTTGTAAGGTGAGTGTGCTTACCGCTCCGCCTCCCGTGTAGTCAACTACTATCTTAAGGCCAATAGGATTTTCAGGTCCACAGGCAAAACAGTATCGATCATCGCGTAGTTCTTTCACTGCGAGGAGTTATATACACAAATTAGGCGAAAAAAACAAGCGGAGCCGGTCACGGATAGCAAGAAAGAGGAAAAATTAGACAAAGAGGTTGACTTTGTTTACTTGTGATCCTTGTTCGGCTAATTCAACCTGTCGCTGATAGGCCTTAATAAAGCAGGACGAAACCAAGGAATGGCCCATACGATTAAAGTCAACGCCAGGAGCAGGCGTGCTTTTATTTTCTGAATTAGCGGCAGGTAAGATAGATCCCCTCGGGGAGGGATTTAAATTCACCGGCAGGACTTGCGCCCTTACATAAGAACGTAGTGAAATGGGAAGAGATTGATTATCGGCCATCTTTAATCCTGTATGCTAATAAATTATATCACGAGATCAAAGAAATGACAACTGCGTTGAAATCCTTTTAAAGTTATTCAAGGAACTGCCGATAAGAGAATTGAAAGGTGAGCTATACATGACTATAACCAACTACCATATTCAAAATGTAATAAGGGCCTACGGCCGACAAATTAGCCATACCCACAACCTGAACAAGGTTCAGCAAAATGAGGAACAGGAACAGTTAGACCGTATCTCTATATCTGCAGAAGCCAAGAAACGACAGGTTGTTAAAGACATAGCGTCTGAAGTGATTGACAGGCTCACCCATAAGCAGAATTGGAGTGGGTTTGAACGTGAAATTCTGAACAAGTTGAGCCAGGAATACGGCCGCCCGCTGGATATCCAGAAAGAGGGAACAGGATCAAATATTATTTTTAAAGTAATTGACGAGAAAGACCGAGAAGTAGTAAAATGCCTTAGTTTTGAAGATTCCGAATACCTACAAAAAAGGTTTTTCGAACTTAGTGAACTAGTAGTACAAGAAAACCTGGCTTGAGGGAGAACCTGATAGATGAAGATAACAGACATTAACGCTAAAGAAAATGTAGCTCAATACGTACAAAATAACCAGGCTACGCAGGGAGCTCAGCAAGCTGAACGAGAAAAGCAAGCTGCCGCTGAACAGTCTCAGGCTACAGATAAAGTGGAACTCTCTGCGGCATCCCGGGATATCCAAAAAATACAAGAAGTGCTGAAAAACACCCCGGATGTTCGTGCCGAAAAGGTACAAGAGCTTAAATCAAAGATCGAAAGCGGACAGTACAGGGTCGATGCCCGGGAAATTGCCAACAAGATGATCTCAGACCTGATCCAGGACCTCTCATAGGTAACCCCTCCTCCTACCCCATTAAAAGCCGGAGATTTTTCTCCGGCTTTTAATTTTGATGAACTCGTAAAAAGTCAAACGTTTCAATGGGTAGCCGCACCCTTTAAGGTACGTAGATTACGCAGGCCAAAGCCTGGCTGCGTCCATTTATTATAAAAGATATTACTTCTTCTGGGGCAGGATCGGAGTCTTGGTACTATAACGTTCCGGGTCCAGTACAATCTGTTTGGCCAGTCTCTTGACCGGATCGATAACAATCGGCCCTAGCAGATTGGCGGTCATGTCTTGAGGCCGGTCTTTAGGTACGGTCACAATAGCCAGTAGTTCCAGTTCTTCGATTTTTTCAGCACCCAGGCTCTCCATGAGTGCAGAACTTATCGGGACATCATAATCCGGCTTAAATATAAGGGGGTTAATAACCACAAAAACCAGAGCAGGATCGTCTAACGACTGGTACCATAAGAAAGGCGAATTCTCCTTGTGTGGCACCAGGATATAATCCTTATAACCTGGGAAACCCAGGACTCCGCCGGGCATATGTATGACATTTTCCCGGGGTACTTCGATCTCACCAAATCTTGTGGTTTTAAGTTTTATCTTTTGCTCTTCGTCAACTGCTTTTAATTTCAAGTTAGTCTCATTTTTCATTCTTACCGCCTTCTTTTTCTTCTTTCCAAACATCTGAAGCCTGATTTAAATCAAGTGGCGCTTCCCGCGCCGCATACTGATTCTCAAGTTGAATAATTCTATAGACTTCCTCACGGTGTACCGGCGCATTGGGAGGGGCTTCTATTCCTAATCTGACCTGTTTCCCCTTTACATCTACTACATAGACACGAATATCATCGCCAATAATAATGCTTTCGCCTTTTTTCCTCGTTAAGACCAGCATTCACCCTCCATGGTGAAAAAATCACCCCTTATCGCATAAAGTCAACAAGACTGAGCTGCATAACCTTTGAGGCCGCAGTCAGAGCCGCCTGATAGGCAACCTCCTTGGTCTTCAGATTCAATATAGCCTCTGCTAAATCTGTATCTTCTATATCGGACAATCTTTCTGTGTTGCTTAATTGTAATTCGGCATATATATATTTTTTCATATCCAACTTATTATGTTTCGCCCCAACATCGGCTATCTTCTCATTGATATAATCAGCGGCATCGCTTAAGTTGCCGAGACTATCCTGAATCCCGCTCACGTCGTTGCCCTCCAGGGCCTTCTTTAAGTCAATAAGATAGGTAAAAAGGTTGGACGTTTCATTGTCGTCCATAAAGGCATCTTTGCCGTTTTTATTGATGGTCGCACTGTTGTTGCGGCCTACCCGAATGTCTATGTCGTTCTCGTCACCATTGTAGGTAACCGTACCTGCTACCAACTCATAGGTAAAGGGAACTATATTCGTCTTCTGTCCGCTAAAGATATACTCCCCGGCTACCTGGGAATTTCCCAGGGCCACCGCCTGTTCAATCAGGTGCCCGACTTCTATTGCCGCTGAAGCCCGTGTAGCCGCGCTCTGCGTGGCATTAGCCATCTGAACGGCTATCTCCCGGGCCCGGGATAGGATCTCATCCGTTTGTCTCAAGGCAATCTCTGCACTGTCTGTCCACAATATGCCATAGGTGACGTTACGCTCGTACTGTTTCGTTTCATTAATTATAGAGCGTATTTCCAGGGCGCTAATTAAACTCACCGGATCATCGGAAAGTGTAGTATATTTCCTACCGGAGGAGATAGTCTCATTTAATGTACGCATATCATCGGCTAATTTATCCAGATTGCTGATTATCGAACCATAGATATTATTCATAGTTATACGCATGGCCGATTACTCCTATTTTGCAGAAAGAAGGGTTTGCATCATCTCATCCGAGGCCTGGATTAACCGGGCCGCAGCCGAGTATGCCTGTTGGTACTGGATTAATTTGGTCATTTCCTCATCCAGAGAAACGCCGGAGACAGAATCACGTAACTGACTCAACTGATTAACCATGTTCCGGCTAAAATCATAGCCGCTATTATACCCCCGGGCTGTAATGCCGATTTCTCCCACCAGGGCATTATAATAGTCGTCAAAGGTTGCTGACTGCCCGCCGATGTCCACGTTCTGAATCTGCAAGTCGGCCAGGGCCAGGGCATTTTCATTATCACCCAGGCTATAATCACCCAGAGATCCAACAGTTGTTGAATCTATAGTCCCCGCAGCAATGTTATCTGTATTATTGGTGATAACTGAGTTAAGGGCTATTGACCCGGAGTCATAGCCGTCAAAAAAGGTATTAATGCCCAGGGCCATAAGGATGTTAGTGGTATCGTCGGAGAAACCTATGCTATAGCCGGCGGCTGGCGTAATACGCAAATAGCCCTTACCCCCTTCTGTATAAATGCTGGCCGTTCCTAACGCGCCAAGCCCTGTATTTATATCGGCTACGGCATCCTCCAGAGTAATCCATCCGGCATTAGTTACAGATACTTCCGTAGCCGTACCAACGGCATCATATAACCAAATCTTAAGGGATCCGGCCTGGACCTCACTTCCGTATGGGAGGCCAGCGATGGGATGTGTAGCGCCCGTTGCCACCCCATAAGAGCCAGTCACAGCCGAGGTAAATGGCGCCAGCCCCATCCCCTGACTGTGTTGGCTGTTCACCTCTCTGATGAAGGACTCGGCCAGGTTGTTCACCTTGTCCAATACATCGGGGATAACCTCCTGTTTGACCGCCAGCCAGCCGCCTAATTTCCCTCCCTGCACAGCACCGCTGCTCATCTCCACCTTTGCCCCGGTACTGCTGATCCAGTAAACCTGGCCACTACTCAGTTCCAGGTCCCAGGACCGATCGGTTTCCACCAGGATATGCCCGCTATTGGACATAATGGTATAGGCGCCGCTACCTATCTCAAAGTAATTAATATCCATAAGCTCCGCCAGTTGCCGCACCAGATGGTCACGCTTATCCCGCAGATCATTGGCTGCACCTACACCCTTGTCGGCCGCTATAATCTGCACATTGAGATCCGCGATTTGTCCGGTAAGGGAATTGATATCTTCGATCCCCGCGCCAAGATTAATATCCATATCCGTGCTAAGGCGCATCAGGTCGCTGTACAGACTCTGAAAGTGATCGACCAGTAATCCGGCCCGCCCGACCAGAGTCGCCCTTTCGGCCTTACCGGCAGGGTTATTGCCTAAGTCGTGCCAGGCCGCCCAGAATTGTCCTAAAAGTTTACCAAGCCCTTCCTCCGTGGTTTCATTAAAAAGCGTTTCTACAACCTTCATGCTCGATTTCTTGGCCTCAAAACCGGTCATAGTGGACACCTTTTGATTCACCTTCGCAGTCATGAACTTGTCATGGTACTGGATTATAGCCTGGCCCTGAACGCCTGTTCCGATCTGTCCTAACCGTACCGTGGTGGAGTTATTCGGCTCCATAACCAATTGCTGGCGGGAGTATCCCGGCGTATTTACATTGGCCACATTATGGCTGGTCACCTCGATGGCCATCTGCTGGGTAAGAAGGGCCGTCCTGGCTATGCTTAGTACGGCATTTACACCGCTCATGCCTTACACCTCTCTGCTTAAGACATTGGCATTACACGAACAACGTGCATTCTTCCCCTGCGGAGTATAAAAAGGAGCGCTGCGGGGCGGCATCAGAATGGACAGGGAATCTTCTATAACCTCCAGGGTTTCCTCGATGAACCGTTTGTTGTTGCCGTTCCGCTCCCGTATGTCTTCCTTCAAGGCAGTAAGAATGGCCAGATAATTCTTAAGTATCCCAGCCTGCTTTTTATCGGCAACCTCCATCAGTGCGGTTATTGTGGTGTCTTCCACCACATAACCGTGATTTTTAAAAAGCCCGGCCGTAATATCTTTCAGGTTCTCCTCTACTACCTTTATCTTCAATATCTCTGTTTCCTTGGCCTTGCTTATAGCGCAGAGATCTTCTATAGAGAGACTATGCAGGCACTCATGCTCTTTGTCCAGTAACCTCAAAAGTTCCTGGTAAAAACCCGCTTCTTTTTCCAGGAGTTCAAATATTCCTTTGGGAAGAAGCAATTTACCTGACTGCGAGCCATGCTCAGGCAGGCGATCATCTCTTTTGGGCGCCATCTTTGTTTACCCCATTCGTTTCTTTGTCTTTCAAGCCCTCACGTCCGATTGAACCGGGGATTTCGCTTCTCCTGGTTTTTGCTACCGCCGCTGAAACCTGCTCATAAAGCTGCTTCCCCAGGCCAATCCCTCTATCCTCAGCCATTTTCCTGGCCACTTCCTGATCAAACATAGAGGTATAAATATCCTCACTTGACCCCCCATGAAAAAGGGCTGTTTTAGGGATGGCCTCACGCATCACCTTTAATAGCTGACAGATAAAAAGCGACTCGAACTCGGCACACGCCGCCTTTAACCTTTCGTCCTTAGTACGCTTATCGGCCGATTGCCCTATGACCTTGATTTTGCTGCTTTCAGCAGGTATGGAGATATTATCTGCCACGATAGGCCCCTTAACCGAATTTCAAATGTCAAAATCCAAAGTTCAAATTGAAGCTATCAGCGGTCAGCAGCCAGAAGCTGAAGGCTGAAAGCTTATATCTAAATAATCTCTAAATCCGCCTGTAATGCCCCGGCCGCCCGCAAAGACTGCAGGATAACGATCAAATCACGCGGTGTAACTCCGATAGCATTAAGAGCCTTAATTACCTCACCAATACTCGCCCCTTCCTCAAGCAGGAGCAATTTCTCGGCCTCTTCCTTTACGGCGACCTCCGACTCCGGAGTAACTACCGTCTCCCCTTTGGCAAGGGGGAGAGGCTGAGAGACTATTTTCCTTTCCTTGATCTCGATGCTAAGATTCCCATGGGCTATGGCTACCCGGGATAGCTTCACGTTCTCACCCATAACTACCGTACCGGTCTTTTCATTTAAGACCACCCTGGCGGCAATATCTGGTCTGACCTCAACCATCTCCAGTCGGGCCATAAGTTTGACTACATCTTCGGATAAAGATTCAGGCACCGTAATCTTCACCGCATCCGCATCTATTGATTCAGCAATAGCCATCCCCACCTCTTTGTTAATTGCTGCACTCATTCTGGTTACAGTGGTGAAATCCGGGCGGTAGAGGCTGATCATTATCTCTTTCTGAGAACCAAGGGTATATGGAATTTCTCTTTCTACGGTTGCCCCTGCCGCTATCATCCCTGCGGTAGGATGATTTTTCTGGACGCCCCCCCCGGCCGCGCCGCCTACGGCAAATCCGCCCACAGATACAGGCGCCTGGGCCAAGGCATAAATCTGACCATCGATCCCCTTAAGAGGCGTCAAGAGCAAGGTGCCTCCCTGAAGGCTTTTGGCATCTCCTATTGAGGATACCAGGATATCCAGCTTGCTTCCCGCCTTGGCAAATGGCGGCAACTGGGCGGTAACCATTACCGTGGCCACATTTTTGACCTTTACCTCTTTGGCTGAGACATGTACGCCCATACGTTCCAGCATATTTACTATAGATTGCACTGTAAACTTGGTCTGGTCGCTATCACCGCTACCGTTCAGGCCGACTACCAGCCCATAACCAACCAACTGATTGGTGCGCACCCCTTTGAAAAAGGCGATGTCCTTGATCCGGGCGGCTTGAGCCGAACCGGCAAGATATACAAATGAGAATAGCGTTATAAGGGTGGCTAGAAGAATCCGTTGCAGGTGGTTCATGGACGACCTCTTATTTAATTTCAAAGGCTTGTACTTCATCCGGGCTTTCAGCTTTGAACTTTGAGCTTCCTACAGCGGCCATATATAATCCAATATGCGCGCCAGCCAACCCGGGCTCTGTTTTTCACTCAGGACACCCCGGCCCGTGTACGTAATGCGGGCATCAGCAACATAAGATGATAGGATGGAATTATCCGCGGCAATATCCTCGGGACGAATAACTCCGGTCAATATCATGTATTGCGTTTCGTTATTAACCCGAACCTCCCTGGATCCACGAATGGCCAGATTTCCATTGGGTAAGACATTGGCCACCCGGCAGGAGATAGAGGCCGTTACCGTCGAATTCCGGCTGGTTGATCCTGAGCCATCGAAATCACTGGCGATACTGCCATCGATCATGCTGTCGGCACTAAATCTGCTGTTTCTGTCCTCCACGGCACCCTCAAAACCAAGCAGAGCTGATATGCCGGCCTTTACACTGGTACTCCGGCCGGTTTTAGTGGCGGCCTTCTTGGAGGCATTGGAGGTTTCCGCGATATTGACCGTGACAATATCCCCTATATTTAAAGCCCGGCAGTCGCTAAAAATCTTTACCGGCATATTTTGGGCATAGATAGCCCCTTCCAGCCTATGCGGCTCCGGCTCCGGAGGAGGCATATCAGGCGCAATAGAAGACACAAGCGATTTATCTTCAGGCATCATGCCTGCACAGCCCGCCAGAACCAGGCTCAGGACTATAATAGTCATAAACCGTCTCAAGCTATTCATGGCGCTCCACCCCACACTTAAAGTTCCACCTGAACGGTTGATGCGTCTATAACCCGGGCATAGACCTCTTTTTTACTCTTACTGTTGCGTACCCGGATCATCTCACCCTCTGCCCCCCCTTCCATGGCCTCTCCCCGGGCCCTGATTAATAACGTTTCTGTGTCCGCTATTATTGCCACCCGATCTCCCTTTTTTATGATGGGGGTGAGTTCGACCATGTCCCGCTTAATAATTTCTCCGGCCCGCACCGAGCTGACCAGTCTCTTGCCGACCGCCTCTCTTATATCACTTATGGCTGCGTTACTGATCCGTGATATATTCCGGCGCGCCATAGACAAATCGTCTTCCTGTATAACCTCGTGCCTTCGCATAGAATGAGTCATACAGACCACCTCCCTATAGATATCAATATGCCCAAAGATGCGGACCTTTCTTACTTCTCGCCCGTTAACCCTGAAGACCACTCTCAGGGTTGTATCCCCCAGGTATGAGCTGTTCGGCGGCATCACTTCAAAAGTAAACCGGCTATCCGGTAGTACTATTACCTCCCCGGTATGCACGCGCGAGATAACCGCATCTTCCCTGGACCAGGGCATGTGCGCATAAACAAAATCTTTGTAAATAGACTCGATGAATTCCTGCGTAAGAGTATAGGAACCCTGTTCTCCTCCCTTGATATCCGCCAAGACCCATGGTACTGCTGCCATACCCATCACCATGAGGAAAAAGACGGCCAGGGTACTATTTCTTGCCAATTTCTCCATATCTATGCTTCCACCCAGGCCAAATCACCTATCGTTTAATATTGTTCGCCAGTTCAAGCATCTGATCTGAGGTCTGAATAGCCTTGGAGTTGACCTCGTAGGCCCGCTGGGTGATGATCATGCTGACCATCTCTGACACGACGTCCACGTTGGAGACCTCCAGAAATCCCTGAGATATGGTCCCGAACCCCTCTGTTCCCGGGTTTCCCTGAATGGCCTCGCCTGAGGCCTCGGTCGGCCGCAAAAGATTTCGCCCCACGCTGAACAGGCCGGCTGGATTAGGGAAGCTGTACAAAACAACCTGCACTGAGCCCAGTTCTGTGCCAGCCGCATCCGCGGCTACCAGCCGCCCGCCGGAATCGATGGAGATGGTTACCGTCCCGGTGGGCACGGCAAATTCCGGCTGCAGACGGTCACCGTCTGAGGTTACAACGTAGCCGTCCCTGTCCAGTTTAAAGGCGCCGGCCCTGGTATAAAGTTCCTCTTCATTGCTGAGTATCTTAAAGAACCCCTTGCCTTCTATGGCCCAATCCAATTCGTTCTTGGTCTGGTTATAGTCACCCTGCGTAAACAGTTTTTGCACAGCCACCGGCCGGCAGCCCATACCGATCTGAATGCCGGTGGGGACTGTTCCTCCGGTAGCGGTTGTCGCTCCGGCCATGCGCAGGGTCTGATAAAGTAGATCCTGGAAATCCGCCCTGCTTTTCTTAAACCCGGTAGTGTTGACATTCGCCAGGTTATTGGCAATGACATCCAGTTGAAGCTGCTGTGACGCCATACCGGAAGCCGCTGTCCACATACCTCGTAGCATATAATGCTACCTCCTCTCAGAGCTAGGCCGTAGGCCTGTTTATGCTTTATGTCAATTTTCCGACATCATTGATCGCGCGTGAGTCAATTTCATCAAATAGCTGGATTATTTTCTGATAAGACTCATAATTTCGCTGCACTTGGATCATCTGAACCATCTCTTCCATGACGTTGACATTGGACTGTTCCAGATAGCCCTGCCTGACCTGCGTCCCGTCGGCCGGGATCTCATTGGCCTGGGGATCTTTTAACCGGTATAGTGAATTCCCTATTTTCTCCAGTACGGATGGATCATCAAAGTTAACTACAGCCAGACTATCCACCTCGGCCATGACTCCATCCCCGGCCTGATCTATGGATATGCCCCCCACCTCGTTCATCTCAATACTTGTCCCATCCAGGGTTATCGGCCCACCCTGTCCCATAACCGGGTAACCCTGCGCAGTAACCAGTACGTTGTCGCTATTGAGGGCAAAGTTTCCGGCCCTTGTATAGAGGATCCCATCGGGGGTTTCTATCTTGAAAAAGCCGGGGCCGTTTAAGGCCACATCCAGTGGGTTGCCGGTCCGTTTAACCTCTCCCGGACCAAAATCTGTATAAATCGACTCTGTTTTAGCCTGTTTTACCTCTCCATTATAGGCGGTCAGCAACACCTCACGGAAAGATATGCGGTCTCTTTTAAAACCGGCAGTAGCGACATTGGCCAGGTTGTTGGCCGTGAGATCCATCTTTTTTTCAAGAAGGAGGCTGCTCTCTACTGTTCCTTCCAGACCCGATTTAAAGATGACTTCCATATACCCTTCCAGCGTATCACTTTTTTGATGATTGCACCTTACTCTGTGCAATGCTTATGCCATTATTCAGCTCATCAAATAACTATTTGTTATGATTATAATTTTTAAAAATAGCCGGCGCCGCTTGTGCTGTCAGGAGGAATTGTCTGCCGGAACCGTAGGCAAATTTTACCTACTAAGAATTTTCTGCCGCTTGCCCCGGCCAGCGCTCATTCATTCGATAGACAAAGGCCAGTATCTCGGCGACCAAAACGTAAACGGTTGGCGGGATATCTTCTTCCAGATCAAGCTTAGACAATATTTCAACCAGATCCGGATCTTCATGGATAGGGATATTGTTCTCTTTGGCCAGGGCTATGATCTTATCGGCAATAACTCCCTGCCCCTTGGCCGTAACCTTTGGGGCGCGGTCTTTATCCGGCTCATATCTGAGGGAAACAGCCCTTTTGATCTTTTTCTTCCAATTATCCATAAATTGCTATTTCTGGCGCAGTGCTTCAGAAAGGACTTTACACAACGGTCATTCCGGACTTGATCCGGAATCCAGTCTTTTCAACTTAGATTACCGCCTTCACGGGAATGACAACTCTAATATCATTGCAAAGATGTGTTAGACATACTGCATTACGCGTCAGATTTAGCCGGCCCCTATAAGTAACTACGCAATATAGCCACGATAACGGCTTTCAACTCTGGCTATATATTCCCGCGTCTCTTTAGGCAGGGCCTCCGGCCTTTTTTCCAGGTTACCCATCCCCCAGTTGTAAGCGGCCAGGGCCAGCTTTACATCCCCCTGGTAACGGTCCATTAGCTGGCGCAAATAGCGCGTTCCGGCCATGACGTTCTGTGCCGGATCAAAGGGATTGGTTACGCCTAATTCGGCCGCGGTTGCCGGCATAAGCTGCATGAGCCCTCGAGCGCCGGCCGGTGATACGGCCTGCGGGTCGCCATTACTTTCCACCGCAATAACAGATTTGATGAGCGCGGGTTCTACCCCGTATTTATGGGACGCCTCGCTCACGATATGTTCAATATCCCGTCCGCCCTGTAAATTATTTGACACTCCGGCATCAAGCTCCCTTCCCTTCGGATGGTATTCCGCTCTATTGGCCTGAGGGGACAGGTCGGGAAAATTCAAAGGGAAAAGTGATGAGGGTAGGCTGCCGTTTTCTTCGGATCCATTTTCAGAAAGGATGGCCTGCAAAGCCCGGCTTAAGGCCTCAATAATGACTATATCCAGCGGTTGTTCCCTGGTCTGACCGGCTATAGAGGCGCGGAATATGCTGCCAAAATCAGGATGGGTTGCAGAACCGGAAGGCGCAGAGGGAGCGGGAGTAACAAGGCCACCTGGAATAAGCGGGTCGATTTTCCCTATCATGCCTAGAATGAATAAGCAAATTTAATGCCAGCATATCTACCCTTTCTTAATTTCATTGCCCAACCATTCCAGATAATCCTTACTGCCCTCAGCTACCGGCACGGCTAAAATCTCAGGCACTTCATAAGGGTGGACCTCTCGAATAGACTTTTCAAGTCCCGCGTAAAGGTCTTTTCTGGTTTTGATTACACACATCCACTCTTCAGCCGTCTCAATCGCTTCTTTCCAACGGTAGGTGCTGGTTATCGGACCGATTATCTGAACACAGCCAGCCAACCTCTTCTCGACAAGGGCCCGGGCGATCTTCCGGGCGTCTTCCTTTTTTTCTGTAGTTGTAATCACCTGGATGTAGTCGGTCATCTCTTTACCCTCTTGTCAATATAAACTGCAGCAACCACCAAAATAACCCCGAACAAAAGCACAATTATACCTGAAGTCACGGCACCACCGGCATACAAGTTTATCTTTCCCAAATCCGGGCCAAGCAGGGGTTTCATCTCAGGATACAAAAATATGTAAATAAGTCCAGCCGCCAATCCACCCAATGTTCCTACCAAGGCATCTATCGCCCCTTCTCCTATCGAAACAATCAGCGTACCAGGGCAGTATCCGAGAATAGCCATACCCATTCCAAAAACGATTCCGCCCAAAAGAACGCCTGTTAAATTGAATGGCTTAACGTGCAAGGAGGCAAGACCTAATTGTATTTCTGTGAACAGAAGTACACTCCCCACACCGATAGCCGTCAGCAGCAACTTTAAGACCGTGAAGTCTTTCAGCATGGCAAACCCGCCTATTTTGTTAAAAGTATTGACCCGTGATCTCTGCAATATCCACCCAAACAAAATACCGAATATGACTGCCTTAGCCATCTTTTACCTCCTATAGAAGACTTTTCCAGTGATAAGGAATGCAATCATAGCCACTGCGCCAAATACCAGGCTACTTACCCCAAGTTTACCACAGTCATAGTCAGACACCCCCCGCAAAGCGGGTGGCTTGATGAGTAGGACTGCCTCAAAGGCAGTCATCCCAAATTCCCTAGACGCCGCGCTAAAGCGCGTCTTTGTTAACCTTAAAAGCGGTCGCCTGA
>DSAQ01000038.1 GCA_011046395.1 Pseudomonadota bacterium
GTTCCTGTGCCAACTCAAATGACAGAGCAGTAAAATTTGTAGTGCCCATAAATATGCCCATTATTAGCTTAACATATTGGTTTTCCTAAACTTTTAACTATGACTGTGGTAAACTTGGGTTACCTGACGCATGGGAAAAAATCAACAATGAAGGAAGGATAGCGATGGGTATGGTCATGCGGTGATCCATTTTCGCATAAAGACAGACTCAGTTGGCTCTCTATGGCAGATTGGGCTACCTTTAGTATGCACTTCTCCCGTTATGACCGCGCGGGTAAGGAAAAAAGGACTATCTGAACCCGGATACATCCTTCACATCGTCCAGGATTTCCTGAATCTCTTTTCTCTTAATCAGGGATAAATGGTATATTCAACAGGACATCGGCTTTAATGCCCAAACCATGTCCGTTTACTTTGAAGAACCGGCTATGAGGTTGCGTGATTAGACAAGATGAACTCAAGTGCATAATGGCAGTTTACGGTTTACTTAAACCTGGAAACATATAACTGAAACAGCCTATCCTTAAATTCAATTGCTTCTGGTCCAGCGTCTCGGAGCACATCTTTCTCTCTTAGATTATGGATATGTCGGCCCACTTCCTGTAGGTTAATTTTGCTGTCATTATCTAGCAGTATCGATTTTAACTTCTTAATATTTAAGGGTTTCTGTCCTAGTGAAATAGCCTTGCAGATTTCTACTTCTTCCTCGGTCAACGTACCAAGCCAATGCTCGAATACCACCTGGCCCAGTTCTGATAAAGTCTTGTCAAGGCATTTGGGCCAAACGGTCTCATCTACTTTCCCTTGAATTTGACTTTCAAAAAGATTACTGCAAAGCACTTGTGTTTCGAATGGATGCCCATTAGCATGTTCGAACACCATATCGACTATCTCTGGATCAAAAAAGACGCCTGTGTCTTGCAAGGAACTTGCTATTGTCTGCTCAACTTCGGATTTTGACAGCAAGGGCAATTCCAATCTGTTCAAGAAGAAAGTGCCTACTGCCTGATAACCCTCCCTTGATACCAGTTCGAACCATTGTCGTTGTGTACATGATAGGATAAATAATATCCGCATTTTCTGAAAGTCAGGACTGGCCAAAACTTGTTTTATGCCGATAAGGGCCTCGGGTATCCGTTTGAGGACATATTGGATGTCATCAATGAGTACTATCAACAGATCATTCGCTTCCCGCACATCTCTCCACAACTTTTCAAACGTTTCCTTGAAAAACAGGTGTGGTTGCATAGCCTTAGAATCTGCCTTGGTGAAATTTAAGCCTACGCCCATAACTGTAATGCCCAGCGATTCTATGTAATCATGGAATTTTTTCAGGTGCGAAACCCCATAGGGAAGGTTAGCAAATACGCCCTGTATTATGGTTTCCACCACATCCATAACTCTGCCACTATGTTCGAATTCGATCATTGGGACAACAGCAGCGGCATAGCCCCTATTTTGTGCTATACGTTTGAATTCTTGCAACAGAGCTGATTTTCCTATCCCCCAATCTCCCAAAACTATGAAGTGCTCCGGGTAAGTAGTAAAGGCCCGTTCCAGCCTACTCTCAAAAAAGTCCAATTCCTCAATCCTTCCGCCAAATACTCGGGGCACCACCCCTGTTCTGCGAACAAAAGGGTTTCCGCTTCGTCTTAACAAATCCTCTTTATATGAGAGGGCCTTTCTTACGCAGTCTATTAACTCTTCCGACTTGGTTTGAGACTTTTCGAGAAAATCAAAAACTCCCCGTTTAAGGGTCGTCTTAGCCAGTTCAACGCTTCCAAAGCCTGTGATTACGATAATCTGGGAGTAGTAGTTTTCCGCCTTCATTTTTTCAATAAGATCAAGGCCCCCCATTTCGCCGCCAACTAAGGAAGGCATTCTTAAGTCAACGATTACGACATCATAAGTTGTGCTTTTAATCTTTCGGATGGCCTCAAGAACATTATCAGCGCCAACAGCTTGGAAGCCTGCTATATTCAGCTCTTCTACACAGGCTTCCAGAAACATCCTTTCGTCATCGATCATTAAGACTGTCGCTTTACTTTCCATGATTTACTCAGAAACTCCTACGCATCCTTTGAAAAGAAATATGATAATGTTTCAATTAGATCGGCGTGCTTACTGGTAATAGTAGGGTTACGACGGTTCCTTTACCTTCAGTACTGTCAATAAGAATGTCTCCTCCCATATCCTTTAGAATGTTTTTAGAAAGATATAGGCCCATCCCCCAGCCTGCCCTTTTAGTTGAAAAGTTCAAGTCAAAGATTTTGTCCAAATTACGGCTAGGGATGCCCATACCTGTATCCTCAACCGTGAGTTTTACAAATTTCTTGCCTTCGGAAATCGCCTCCATAATCTTCAGGGTTAGACTACCACCGGTCGGCATGGCTTCTATAGCGTTTTGGAATAAGCTGATCAGAACCTGTTCTATCTGGTCTTTATTGCCAAATACTTGCGGGCAGTAATCAGTATTAGCTTCTAGCCTTAGCTGGACGTGCGAAGGGATTTTATATCTGATGAGTTCAGCCGTCTCATTGAGTATCTCTCGAACACTAACGGATGTTTTTGCGACTTCTCCCACCTGCAGGTAGGAGACAAGGGTGCCAAGCAGTAAGCGAATATAATCGGAGACATTTTGTATACGTCTGATTTTTTCTGCCAGTTCTTCACGCGGATACGCACGTTTCATTAGCAAGGAGGTAATGGTACCAATTGTTGCATTTTGGTTTTTCAAACTGTGAACAAAGCCCGCAATCACTATTTTGACATTTGGTGCTATTTCAGAATCGGCTGTGTAATCAGCGGCCTTGGACTTATCCTGATAGTACGAAAGTTCGTTTTTTAATCTGGAAATTTCTTTTAATAAGGCGGTCTTTTCAGAAATTACCACTTCCAGACTTTTCTTCAGCCTTTCTATTTCTAATTGTAAGTCCTTCTCCCTACCTGCCATTGGTAATCCTCACAAAATCCATACCTATATGTTTTCTGACCGAGGCTATTAGCGCATCCAAGCTTGACGATTTAACAATATAGTCATCAGATGCCCACAAGCCAATGTCGTGTTTGTATTCACTATACGCCGTGTTCATAATAACCGGCAATGTGGGCTTTTTAGTTTTCAAACGTCTTAGTACCTCTATACCATCCATTCCCCGCATGTTTATATCAAGGATAACAAGATCTATAGGGTCATTCTCTACATATTCCATCACTTCGAATATCTTCAAGGCATCCTCACCGTTCGTGGCATAAAACACCTGGAAGCCCTGCTCATCTTCGAACTCCTCTCGATACAGCAAAAATATAGATTCTTCATCGTCCACGACTAATATTTTTGGCCTTTTCATTTTCTGTGTTTTTTACTCT
Source organism: Pseudomonadota bacterium (assembly GCA_011046395.1). Classification (GTDB taxonomy): domain Bacteria; phylum Desulfobacterota; class QYQD01; order QYQD01; family QYQD01; genus QYQD01. The sequence goes on from DSAQ01000038.1 coordinate 3,370, forward strand.
ATTGCCTGCTTACGTATTTATTTGGATACCATAATTACCAAAATTACCAAAAAAGAAGCAACCAGTTTTTGGCGTGCTCGTTCTGGGCTCTGGCCTAGTCAGCCTTGCAGGATTTAGGACGTTTAGAAAGAGCTAATTAGTTCGCCTTGCAAAATAGGACTTTTCAAGAAGTCTATTTATCTTTGCTCCTTTAAAGAGGTTGAAGCCCCATTAAATAAGCAACAGTGAACATTATACCAATCGAAGTATCTTAAAAAGGGAGGAAACAATAGCTGCAAAGAAGATTTTATAATCTCCAATCCGAACCGCAAGTTAGTGACTCCTGCCATTAGGATATGTCTTTCATATCCTCTAAAATTTCCTGAATCTCTTTTCTCTTTCCCGGAGATAAAGCTTTGTCCTGCAGGGCCTGTTTCAGGTGAGTTACGGCGCTCTGGTGTTCGCCCGTCAATTTGTAGTACATCCCCAGATTATACTGGGCCAGGCCGTTTTCTTTTCGCCCTCCATAGATGAGGCCGAGATGATAATAAGGCTCCGCATAGTCCGGGAAGTCCTGCTCGATCCTTTCCAGGCTGCGCACGGCCTCTTCAACCTGCCCCATTTCTTTATATGTCCTGGCCAGATATAGCCGGAATCGAGCCACAGCAGGATCATCTTCTACGGACTGTTTAAGGAGGACCAAGGCTTCCGATAGTTTGCCCTCAGCAAAGGCGTTGATGCCTCTTTCGCCTTGCAGGACAGATCTGGAGACTCCCAGAGAGGCGGCTTGGTCGAGATAACCGTTAGCCTGTCCGTATTGCTTTTCAGCCTGGTAAGTGAGGGCTATGCCGTAGTAGAGGTAGGGATCTTCAGGATTTTTGTTGAGTTCAGCCTCCCATTTTTCCCGGAGCCGGGCCGGGCTTTTCATCGCCAGGGAGAGACGTACCTGACAGCGGCGGAGTTCTGCCGTATCTCCTTTTACCACAGGAGTTGAGCGAGCCAGGATAAGGTCTTCCAGATAACCGATGCGTTCTTCCAGGGCCGGATGGGTGGTCATGTAAGATGGAATGGTAGGAGAACCCAAAAAGCGATAACGCCGAATCTTTTTAAAGGTGTTTATCATACCCCGCACGTCGTAACCCGCACCCTGGACCCACTTGAAGGCCATGCGGTCTGCTTCTTCCTCGTCCTCGCGGCTGTACTTTAAGGAAAGGGTGCTCGTTGCAGCCAAGGCACCGCTGGCCACAGCCTCAGCCGCCTTCCCGCCGCCGCCTAAAAAGACGCCGGCCAGGACTCCGGCCATGGTGATAAGACTTAGTTTCTGCATACGTTCTATCCGGCGGGCGATGTGCCGGGCAACTACGTGGGCAACTTCATGGGCCAGGATACCGGCCAGTTCACTCTCGTCATCCATGGCCTCGAGCATGCCGCTGTGGACAAAGACCAGGCCCGAAGGCGCCGCAAAGGCGTTTAAGGCCTCATCGCGGATGACATAAAACTTATAATCAAAGAACTGCGGCCCGGCCTGCGCCAATATTTTTCGCCCCAGTTTTTCTACGTAAGATACCACGTCCGGATCGGTGATTAATGGCAGCCGCGACTCTACCATCAGCAGAAACTTCTTGCCCAAGGCCCTTTCTTCGTCAGGAGAAAAGCTGGCCGCATTAAAAACACCGGCGTCCGCCTCAGGCGGACCGTACATAAGCGATTCCAGAATCAATACTACGACTGTGAGTATGGTAATAATGCGCAAGATGCGGCCCTTTTCCCCAGGCAAAGGTTAGATAACCCGCGTCAGGCGGGCGAACAAAGGCGTCCCGGTCATTTCCTCAGGAATAGGCAGCCCCTGAATGCTGAGAATAGTTGGGGCAATATCTGCCAGGATACCACGGCGAAGTCCACCCCCTATTCTCTGGCCATCGACAAGTATAAAAGGCACCAATCCGGCAGTGTGAGCCGTATGCGGGCTGCCGTCTGCCGGATCGATCATCTCTTCGGCATTACCATGATCCGCCGTGATAATCACCGCTCCGCCGGTTTCCTCTAAAAATGTGTTGACTACTCTTCCGAGGCAGAGATCAACCGCTTCACAGGCCCGGATGGCGGCCTCCAGTATGCCGGTATGTCCTACCATGTCCGGGTTGGCATAATTGAGTACAATTAAATCGTATTCTCTGGTCTTGATGCGCCCCATGACCTCGTCTGTTACCTGATAGGCGCTCATCTCCGGTTTAAAATCGTATGTAGGCACCTCTTTGGGAGAGGGGATAAGGCACCGGTCTTCGTTCTTAAACGGGATCTCTTCCCCGCCGTTAAAAAAGTAGGTAACATGGGCATATTTTTCCGTCTCGGCTATGCGAAGCTGCTTAAGGCCATGCCGGCTTATTTCTTCACCGAGGATGTGGAACAGGTGTTGTGGCGGGAAGGCCACGGGAAGATGAAAATGGGCATCGTATTCGGTCATGGTCACATAGCCGGCCAGTTTGGGCCTGTCTTGCACATTAAAGGCCGGAAATCCCTCCTGGGTGAAGGCGCGGGTGATTTCCCTGGCCCGGTCGGCCCGAAAATTGAGGAATATCACCCCGTCCCCTTCGCTGATACGCGGGAGGACGTTCCCGGCCTCAGCCATCAAAATAGGGCGAATAAACTCATCTGTTTCTCCGCGGCCATAGGCCTCGGATACCGCCGCCGCCGGATCCTGGGCCATGGTGCCTTCGCCCCTGACCAGGGCCCGATAGGCCTTCTCCACCCGCTCCCAGCGATTGTCCCGGTCCATGGCATAATACCGGCCGCAGATAGTGGCTATCTTACCTATTCCTATGCGGGAAAGAAAGTCTGTTACCCGGCCTATGTAGTCCTTACCGCTCTGGGGCGGGGTATCGCGCCCGTCCATGAAGGCATGTATATAGACGTTCTTCACCCCGTGTCTTTTGGCCATTTCTACCACGGCGAAAAGATGTGGCAGATCGCTATGCACACCCCCATCAGAGACCAGACCCAACAGATGCAAGGCCCCGGCATTTTTGCCCACTTTATCCATGAGGGTAACAAAAGGCTCAACCTTAAAGAAATCACCAGACTTTATGGCCCGGTTGATGCGCGTCAGATCCTGATAAACGATGCGGCCTGCGCCGATATTCAGGTGTCCTACCTCCGAGTTTCCCATCTGGCCTTCCGGCAATCCTACGGCCTCGCCGGAAGCCTCAAGGAGTGTAGAGGGGTACCTTCTTGACCACTCATCCATGTTTGGGGTCTCGGCCAGATAAATAGCGTTTCCTTCTGTATGTGTGCTGTAGCCCCACCCGTCCAGGATTATCAGCAAGACCGGCCGCGGCCTCATTTTGCCTCCTTTAGTTCTACGATTTTGGCCTCACTCCAGAGGCTTTCCAGGTCATAAAACTCTCTAATGGGGGCATAAAACACATGTATGACCACGTCATTATAGTCCATGAGCACCCACTGGCCTGGCCCTAAGCCTTCAACGCCCTTAGGGTAAATCTTCTGAGGACGGAGAGATTCCTCAATGGCCTGCACAATACCCTGGACGTGACGTGTGGAATGGCCGCTGCAGATTATAAAATAATCGGAAAAAGAGGATATGGTGCGGACGTCCAGAATCTGTAAGTCCTCCGCCTTCTTGTCCAGGGCGGCCCGGGCACAGATCAGGGCCTTTTCTTTGGAGTCCATAGGAAGTTTCTTTTTCTTCTTACTTAACATAAAGCCTTTCCTGATAAATGTATTTTTCTACTGCCGGGGGCGCCAGGAAACGAACGGAGTGTCCTTCCGCAACCGCCCGGCGGACAGCCGTAGATGAGATGCCAAATAGTGTTGTTTTCCTATAAAAGACAGAATATTGTCCGCTGAGTAAATATTCTTTTCTGTTATCATCATAAGTATAACCGGGGAAGTGCTGATCCAGAACCGCCTTGAGCTCTGTCTCGCTGTAACCCGGTCTATCCACCACTACAAAATTAGCATAGGATGGAAGGCGCCTGTATTCCTTCCAGGTGGGTAGTTCAACAAAGGCGTCCAGGCCAACAATAAAGTAAAACCGTGTATCCAGATCAAATGTGGTATGAAGACGGCGTAAAGTCTCTATCGAGTAGGAATGACCCGGTATCTCCTTTTCCATATCCGAGACCACAAAGTGGTCAACACCCTCTATGGCCAATTGGACCATCTTGATCCGATGGGCAAACGGGGTTATCCTCCCGGCGGTCTTATGCGGAGGTGTGGCAGTAGGAAGAAAAACAACCCTCTCTAAGGCCAGAGATTCATAGACCTCTTCTGCCACCCGCAGGTGGCCATAATGAATGGGGTCAAAGGCCCCTCCAAAGATCCCGATCCGCATCTAAGTCCGAACCTGGCCATCTCCAAAGACAATGAAGTTGGTGCTGGTCAGCTCTTCCAGGCCCATCGGCCCAAAGGCATGCAGTTTAGAGGTGCTGATGCCTATTTCCGCCCCGAGACCCAACTGCCCGCCGTCGTTAAAGCGGGTCGAGGCATTGACCAGAACCACGGATGAATCTACATCGTTTAAAAACTTTCTGGCCCGGCTATAGTCCGAGGTTATTATGGCCTCAGTATGATTGGAGCCGTAACGGGCGATATGCTTTATGGCCTCATCCATGTCCTTTACTACCCGGACGGCCAGTATCAAATCCAGGTACTCGGCCGGCCAATCCTCTTCTGTAGCGGGGACGGCCCGGGGCAATATCTTCCGGGTCTTTGGACAGCCGCGCAGCTCAACCCTGGCCTTAGCAAAGTCCATGGCCATGGCCGGGAGAAAGTCCCGGGCTATTTTTTCATGAACTAACATGGTCTCCATGGCGTTACAAACCCCGGGCCTCTGCACCTTGGCATTGTAGCATACCTTCCTGGCTATTTCGATGTCCGCACTTTCATCCACAAATATGTGGCAGACTCCCTTGTAGTGTTTAAGCACAGGAATACGGGAATTTTGCGCCACAAAACGAATAAGGCTTTCACCGCCGCGTGGGATTATCAAGTCAATATATTCTTCCAGTAGCAGCATCTCTTTTACAGCTTCCCGGTCGGTGACCGGTATTACCTGAATAGCCTCCCCGGGTATTTTAAACTTCTCCAGCGACTTCTGCAACACCCCGGCCAGGACGAGATTGGAATGAATAGCCTCCGAACCGCCCCGCAGCAGGATGGCATTTCCTGCTTTCAGGCAAAGCGCCGCCGCATCCACAGTAACGTTCGGTCTGGATTCATAGATCATACCGATTACGCCCAGGGGTATGCGCATCCGCCCTACCTGAAGCCCGTTGGGGCGCCTCCACATCCTGACCACCTCCCCGACCGGGTCCGGCAAGGCGGCCACTTCCGCCAGGCCGTCGGCCATGGCTTTTATGACCTTGTCCGTTAAGGTCAGTCGGTCAATAAAAGCGGCGGAAAGCCCTTTTTTCTTCGCCGCCTGGAGATCTTTTTCGTTGGCTTTTTGTATCTTTTTGGTTTGTTTTACTAACTCCTCAGCCATAGAGAGAAGGACTTTATTTTTGGTATCTGTGGGCAGCTTAGCCACCACCCGGCCGGCATCTCTAGCCGCTTTGGCCATATCCAGCATCAGTTTTTTAATATCCAAGGTAGCCTCCCCTTTCTATATAGCTATCAGCTATGAGCCGTCAGCTCTGCGGCAAAATAACCAAGTTATCCCGGTGTATAACCTCATCGTAGTCCTTGTGCCCTAAGATAACAGCAATTTCCTGGGTATTATGCCCTTTAATCTTCTCAATCTCCGCAGAGGCATAGTTTACTAAGCCAGCCGCAAAGGCCTCTCCGGTTTGATCCACACAGTGTATCGGAGCCCCCACGTCAAAATTACCCTTAATCGCTGTAATTCCCGAGGGTAGCAGGCTCTTACCGTTTACCATAACAGCCTTTTTGGCCCCATCATCGACTACCAAAATCCCTCTGGGTTTAAGGGTAAAGGCTATCCAGTACTTACGGCTGGTCATTCTCCGCCCGTGCGGTTGGAATAGGGTGCCATAATCCTCACCGGCAAAGATCTTTTCCAGGATGTAGGGGACCTTGCCGTTGGCGATGATAGTCGGAATACCCTGGGATGATACCATCTTTGCTGCCTTGATCTTGCTTAGCATCCCCCCACGGCCCATAGACCCGGGGATACCGCTGGCCATTTTTTCAATCTGACCGGTGATATTTTCTACCAGAGACAACCTTCGGGCCCTGGGATTAATGCGTGGGTCTGAGTCATACAGGGCGTCGATATCTGTAAGGCAGATCAAAAGGTCTGCTTCTACTAAACTGGTAATCAAAGCAGCCAGCATATCGTTATCACCAAATTTTATCTCCTCCACAGCCACCGTGTCATTCTCATTTATAATAGGAATTATACTCCAATTTAATAGAGTAAATATTGTATTTCTGGCGTTCAGGTATCTTCTCCGGCTGGATAAATCCTCTCGTGTCAACAGGATCTGCGCCACCTTTTCTCCATAGCGACCAAAGGCCTCTTCATAGGCCAGGATCAGACTACCCTGGCCGACTGCCGCTACGGCCTGCTTCTCAGGTATTGATCTGGGCTGCAGGGTAAGGCCGACTTTTTTCAGGCCGGAGGCGATAGCCCCGGAAGAGACGAGGACAATATCGAATTGTTCCCGTTTAAAACGGGAAAGTTCGGCGCTAAGATTTTCAATGATCTCCCGATTCAACCCCTCTTCAGCGGTGAGGACGGCGCTACCTACCTTAACTACTATGCGCCGGGCCCCCTTTAGAGTAGCAAGTCTGATCTGGCGAATATCCGTATCAGTCTTTTCTTTCATATTCGTCTTGCTGCAGTCTCCTTGCCAGCGCCTCTTTCAATTCTTCCACTCCCTTACTGGTCGCAGCGGAGATAAAATAGACAGTGCACCCTTTATCCAGAAAGGCCGCCTTGATAGCCTCAAGTTTATCATCTTCCGTTATAAGGTCAATCTTATTTAGGGTCACCACCTGTGTTTTTTCGGCCAGGGCGGGCCCATACGCGCTTAGCTCGGCGTTTATTTTCTGCCAGTTTTTAATGGTCTCCTCCGGACCAAGAGAGGCGTCGATAATATGCACCAACAGCCTGGTGCGTTCTATGTGGCGTAAAAAGCGCATACCAAGCCCCAACCCGGCATGGGCTCCCTCGATTAAACCAGGAATGTCGGCGACCACAAATGGATGATAGTCTTCGAGTTCGACCACACCCAGATTCGGTATAAGGGTAGTAAACGGATAATCCGCTATCTTGGGTTTAGCTGAGGTTAATTTTGATAGAAGGGTGGATTTACCGGCGTTCGGCGCACCAATAATCCCTAAATCGGCTAAGAGCTTGAGGTCGAGGGAAATTTGCTTTTCTTCGCCAGGTTGACCGGGCTGTGCATATCGGGGAGCTTGTCGGGTCGGCGAGGCAAAACGGGCATTTCCTAAACCCCCGATACCACCACGGGCAGCAACAAACCGTTCGCCATCTGCTATCAGATCTGCTAGAATCTCGCCCGTTTGTAGTTCTCTGAGGATTGTCCCCACGGGGACATAAACCAGGCAATCCGCACCGTTTTTCCCGTGTTTATTACTGCCTTTGCCATGTTCCCCTTTTTTTGCCTTGAAATGTTGGTGGAATTTAAAATCAAGAAGGCTGTGCAGCCTGTTTGTAGCTGCAAAAATGACGTCACCGCCCTTGCCGCCATCACCGCCGTTTGGACCGCCTCTAGGGATGTACTTCTCACGCCGAAAACTTACGCAACCGCGGCCTCCATCCCCTGCTTTGACGAAGATTTTAGCCTCATCGACAAATTTCATTTAGTGGGTGGTTTCTGGCAATGGATAGACACTGACCTTCTTTTTAGTCTTGCCCAGCCGTTCAAAGGTCACCAGACCATCGACCAGGGCAAAAAGTGTATAGTCCTTGCCTGTACCTACATTTCGTCCCGGATGGATCCTGGTACCCAACTGGCGAATAATAATACTGCCTGCCTTCACGAGCTGGCCGGCAAACCTTTTTACGCCGCGTCTCTGACCGGCGCTATCACGTCCATTCCTGGAGCTTCCACCTGCCTTTTTGTGTGCCATTGTCGCTACTCCTGATTAAAGTTGAATATCTTCGATCTTCAGGGCTGTATAAGGCTGACGATGTCCCCGTTTTTTACTGTAACCCTTGCGGCGCTTCTTCTTAAAAACTATTATCTTGTCGGCCCTGGCCTGATCAACGATCTTACCCGTGACCTGTGCCCCGGCTACGGTTGGCTGCCCGATCTTTATATCACCTTCTTTAGCGACGAGAAGTACGTCCGAAAGGGTCACCGCGTCCCCGACATTCCCGGCTAACTTTTCTACACGCACGGTATCGCCGGAACTGACTTTGTATTGCTTACCGCCCGTTTTTATTACTGCGTACATTAGCGGACCTCCCGTTACCTCGCAAAAGGTAAAATATGCCTCATACTCATACGAAGAGCGTTGAAATTTAACACGTTTTTATGTTGTGTCAAGAGAAAATCGGCTTGTGCAGCCCTGACGCATCAAACCCCCCTCACCCTAACCCTCTCCCACCAGGGGAGAGGGGATTAATTGGTTGATATCATTTATTCGGCCACCGTTGTCCGTGAAAAGCACGAAAACGTCTTTTTCGGTGAACGGTGAACGGACCACGGTAAACGGTTACTAATTTAGATATAGGTTAAAGAGATAGAATGGGGATTAATCATAGAAGTTATCGATTTGACATATAGATTATATCTATTACAGTTGCTGTAAAAAGCCTGTCCGGTTTCGGGGGCAATGGCGCCGGGCGCCTCACGGGCTGCAAACCCGCTGGCCTCATCTAAAAAACGAGGGGTGGGTTCGACTCCCACTTGCCCCCTCCAGATATATAATTATTGCGTTTGGGAGCTAGGCCTCGCGCAGATACCGTGCGGCGTCCTCAGGGGGGACAATGTTGATGTAAATACTCGTGCCTATTTCGAACCCCGCCGGGGTAGTGAGCCGCGGCGTTATCTCCAGGTACCAGTGAAAAGTATCCAGTGTGTCTGTATCATTTGGCGAGGTAATAATCATGTAATTGTAAGGTGGATTATTGAGGCAGCGGTGAAGACGACCCAGGACATCTTTTAATATCGCAGAAAATTGTTCTACCTCGAAACGGCTCATCTTGGCGAAACAGGAACGATGGTTTTTGGGAAGAATCCAGGTTTCAAAGGGAGAGCGGGAAGCAAATGGGGCAATAGCAATAAAACTCCCATTTTCGCATATCAAACGGTCAAGCAAATCGGTTTCCGTCTTGATAATGTCGCAATAGACACATTTATCTCTGTACTCCCGGTATTGTGTCACGCCACGTACTTTACCCCATACTTTTTGTGGGATTATCGGGGTCGCCACTATCTGTGAATGGGGATGTGCCAATGAGCACCCCGCTGTCACTCCATGATTCCTGAAGACAAGAAAGTACTTAAGGCGGGTATCTTCGCGTAGCGCATTATAACGGTCAATGTAAGACCACACTACACGCTCGACCTGTTTGTCATCCATTGTAGCCAGGGATAGATTATGCTCCGGACATTCTATGACTACTTCATGGGCCCCCACACCGTTCATATGGTCATAGATATGATAGTTCTCTCTGTTTAAGTCTCCCTGGCCAATCAAGGCCTGGTATTTATTGGGTGTCACTCTGAGCAGCCAGCCAGGGGAGTTCGGTCCAGAATTAACAGGACGATACACCAGGACTTCCGGGGGTGTTTTGTCTTCATTTGTAGTGCAAAACGGGCAGCTTTTATCGTGTTCCGGTAATTCTTCCAGGGCCTTCTTGGTATGAGTAAAGTCGTGCGGCCTCTTGGCCCGTTCCCTGGCTATGATAACCCATTCACGGGTTACTATGTCTTTACGTAGCTCCGGCATATCGTTATCCCCCTTACCCAAGAGAATTCAAGCGTCTTTGCTACTATTTTCGACATAGCCACCTCTTTTCATAAACTTTTTTTGATTGAACTATTGTTTTTGTCATGTTAGTTTTGTGTCCAAAAAGCGGGAAAGATGGATAAAATATGGCTGGATTTGAATCGGTCATGGGCCTGGAGGTGCATGCCCAACTCCTGACCGATAGCAAGATTTTTTGTAGTTGCTCCACGGCGTTCGGGGCCCTGCCCAACACCCACACCTGCCCAGTGTGCCTGGGGATGCCCGGCGTTTTGCCGGTTCTGAATAAAAAAGTGGTTGACTACGCCATGAAAATGGCCCTGGCCACCCACTGCAGCGTGGCTCCATTCAGCCGGTTTGCCCGCAAGAACTATTTTTACCCGGATCTCCCCAAGGGATATCAGATCTCACAGTATGAGCTGCCTATTGCCGAAGATGGCTATGTAGAGATTAACCTAAACGGCCGGACCAAGCGTATCGGCATCACCCGTATCCACATGGAGGAGGATGCCGGCAAGCTGATCCATGACGCTACCGCGCCAATAAGTTATGTGGACTTTAATCGAACCGGTGTGCCGCTTATTGAAATTGTCAGCGAGCCGGATATTCGTACCCCGGAGGAGGCGGTCGAATACCTGAAAATCTTACGCAACATCCTGCGTTATCTCGGGATATGTGACGGCAATATGGAAGAAGGCAGTTTCCGCTGTGATGCCAATGTGTCTATACGTCCGGAAGGCACTGAGACCTTCGGTATCAGAACGGAGATTAAGAATATGAATTCGTTCCGGCATGTACAGAGGGCGCTGGGATACGAGATTCGCCGCCAGAGCGCTCTGCTGCTGGATGGAAAAGAAGTGCTGCAGGAAACGCGCCTCTGGGATACCGCACGGGAGGTTACCGTTTCTATGCGTGGCAAAGAAGAGGCCCATGATTACCGCTACTTCCCGGACCCGGATCTGGTGACTCTGGTCATCGACGAAAAGTGGATCGAAGAGGTGCGTGCAAGCCTCCCGGAGCTTCCCGACGCCAAGCAGCGCCGTTTCGTGGAAGAATATGGTCTACCGGAATATGACGCCATAGTCCTTACGGCCTCCAAATCCCTGGCCGACTATTTTGAAGACTGCGTGCGCCTTTACCATAAACCAAAGGCGGTAAGCAACTGGATGATGTCTGAGCTGCTGCGAGAGTTAAAGCGTGATGAACGGGAGATAGAAGAATGTCCGGTAACGCCCGGGCATTTGGCCGGGATGCTAAAGCTGATGGATAGTGGTGTCATCAGCGGCAAGATTGCAAAGACGGTCTTTGAAGAGATGTATGCGACCGGTAAGGATCCAGGGGCTATTGTGAAAGAAAAAGGCCTGGTACAGGTTACAGATGCGGCCGAGATTGAGAAGGTGGTTGAAACCGTACTAGCGGCTAATTCAGAAGCGGTAGAGGATTATAAAAAAGGCAAGGTAAAACTCTTCGGATTTTTCGTCGGGGAGGTAATGAAGAAGACCAAAGGCAAGGCCAATCCCAGATTGGTAAATGAGATCCTGGCCGGAATGCTGCGCAAGGCAATGTCAAAAGTTTTATGAAAAACAACCACAGAGATGGAAAATTCGAAATCCGAAGCACGAAACTCGAAACAAATTCAAATGACCAAACGAGAGCAATGACCAAAACGAAAAATCGAAGGCGTTGCTGATGGACGTTTCTAACATTCGATATTTGGATTTCGGATTTGTTTCGGATTTCGGATTTCGATATTCGGATTTAGTTGCGGCTATGCCGCGCTGTGTTCTCTGTGGTGAATCTTTTGACAATATGCTGCGAAAGTAAAAGAGGGGATATGGCGGCGGAGATTAAGACCATAGCCTGGGAAGACGGCCGGGTGGTGATGATCGATCAGCGCAAACTTCCCCGGAGGGAAGTCTATGTAGTCTGCCAGGATTACAGGCAGGTCATGGCGGCCATTAGGAAGATGGTTATCCGTGGGGCCCCGGCTATAGGTATTGCCGCTGCCATGGGGCTGGCTTTAGGCGCCGGAAAATTCAGGGGGAAAGGCCGTAAGGACTTCGACCGGAAATGGGCCATCATGTGCCGGGAGATGGCCGCAGCCAGGCCTACTGCTGTAAATCTTTTTTGGGCCATCGAACGTATGAACGGCGTGGTTAAGCAATCGTCTTCTGCCAGACCGGACGAACTGGCCGGGCTACTCCACAAGGAAGCAGAGACCATATTGGCCGAGGACGTGGCTGCCAACCGGCGCATGGGTGCATTCGGCCAGAAGTTACTAGCGGATGGGGATGTAGTCCTTACACATTGCAATGCCGGCGCACTGGCCACGGGCGGTTATGGGACGGCCTTAGGAGTGATCCGGGCCGCCCATGAAGCCGGAAAGAAGGTTTCGGTTTTTGCGGATGAGACGCGTCCTTTTCTCCAGGGCGCCAGGCTTACGGCCTGGGAATTACAGAAAGGTGATATCCCCGTGACGTTGATCAGTGATAACGCTGCGGGTCATTTCCTAAAAATGGGAAAGATTAATGCGCTTATTGTGGGCGCGGATCGCATTGCGGCTAACGGTGACGTGGCTAACAAAATCGGCACTTATTCTCTCGCCGTCCTGGCCAGGGAAAACGGCGTTCCTTTTTATGTAGCAGCCCCGGAGTCAACCATCGACCGCGCCTTATCTGAAGGTTATAAAATACCTATAGAGGAGCGTTCACCGGATGAGCTTACGCATTGTGGCGGCCGGAGGATAGCCCCGGAAGGAGTCTCTGCCCTTAATGTGGCTTTTGATGTCACACCCAACGTCTACGTTACGGCTATTATCACGGAAAAGGGGATTTATCGGGGGCCCTACAGAGAAACCTTGAAAATCGGAGACCGGGGGCAATGGAAAGCTCAAAATTCAAAGCCCAAATTCCAAATTAATGCCAAAGCTCAAATGGAGAAACACCGTTGACATTTGTCATTGGAGCTTTATTTGAACTTTGGATTTTGTCATTTGAAATTCGCATAAATGCGGCTATGCCGCGCTGGTTCTCAATGGTTAGGTTTTAAGAACAGCGATGTAATTCAGGAGGAGGCCCCAATGGTTCAGAAGGCGGAAAAGATATGGTTAGACGGAAAATTTGTCAACTGGGACGAGGCCAATGTCCATATCCTTACCCACACCTTGCACTACGGTGTGGGAGTGTTTGAGGGTATCCGCTGTTATCAATGTCATGATGGCTCATCGGCTGTATTCTGTCTGGATGAACATGTGGAACGGCTCTTTGACTCAGCGCATATTCTTCAGATGAAGATACCTTTTTCGCAAAGCGAAATTGCACAGGCCTGCAAAGATACGCTGAAGGTTAACAGCCAGAAAGAATCTTATGTCCGGCCCATTGTTTTTATCGGGGATGGCGTGATGGGCGTTCACCCGCAAAACAACCCCATACGGATAGCCATCGTTACCTGGCCTTGGGGGGCCTATCTGGGTGACGAAGGGCTTGCCAAGGGTATCCGGGTCAAGATATCCTCTTTTACGCGCCACCACGTCAATATTATGATGACCAAGGCCAAGGCCGTCGGTAATTATGTCAATTCCGTACTGGCCAAGAGAGAGGCAGTTCATGATGGTTACGATGAGGCTATTCTTTTAGATCCAGAGGGCTACGTCTGCGAGGCCAGTGGTGAAAATATCTTCATCGTCAAACGGGGCATACTTAAGACACCACCCCTTACTTCTATATTGCCGGGCGTTACGCGGCGTTGTGTGCTTACTATCGCTCGTGACCTGAAGATCCCGGTGGTGGAAGAACGTTTCTCCCGCGATGAGCTTTATATCGCCGATGAGTCATTTTTCTCCGGCACAGCGGCTGAACTAACGCCTATTCGTGAAGTGGACAATCGGGCTATCGGCCGGGGTTCTCCCGGACCAATAACCCAAGCGATCCGCTCGGTCTTTTTCGACGCCATCCGTGGCAAGAATGAAAAATACAAACACTGGTTGTCTCCCGTCTCACTTGATTAACGCATCAAAAATAGCCTGGGCATCCTGCACCGCTACCGATTCGGATGGTAGATCCAGGAAGGCCCGTTTTTTTAATTCGTAGGTGGCGAGAAGGGTATCCTGCCTGATGGTCCCGCCCAGAACCAATCCGGATTTACTGATCTCCTCCCGTAACATCGGGTCCAATCCGTCTGGGGTACGATTCACGATGAGGACCTTCTTACCGACCTGCACGTCTAAGTGCGTAGTGAGATCCGCAATGCGTCTGGCCGTCATTATGCCGCGCGGCCCCGGATCGGATACAGAAATCAATATGTCGATCTCGCGCAGATTAAGGCGGCTTAGATGCTCCATCCCGGCTTCGTTATCTACTATAACCGTCCGATAGTTTTTGGTTAGTATTTCCAGGTACTTGGCCAGGAGATTGTTGGCCGCACAATAACAGCCGGGTCCCTCAGGCTGGCCCATGACCAGAAGATCAAACCCCCTGGACTCGATTAAAGCCTCCTGCATCTTGTATTCGATATAGGTCTCCTTGGTCATACCGGTGGGAACCGCCGTCTTCATCTCATCTCTTATCTGCCCCAGGGTGCGTTCTACTTTCAGGCCGAGCAGTTCATTAAGATTGGCATTGGCGTCAGCATCCACCACTAATACGGGTACCAGATTTTTATTCAACAAATATCTTATCAAAAGGGCAGCGACCGTGGTCTTGCCCGTGCCACCCTTACCCGCCATAGCTATGACGAAAGTCCGCAAGTTATCCATTCTGCATACCCCAACAATTTATTCGATTCCATACCGAGGGAAAGAGCTGGCGATCAGTATGGGGCAGAAAAAGGGAAGATATGTAATGTTCCATGAAGCGGGGGTTTTCGCTTAATTCAAAGCTGGTCATCATGTTGGCTACTTTTTCACGCTCTTCCATGACGTCCACAGAACAAATAGCGGCCTTTACCCCGAGAAGTGAGCCATTGCCCACAAAATAGAAACAATCCCTAGGCAGATCCGGGAGAAGGCCGATGGTGATCGCCTGTTCGATATCCAGAAAACTACCAAAGGCGCCGGCGATCAGAACACGCTCTATATCCGGGATAGTCAGGCCTACAGCCCCGGTGAGGGTAAGAAACCCGGCGAACATGGCCCCCTTGGCCCGGATGAGATTTTCTATATCCACCTCGGTAAGGACTATATCTTCTCCGGTAGCCGTATTTTCACCATACACAATCACGTATTCGTAACCATCGCGGCCCTCGCGTATACGGCCTGTACAGAGGTCATGGTTAAACTTACCTTGTTGATCAATTATACATCCCTCCATAAGGCTAGCCACCAGGCTGATTAATCCTGTACCACAGATCCCTTTGGGCTTCGCCATACCGATAGCGACTATCATGGGCTCACAAGTTTCCGGATGTACATGTACGGCCTCGATAGCGCCAGGCATAGCCCGGAGGCCGTGCCTGATGCCGCCTCCTTCGAAGGCCGGGCCGGCGGAGCAGGAGGCACATACGAGCCATTCCCGGTTTCCCAGGACGATTTCCCCGTTCGTGCCAATATCAATATACAGGGTAAGTTCCGGCCGTTCAAATATCCTGGAAGCGATCACCCCGGCTACAATATCCCCGCCTACATAACTGGCGATAGAAGGAAATATATCCAGGGTAACGTAGGAAGGCACATCCAGACCGATTCCCCCGGCCCGGAGGCGGGGATAGGCCTTGGCCACCGGCGTATAGGGTGCTTCCCGCAGGTATCTAGGATCCAGGCCCAGTAATAGATGGCTCATGGTCGTGTTACCGGCGGCGGAAATATAGTAT
Source organism: Pseudomonadota bacterium (assembly GCA_011046395.1). Lineage (GTDB taxonomy): Bacteria > Desulfobacterota > QYQD01 > QYQD01 > QYQD01 > QYQD01. The sequence goes on from DSAQ01000038.1 coordinate 19,078, forward strand.
ATATTTTCTTTAGACACCCCGGCTTTCTCCACTAATTCCTGGATGAGGGCGTTTAGTTTTTCTACCACCCTGGCCTGGAGGGCCTTAAGGCCGTCTCCCTTTTGCGAGAAGACGATGCGGGATATGACGTCTTCGCCAAAACTTATCTGCGGGTTGTAATCTGATACCTCTGCGGCAACCTCTCCACTGTTTAAGTCCACCAGATAGGTGCACAGGGTGGTAGTGCCGACGTCTATGGCTACCGCGTAATCTTTGGCCCTGGTATCTCCGGGCTCTATCTCTATAATGAGAGCCGGCCGCGGCGGCTCATAACGCAGAATAGCCGTGACCGCCCAATCCTGCGCCCTTAATACATGGGGCAATTTGAAAATAAGCGAGGGATCAATTTCTATATCCGGCAGGCCAAAACCGACCTTGAGTCCCCGTTTAAGACGGGACAAATCACTTATATTGTCACGGGAGCTGGGAGGAGACAGCCGCAGGAATTTTTTTTGCGCTACCGGTGAAAACGGCCTGGAAATGAGCAGTCCCTCACGACCGGCATCCCTGGCTATAGAAATCCCGGATGAGGGAATCGTCCGGGCCAGGGCGCCACGGTCGAGGTGGGAAACGACGGGTATGGCTACCTCCACATCACCATGCACAAAGGTGTTACAGGCCTGCCAGTAACCGGCTTCGTCCTGTTCACCCATGACATTACCGTTTTCTATCTTGACCCTACACCGTCCGCAAACTCCGGCCCCGCCACAAGAGGCATTGATGTGCACGCCCGCCATCATGGCCGCCTTTAACAGATTTTCTCCCGCGTCAACAAATACTTCTTTATTGTCCGGTAAAAAACGAATCCTACTTTTTGCCATATTCCTTTCCCACTGGTATTCGTAGATGAGATATTATAACTGGAAATGCTTTGGGGTCAATGGAATAGATTTCCCTGGAGCGAACAGGCGGATTCAGACCTGCTTTATAACGCTTATTTCTTTTTCTTGCTCGTCTTGGCCGATGCTTTTTTGGTAGCAGTTTTAGTTGCGGCACCTTTCTTGGCTGCGGGTTTAGCCTTGGCCACGGCCTTCTTTGCTGTTGTTTTTTTGGCAGCAGGCTTGGCTGGCTTATTCTTTTGCGCAGCTAATTTGCGGGCCTTGTTGGCAGCCAGTTTACCTTTGCCCATAGGCTTCTTGCAGCAAAGGATACTCACATCGGCGCAGCCACAGGGTTCGGTTACGGTCAGAATCAATCCACAAACTTCACAACCCAAAAGATCGCCCTTTTTCAATTTCGGTATGTCTAATTCCTCCTGGAACGAGATTTCAGGCGCCACGCAGTCTTGCGTTTATTGACGCCGCTTGCAACCGCAATAACCATCAATATCTTTGTATATAAATTGGTAACGTTCAAAAGTGTTTACATGGTGACAATTCAACCGATGCGATCCGGATGTTGAAGTAGCCGTTGATTCCGAGTTTTTCTTTCCAGTATTGCTCCCATTTTTTCCGGGAGTA
>DSAQ01000034.1 GCA_011046395.1 Pseudomonadota bacterium
GCAATACCCACTGAAGTCAGGGTTTCGTACTTACCATGACCGTAAGGGTGGTACTCGTCCTTGGGCCTGGAGGCCATCCATATACCGAAGAGGCCGATAATATTGGACGAGCCATCCGAGAAGGAATGGTAGCCGTCCGCCATGACGCTGGCGCTGTTTATAACCCAGCCGTAAAAAAGCTTGCAGGCAGCCACGGCAAAGTTCAGAACTAAAACGATCCATAAGACCTTGCTGATCTGGCGAAATCTATCCTGTTCCATAGTTTGTGGTACTTATAATCGGTTGATAAGACCGGCGGTATAAGCGGCACCAAAGCCGTTGTCTATATTGACTACGGCTACGCCTGCCGCGCAAGAATTGAGCATGGCCAGAAGGGCCGCAATCCCTCCGAAGCTTGCCCCGTATCCCACGCTGGTGGGTACAGCAATAACCGGTTTATCCACAAGCCCGCCAACTACGCTGGGCAGGGCGCCTTCCATCCCGGCCACCACAATGAGTACAGAAGCAGAGGCGATTTTTTCTTTATGACTGAGAAGCCGATGGATACCGGCTACACCTACATCATAGAGATACTCCACCCGGTTGCCCATTATCTGCGCCGTAAGGTAAGCCTCTTCGGCTACGGCGATATCAGAAGTGCCGGCGGAAATGACCAGGATGGTCCCTTTACCGACGATTTCCGGCTCTTTTGTCTTAAGGATCAATAACCGGGATAATGGATGGTAAACGGCGTCCGGGAGAGAGGAACGGATGTATGCGGCCTTGTCCTCACTGATTCTGGTGACCAGAACCCGGTCGCTGTGTTCATAAATGGAGGTAACAATCTTAAGCAGTTGTTCAGCGGTCTTCCCTTCACCGAAGACTACTTCTGGAAACCCTTGACGCAGGGGCCGGTGATGGTCGATTTTGGCATAGGTCATATCCTCAAAAGGCAGGTTTTTCAAGGCCTGGAGGGCCTGTTCAACCTCTGTTCGGCCTTCCCGTACAGACATGAGCAGATCTTTTAATTTATCCATGTTCATATCAACCATTTATCCGTTTACACGTTAGCACGTTCGAACGTTAGTTGCATCCCTTACTCGCAAATCTATGCCCCGGTTGCAGGTGCTGTCAAGGTATTTCTGACAAACTATAGTATAGCTTCATACCATTCATCCCAAAGTGATACAGCAAAAAAAGCCAGTCAAAAGACTGGCTTTTTTGTTTTGATTATGGTGGGCGGTGCGGGATTCGAACCTGCGACTTCCACCGTGTGAGGATGGCACTCTAACCACTGAGTTAACCGCCCAGTTGTTCTACTTCTACCCAATGCACGGAGAAATTTCAAGGTTATTTTTGCCATGCACGGTAACGCCATAGTAAGGTTCATTTTTATTTTATCTCTGGGTAAGGCCGTTTTTGGAGAACGGCGTGGAAAAGTTGTTGACATCGGGGGCAGGATGAATAAGATAGCTGTTAAATTTTGCCGTCTTCATTTTGGCTTACCGGTTTACGGGAGGGATACGACATGGGTATGAAAATGAGCTTAAATAGTTTTAAGAATCCATTACTGGTGTTCTCGGTAACCGTCTGGTTTACAGCTTTTCTTCTGTTTCCGGCTTTAGCCACGGCCGCCCTTTCTGACTCCATTCTGAGCAGCCCGGAGGCATCCCTGGAACGGGAGGCAGAACTGGCTGAGGTCAGACAGGTCCTGGAGAACAAGATAGCCGTGCAGAAGCTAAAGGATTTTGGCTTGAGTTCGGACGAGGTCTCAGCTAAGCTATCTTCGATGACTGATGAGCAGATTCATCACTTGGCTTCGCTTTCTGATCGCATCACGGCTGGCGGTGATGGGGTAGGTACGGTCATCGGCGTATTACTCATCATTATTCTGGTTATAGTAATTATCAAGCTTCTGGATAAAAAGATTATCATAAAATAACGTCATCGTGACCCCGTTCCTTTCCTCAGCCTGGCGCAGGAATATAGGATTGATTGCCGTCGTTCTACAGGTTTTTCTGACGGCCTCCTGCAGCAGCATAACTACACGTCTCCAGATTATCGAGGCAATTACACGCGGAGAGGAACGGGGTCACTACATCTCTTCCTTCCCTTTTATTTATCAAAAAGATAAGCGTTGCGGGACGGCGGCCCTGGCCAGCGTCCTTCGCTATTATGGAGATCCAATCAGTGAGGAGGTAATTGCCGGAGATATTTTTTCTCAAGAGCTGAAGGGCACTTTGCTATCCGACCTGGAAAATTTTGCCCGCCGCCGGGGATTCTACACCCGTGTCTATCCGGGAAGCCTGTCCGACCTTAAAAGGCATATGGAACGTAATGAGCCTGTTATTATCCTTATCGATGATGGTTTTTCAGCCTATCAGCGTCCCCATTACCTCGTAGCGGTGGGATATAGTGAAAAACGGAGGCTGGTGATTGTCCATACCGGAACAGAGGCCGATGCTCTCTGGTCTTACGGACGGCTGGAATCGGCCTGGGCCCGGATGAATCATCTTTGCCTCCTTATTGTGCCTGTTTCCGCCGATGGCTCATAGCTGATAGCTGATAGAAGGATTAGCCATGTACAAAACAGCCTGGGTTGCCGTGCTGGTTTATATGGTTTTGTGTTCCGGCTGTGCAAGATTACCGGAGATCGTCTTTCTCCACGATCCGCTTACAGCCGAGGAACACAATGACCTTGGTGTCTCCTACGAAAACAAGGGAGAATATGCCTTAGCCGAACGTGAGTACCGGGAAGCGTTAAAGAAAAAGAAGGATTTTTTCAATGCCCAATTCAACCTGGGCAACGTTTACTTTAAAATGGGGCGGGTAGATGAGGCGAAAGATGCCTACAAAAAGGCTATAGCCCTTGATCCCGCGCAACCTGATCCTTATAACAATCTGGCCTGTTTTTATCTTCAGAACGGCCGCAATCTGGACGAAGTGCAGAAATTGGCTGAGAAGGCCGTGAGTTTGTCCGGACCGCGGCGTTATCGTTACCTGGACACCTTAGGCATGGCCTATCTTGCTAAAGGAGAGGTTGATAAGGCCATCCGGTATTTAGAGGAGGCGCTTAACATTACGCCGGATGAAGACAAGGTCTTTCTGACCGAGGTCTACAGGCATCTGGCAGAGGCATATGGGATGAAAGGGGACGAAGTCCAAGCGAAAAAATATCTGGATAAGGCCCTGGAGTTGACAGAAGAAGGCCATTCTCTTTAAGTTATTTATCCAACTGCCGATAAAACAATAAAGGAGGCAGGGCCATGAAGATAAAAGAGACAGTAAATCATTCGGCTGGCGAGGCAGGCCGGCTACAACCCAGGAAAAAAGCAGAAGGGGCGTCCTTCCGTGATGTCTTTTCCAAAGTTGCGGGGAAGGCAGATCAAGCGCCTGCGAGCGCAGGGCTAAATAATGCGGCGCCGCTTTCTTCTATTGATGCGCTTGCTGCCCTGGGGACAGATACCAGACTCCAGGGAGTGGCCAGGGCAGAGGAATTGATTGCCCTTCTGGATCAATACCGTATGACCCTCGCCGATCCAAAGAAAACCCTGAAAGATGCCAGTCTCCCGCTTAATTCGGCTGGTGAGAAGGTTAGACAGCTTGATCTTATTATCCAGGGATTGCCCTCAGGCGACCCACTCAAAAGGCTTCTGAATGAAACAGGGGTTATTGTTGCGGTTGAGACCATTAAATTCAATAGAGGCGACTATCTTTAATACCAGGTTGCAATCCTTCCTCACCCCTCAATGACCTTAACATAAACCTTTCGGGTGCGCGGGCCGTCAAATTCGCAGAAGAAGATGCTCTGCCAGGTCCCCAGCAAGAACTTACCTGATTCTACAATTACCTTTACCGAAGAACCCATGATACTGGCCTTTATGTGAGCCGGCGAGTTGCCCTCAGCGTGACGGTAGGGGAAACGAAAAGGTATTACCTCATTCAGGACGGCCAGGATGTCCGTTTGAACACCCGGATCTGCTCCCTCATTAATGGTAATCCCCGCGGTGGTATGGGGCACAAAGATACAGCATAGGCCGTCCTGAATGCCTTTTTCCTTTAAAACCCGCTCTGCCTGACTGGTTATATCTATTAATTCAGTCTGATTTGTCGTCTTTATAGTGATAGCGGCAGTCATGGACGTGTTCCTCTTAAGATGTCAGTTTTGGCTCTCGGCTATCAGCAACCGGACTGTTACTGTTGTGCCTTTTCCGACCTCACTTTCGATGTGGATGGTCCCGTTTGACCCGGTCACTATCTGATAAGCTGTCCATAAACCAAGTCCCGGGGACTGGGTTCCTTTTGTAGTGAAGAAAGGCAGAAAGACCTTGGGGATATCTTCGCGCGCGATACCCGATCCCTGATCGATAAACCGGATCTCAACCATGCCCTGGTCCTTAACCCGGTTTATGTTAATCTCGATACTTCCTTGGCCGTCCATGGCTTCAACGGCATTCTGCACGATTTTTTCAAAGGCCAGGGGGATATTGTCCAGAGCCCTTACAGATAGGGTCTGACCATCACCGGTAACCTTTATGGTGAACGGCACAAATTTTTTTCTGAGTGAGGAGAGGACAGAAGGAAGGGCGATCTTTACTATCTCTTTTTCGTTTATGTATGAGGTGACGGAAAGAAGCTCGTTCACTACCTCTGTTACGCGTAGTGCGGCGTCAACAGCAGACCTTAAGCGATCCTGGGCCTTGTCAATCTTATTATCTTGTAGATGCTCGAGGGCGAGATCCCCCAGGGCCACTACGCTGGTTATTCGGTTATTTAAGGTGTCGGCTAAGCCCCGCACCAGTTCCAGGAGGGCGTCTTGTTTCTCTTTTTGCTTGGCTATTTTCCCCAGGCGTTGTCTGTCCAGGGCCCGTTGTACCTTGAAGAGGAGATCAGCCCGTTCACAGGGTTTAAGGATGTAGTCCATGGCCCCGGCATACATGGCATTTACGGCCGTTTCAACGGAGGAATGCCCGGTTATCATGAGGACAATGGATCCCGGCGAGATCTTTTTGGCCTCTTTAAGAAGGGTGAGACCATCCATGCCTTCCATAACCAAGTCGGTAAGGATGAGGTGATAAAACTCACGACTCAGACTGGTCAGAGCCTCTTTGCCGCTAGTGACCGGCGTGACCTGATAGCCGTCTTGTTCCAGCATGCTGGTCAGAATATCCAATGTGAGCTTGTCATCATCTACAACCAGGATTTTGGGGTACGCGGTATTGGTCATATTTTTACCTGATAAATTACATCAATATTATGAATATTTCGACTTCATGTCAAGAAATGTCATTTTTAAGGTTGCGCTTTTTAAGAGATAAATTTTTGATAGATTTTTGCCTTGACGTATTGGCAGTTTAGTGAGAATTAACTTATGAGGACTGGGAAAGGTAACAATAATATGAACGCTACGCCTATTTTTAAAAGCGACATTTTGAAGGCTCGTACACAGCAGCTCCAGGAAAAGATGCGGGCGCAAGGCATTGATGGAGCCCTCATAAAGCAGAATGCAGACCTTTACTATTTTAGCGGCACGATGCAGGAAGCGTATCTTTTTATGCCTCTGAGCGGCGCACCCCTTCTTATGGTCAGACGCAATCTGTCACGGGCGAGAGCGGAGTCTTCCCTTGAAAACGTCATACCGCTCGGCAGTGTGCGGGAGATACCCAGGACGATAGCCGGGCATGGTTACCATATCCCAGGGCTTCTGGGCCTGGAAATGGATGTGATGCCGGCCAAGCTATTTCTTTATTTAAGAGATGACGTATTTCCGGGAGTAAAAATAGCGGACGTCTCTCATGCGATTCGCGAGGTGCGGATGCTCAAGTCTCCCTTAGAGATAGAATGGCTGCGGCAGGCTGCCGAACAACTGAACAGCGTCATTAAAGAAGTGCCGGACTTATTGCGGCCGGGGATGACCGAACTGGAACTTTCCATTGAGCTTGAATACCGGCTCCGCCGGGCCGGCCACCAGGGATTCATGCGTATGCGGGCCTGGAACCAGGAGCTCTTCTTTGGGCACATTCTATCCGGGCCGTCCGGCGCGGAACCTTCTTACTTTAAAGGGGCCACCGGAGGTAAGGGTATCACCCCGGCCTTTAGCCAGGGGGCGTCAAACAGGGTTATTTCCATGGGGGAGCCGGTTAGTATTGACCTGGGAGGATGTGTAACGGGCTATATGACCGATCAGACCAGGATGTTTGCCATCGGTTTCCTGTCCGGGGAGTTGAAAAAGGCTTATGAGGCGGTCATTGAGATACACTATGGGCTCCGGGAAAAAATACGGGGGGGCGAGACCTGCGGCCGCATCTATGAATGGGCCTGTAACAAGGCGGCCTCTCTGGGCTATGCGGACAACTTTATGGGCTATGGAGAGGCCAAAATGCCGTTTATCGGCCACGGCATAGGATTGGAAGTAGACGAACTGCCGATTTTTTCGGTCCGGAATTCCATGCGGCTGGAGGCCGGAATGACCTTTGCCATCGAGCCAAAGCTCATCTTCCCCGGGGTAGGGCATATAGGCGTTGAAGATACCTACGTGCTCACGCCGGAGGGTGTTGAGGTGCTCACTACGTCACCGGATGAAATGGTGATTATCACACCCGGGTAAGCGTTCAGCCATCAGCCTTCAGCCTTCCGCAATAAGCGGTATTTCCTCACCGAGCAATGCCACCCGAAGCCACCTGCAGGCGAAGGCATAGAGTGAAGTCTCATCACGTAGTATGGGCCTTATATCTTCATTTTTGAGGCTATAGGTCTCCAGAAAGCCTTGTCCGGATGCCAGTACACTGAATTCATCGAGGCTGTAGCTGGCCAGAAAGAACATCTGTATGCCCTTTTTATCCAGGCCGCCGGCGGGAAACCTTTCGCTAAGGGTTACCTGAGACCACAGGTCGTTCATCTTTTCGTAAACAGCCGTCCCCTGTCTTACCAGCCATGCCCTTACGGTCAACGAGTTATTTTCTCCTGGAAATCCCCACATCTCCCCTTTGCTAAAGGGGTGTGAGGGGGGATTTTTTTCATTAAAGCCCAGGCAAAACGGTCTTTTTACTACTGAGTACATGGGCGTTAGCGGTCTGCCATCCCCGGCTTTGCCAACACATGGTTCTAAAGGAAAGGCGCGACATGACCAGGGACGGTCTGGATATACCCGGCATCCATCCGGACTGGAGAATGGGCAGTATTTTTCGTCCCCCATCATCTTCATTACAACCAGGGGGTGGCCGATCTCTTCCATATAGATGGCTGTAGTATAGCGGTCAAGGAATTCCCTTGAGGAAAGAGAGAGATTTCTTTTCAGCCGCATTATGTCATAAGGCGTGAGAAAGAGGTTAATATCCCGGCAGCATTGGTTGAAGCAGTCTAACGCCTTCCGGCAGTCAAAGGGAAATATGTCATCCAGGCCAAGCGTAATTGTTTCGTCCATTATTGTCTCCGTATGTAGCTGATAGCTCGATCGCACCCTAATGGGTGCGGCTACCTCGGTTCTACAGCAGTTTTGGTAGCCGCAGGCTTTAGCCTGCGTTACCCGCTAAGCTGAAAGCTTATTAATTTTTTACCGCAATAAAGGCCATCTCCACCCGCGCGTCTTTGGGTAGTTCTGAGACCTCTACGGTGGCCCGACCCGGCGGATCGTCTTTAAAGAATTCACCATAGACAGCATTCATGGCGGCAAAGTCATTTAAATCTCTCAGATAGACATTAGCCTGAACCACATCCGCATAACCCATATCTGCCGCCCTTAATATCGCCCCGAGATTCTTTAAAACCTGTCTGGTCTCGGTGGCTATATCCGTGTTGACCATCTTTCCGGTGACCGGGTCAAGGGCGATCTGTCCGGAGATGAACAACTGGCCACCAGCCATGACCGCCTGACTATATGGACCTATGGCTTCCGGGGCCTCTTTTGTCTTAATGATCTTTTTCACTTGTGAATTCTCCTATCAGGACGCAGACTTTCGCAGATATGCGCAGAAAAATGTTTCAAATTATCTGTCTATAGAGGCTATTGTAAAAACCGTCACACCGGTGAAAACCGGTGTCCAGAGATATCTCAATCTGTTTGAAATTACTGGATTCCGGCTTCCGCCGGAATGACAAGAACACCATTTACAAGACTTTTGCAAGAGGCGCTCTATTTAAAATCCTGTTAATCTGCGTTCATCTGCGTCCAAAATTCCTGGTTGATTCGAGAAGATTTCTCCCCCGGTCGAGAAGACTATAGGTAAGGATACTGGTAAGGACCACCATGTCTTCAGTAGGGAGGAAGGAAGAAATCGTTTCATCAAAGAGAATGTTTCCTTCTGCCGGGAATTCGTCATCTCCCTGCCAGAGTACAAAGGCCAGGGGGATATTGGGGAGCGGACGGAGCACGAGCGAAATATCGCCTAGTCCGACAGAGGACAGGGTAGGCAGCCCTCTGGAAAATTCCCGCAATATTTCCGGGTGACGACCAAAGAAAGCGGTGAAAGGCTTAATACATCTCTTGACGAAAGGTTCGTAGTAAAACATTCCCGATGGGATATGCCGGAAGGTTATCCAGTTTTCCGTGGTCGGGACTCCCCGGGCGTGTATCAGGTAATGGAGGATAACGATTTGTTCTGTCAGTTTTAGTGCTTTTGGGCCGGTGATAACCTCGATTTCCACTTCCGGGAAGCGGATGGCGCACTCTCCAGCCCAGAAAGTGAGATGGAGGAGCCCTTCGCCCTGAGCGTTTCCTTCCCATCGGCCGCCGGTTCTTATGGAGATTGGTTCTGGATCCATCGCGGCCAATGTTTTCCTGGCTAACGCAACCGATTCCTGATAAGCCTCTTCAAAAGGCATCTTTCACCTGACAATATGCTCACCGCAAAGGCGCAAAGAACGCAAAGCTGATGAAATCAGTTGAGTAGTTAAGTAGTTGAGTGGCTGAGTAGTTACTCAACCACTCAACTGTTTTTACCACTCATCTACTCAACCAATTGACCGCATAATATGTTTCCTTAGCGTTCTTTGCGCCTTTGCGGTGAAAAAAGTTTTTTACGATTTCTACAAAAACAACCTTACCTGCCGGACGATTTTATCTGTATTCGGTGGCGTATACCACCTTATTTCCGGGTCGCCTCTGAACCACGTCAACTGTCTCTTGGCATAACGTCTGGTATCCCGGATCATAGTGCGCATCATTTCGTCAAAGGTATATTCATCTTCGAGATACCGGATGACGTGCCGATAGCCGAGAGACTGCATGGGTTTGAGGTCTTTAGCGTAACCAGCCGCAAGAAGTCCCCTGACCTCATCAATCAGGCCTGCCTCCAACATCTCACATGCGCGGAGCTCAATCCTTTCATAAAGCTTATCACGGTCGAGTTCAAGTCCTATTTTTAATGTGTCATATTTGCTATCGCTAAATTCATGCTCAGATTGATAAACTGAAATAGGTTTGCCGGTCAGTCGGAATACCTCTAGGGCCCGCATGATGCGCACCTTATCGTGGCCGTGGATCTTCTCCGCGGCTTCCGGATCTACCTCTTTCAATTCCGCATAGAGGCGGTCCAGGCCGTTTTTTTCCATCCCGTCTCGTAGCGATTGGCGTACGTTCTCGTCGGTAGCCGGAAAATAAAAAAGGCCGCGCGTCAGGGCCTTGATATAAAGGCCAGTCCCTCCGACTACGAAGGCACATTTGTTCCGCCTGGCTATATCTCCGATAGCCTCTTCCGCATCCTGCCTGTAGCGGGCGGCATTATACACCTCATCCGGATATACAATATCCAGGAGATGGTGCGGCGCCAGTCTTCTTTCCTCTGGTGAAGGCTTGGCCGTGCCGATGTCCATCAGCCTATAGACCTGCATGGAATCGGCGTTTACGATCTCACCACCGAACTCCCGGGCGAGTATAATGGACAGGCTGGTCTTCCCAACCCCCGTCGGCCCGGCAATGATAATCAGCGGTGTTTTACTATTTACGTTTGAAGCCTTTTTCCAGTTCATAGTACGTGTAGAGTTGCCGGATGGGCCGACCATGCGGACAGTTTGAAGAAACGGGACAGGCGTTAAGCTGCTGCAAAAGGCTCTCCATCTCCTCGACCGTCAGCAGTTGTCCGGCTTTTATGGCGGCGCGGCAGGCCATGAGGGCCAGGATATCATTAAGGAGTCTTTCGTCCAGGAACGAGCCTCCGGCAGAGGCCATGATGGCCAGGGCCGATTCCACCAACTTTTTTATGTCCCGGCCGGCCAGTATGGCGGGCGCAGCCCGGATGACAAAGGTTTCTCCGCCAAATGGCGCTATCTCCATCCCCAATGCGGCAAAATCCGCAAGATGCCCGGATAAGACATCTTTTTCAGATCGGGCCAGTTCAAGGGTTATAGGAAAGAGGAGTTGCTGGCTATCAATTCCACCTTTCTGGAGTCTGCTTTTGAGACTTTCAAAAAGGACGCGTTCGTGAGCGGCATGCTGGTCGATGATAATCAGCCCTTCTTCCGACTGGCAAAGGAGGTAACTTTCGGCCAGCTGGCCGATAAGTCGCAATTCAGAAGACGATGGTTGGGTCAATGGAAGAGAACCGGCGTATGGAGACGCTTTTTCCTGCACACTAACCCCGGCTTTTAGAGGTTCTTCCGAAAAGAGGCCCTGTGTTTGGTGGATAGTCCCGCCGTAGGCGGATTTATCAGGTTGTCTATATTGTTCCCGTGCCCGGCGTGTTTCAGCCGTTTTCGGTTCCCCGACCTTTTGCCGGGAAAGAATGGCTGCACGTATGCCTTCACTCACCATCTGATGTATCAATTTTGGTTCCTTGAAACGGACTTCATGTTTGGTCGGGTGCACATTTACATCCACCCCGGCTGGAGGAAGTATTACGTAGAGGGCTCCGACCGGATAGCGTCCCTTCATAAGGAAACTTCCATAGGCCTCGAGGACGGCATGCTGGATGATCCGGTCACGTACAAAGCGTCCGTTGATAAAGATGCAGAGGGATCGTAAGGAGGCCCGGTTTATCTCCGGTTTTGCCACATAACCGGAGAGGGTTATTCGATCTTTTGTGCACGCCCCGGCGCATCTTTGATTTGATACAGAGATCAGGCTACTGGTGTGGTCAAGACGAAATATGGCCTGCAGGCGATCTTCGAGCTTTTCGCCGGCTGAGGTGGTGAGCGCCCCGCGCCCATCATTAGAGAAGATAAATTGCACACTGCAGGCGGCAAGCGCCATGTGCTCGACGACGTCCTGAATATGCCCGGTCTCCGTGCTGTATGACTTGAGGAACTTCCGGCGGGCCGGCAGGTTGCCGAAGAGATCCCTGACTTCAACTACTGTCCCTTCCGGGCAACCTGTTTCCAGGACTTCTTTTATGCGGCCATAATGGATGGTAACCCGATGCCCGGATAGATCCCCGCGGCGGCGGGATAGCAAGGCCATCCTGGAGACGGAGGCGATGCTGGGCAGGGCCTCTCCCCTGAATCCCAGAGTATTAATGTGGAACAGGTCCGTATCAGTCGCAATCTTGCTGGTGGCGTGGCGTTCCAGGGAAAGGAGGATGTCCTCGCGATCCATTCCCTCGCCATTGTCCATAACCCGAATAAGCTGCTGCCCGCCGCCTTTTACCTCTACCTCTATACGCTTCGCCCGGGCATCCAGGGCGTTTTCGATGAGTTCTTTCACCACCGAGGCCGGGCGTTCGATGACTTCTCCGGCCGCAATCTGATTGGTAAGGGATTCAGGGAGTATCTTTATCTTAGCCAAGGTTGATGAACTCGTAAAAAGTCAAATTTTGGACGGCACAGTAAAAAGCTCCAGTTGCAAGGCGCGCAAATCCTGAGGAATGATGCGTAGTTATAGCTACGCCTCAGTGACGAAGGATGCCGCGCAACGCAGCAAATGGACTTTTTACGAAGCCGTCAAGGTTTGCTCAGTTGGATAATTTCATGGTGACATTATCCTGGATCCAGTGTGCGTCCCACCATTCAACCGGGTTGACAAATGTTCCGCCTACAAGCATGGAAAAGTGGAGGTGGTCGCCACCGGCCAGACCGGTAGATCCTGAGCAGCCTAACACCATCCCTTTTTCCACCATCTGCCCGGGAGCAACATTGACGCTGCTTAAGTGGGCATACAGACTGAAGATACCCTGCCCATGGTCAATGATGATGGTATTTCCGTAAATACCGAGGTATCCGGTAAAGATAATCTTACCGGAATTGGCGGCCTGGATGGGCGCTCGTTCGTTTGAGGCTAAATCAATACCCAGATGGACAGCACGGTCTATTTCCTGCCCGTTATAGGTGTAGGTACGCTGATCGGCAAAGAGGCCCATGGGCGCTGCGTTTTGCATACGCAGAAATGCTGCGGTCCAGAGTGGCTTGGCCTCCGAACGGGAACAGATCTCCGCCACCTTGCGGTCATTTTCAACCCTGAGCTTGTGGTTAACCTGGACAAAGACCTCTTCATAATTCCCCTTAAGGTCCGGATAGTGTTGCATAAGCTCCGGCATCTTGGTTTCTAGAAAGGCCGGAGAGAGCGCAATCTTATCTGCCCTGAACCGGCGAGTTTTTATACGATACGTAAAAGGGACCCGGGCTGTATTGCCGGCCGCGTCTCGAGCGGCAAGGTATAGGGGGACACTGGCCGGGGCGTCCCACGGCAAGGCGAAATAGGCTACATAAACCCCTTTGGGGCCTTCTGGTTTTGGATACCCGCGGTAGAATTTCTGGCCCACGAAAACACCGCTGACCGGGACATCACCTTCTGTCTGATAGACAACGAGCCCGCTGCCCCCCAGGTTGATATTATGGGCGGTGCTCAGGCCATAAACGTTAGGCGGCCTGCTGTCAATGGATACTTTTTTATCTACGATACGCCTGTTGCCTGAAAACCATCCCCACCATGAATAATCCCTGGCCGATACCCGGAGAACGGCCTCACCATCAACCAGTCCTGAAGCAAGGGGGCGAAGCGTTACAGGCGTAGAGTGTCTTTTTATAATTCCTCTCAGCAGCAAACCTCCTCTGGGAAAAGACTGCTTTGCCACTCCCACCTTTTTACCCCCCTGAAGGAGGTTTACTTCTATTTCTCTGATCCCGCTCAGCCTGTCTTTAGCGGTAATGGTTACGGTCTTTTCCGCGCCTACGCGGTTAACATCAGGTATAATGCGCACCTCCGGCTTAAAAAATTCAAATTTTAATACAAATACTGCAAGTATTAAAAGGAGTATTAGTAGTCCAAATATAGTGATTGGAAAGCGGTACTTAGGCATAAGGCGAGATTCACTCCTTTTGGGATGTTATAGCATACGAAAGTATACCGAAACAGGCAAAACGTCAAGTGGCGCCAAATCCACTACCTATTTTCCCCTGTATGCCACTTTCCTGCCCTGAGAGGTCGTTTCTCGGTAGGAGCACCTTCCAGGTGCGCACGGTGTCGCGGCAAGATGCCGCTCCTACGGGGCGACACTCCTTTCGGCCTAATTTCTTGGCCTCGTTGACGATAGATTGTTCGTGCAAAAACTTTCCATCACCTTGATTGATTCAAGATCAACGAGGTTTTTCTATTTTTTGACGGCGGATTTAGGCCATGTAAGCAAATTCAAGGCGCTTTCGGTTCATCCCCACGCATGCAGGGAATATTAATGACATATGAAGATGTGACCCCGCTAACTACAGGTTGCTGCCTCTGGTTATAATCTGTCTGCCCAGTTTCTCCCTGATCCGGTCAATGGCATGATCGACTCGTTCCAGTTTCTCTGTCTCTTTTTCCACGCCGGGGAGGAGAGAATATTGCTGCCCTCCACCAAAATTGGAAACGGCGAGTCCAATCAAACGCACGGGCGTCTTCAAATTATACCGTTCGAGAAGCATGACGGCGGTGTCATAGAGGATTTTAGTCGCACACGTGGCCTCTTTAAGGCTGTGGCTTCTGGTCGCCAGGGTAAAGTCGCTGTGTTTAAGCTTTAAGGTTATGGTCCGCCCTTTTAAACCATCCCTGCGCAGCCGTTCCCCTACCTCTTCTGCCTGGGACAGGAGCTGCTTCTTAAGTGTATTAATAGCGGTTGTGTCCTCAGGGAGGGTATCTTCGCTGCCCATGGATTTGGCCGGGCTGCAAGGGATAACCGGTGAATCATCGATCCCCTGCGCCAATTCCACTAAGCGCAGGCCATACTTGCGGAATTTCCTCTCCAGAAGCCCGGGCGGGAAACGCAGGATATCAGAAACAATGTGGATTCCCAGCCCTCGGAGCGCCTCCTCAGATTTGGGGCCGACGCCAGGCAGTTTGTTGACCGGCAGCTCTTTCAAAAAATTCTGCACCTCTTCTTCCGGTACGATCGTCAGCCCGTCAGGCTTTTGCAGGTCAGAGGCTATCTTGGCCAGAAACTTATT
The DNA here is from genome assembly GCA_011046395.1 of Pseudomonadota bacterium. Classification (GTDB taxonomy): domain Bacteria; phylum Desulfobacterota; class QYQD01; order QYQD01; family QYQD01; genus QYQD01. Next base: position 14,326 of record DSAQ01000034.1, read on the forward strand.
GGGGGCAATACCAATAGAGCAGGTCAGGCACGCCTCGGCGTATATTCTCCCTTTAATCTTACGAGCGGTCTGCGTAGCGTCCCCATGCAGCCTTTCCGTGCCCGCGAGATCGATAAAGGCCTCGTCTATGGATACCTGCTCGACAAGCGGCGATACGGCCTCCAGTATGGCCATCACCTTTTGTGATACCTCCTGATACCTTTTCATTCTGACCGGTAAAAAGATGCCTTGCGGACAGCGCCTCTTGGCCTCGAAGATGGGCATGGCCGACCGGACGCTGTATTTCCGGGCCTCATAAGAGGCGGTAGAGACGACGCCTCGTTTTGCGCCGCCCACGATAACCGGTTTGCCCTTAAGCGCGGGATTATCGACCTGCTCTACCGCGGCAAAAAAGGCGTCCATGTCAATGTGGAGGATAGCGCGGGAGAGGGGTAGGGTGAGGGGCACATTCTCTCTCATTCTGGTGAGCCCTGTTTGCCCGCGGGTACGCTTCTCTTTCTCTTCCGCCGATCGAGCACCTCAACCAAAATGGGTAAAAGTACCAGCCCTCCGGGTAATAGTAAGATGGATAAGGCAGGTATCCTTTTGGCAAGACGGGTCAAGTGTTTCTTCATGGCGGCCAGTTCTTCCTCTGTCCACCTGGCGTGCGTACCTTTCATAAGGATACGCATAAGATCCTGAACCCGGAGGACTTCATCCAATATCTCATCCCGGTATCTTAAAAAAGTGGCCTTAGCCTCTGCCTTGAGATTTTTTAGATGCATAATGGCACTAGGTTTTCTTTGTGTTCCCTAAACGTTCGCTTTTTTCGCGGCGCCGTAAGATAAGCCGGAGCGGACACCGGTCAAAGGCGAACTTCTCTCGCAGTTGATTGATAAGGTAGCGTTCATAGGAAAAATGGATGGACTCCGGGTAATTAGTGAAGACCACAAAGGTAGGCGGCTTTATCCCGGTCTGGGTCATGTAGTATAACTTCACCCGGCGTCCCCCTCGAAGAGGAGGTTCGTGATGAACCAGAATCTCCTTAAGGGCCTGGTTAACCTTACCGGTAGAGATGCGGGCCGTATATTGTTTATAGACCTCATTAACTGAGTTTAAGACACGGTTGACCTGATAGCCGGTCAGGGCGGATACTTTAACTACCGGGGCATAGGCCATAAAGGGTGTGGCCGCAGTAATATCCTCCATGATCTTTTTCTTACGCTTCTCATCATCCTTCACCAGATCCCACTTATTAATTACTATAATACAGCCCTTGTGATTATCTGAGACATAGCCGAGGATGTGGGTATCCTGATCGGTAATCCCTTCTATGGCGTCAACAAGTACAATGGCTACGTCGCACTCCGCCAGGCTCTTTAATGCCTTTAGAATGCTATACTTTTCCAAACGATGGCTGATGCGCCCCTTCTTCCTTATCCCGGCGGTATCGATCAGGCGGTATTTTATCCCCCCTCTCTCCAGGATAGTGTCCACGGAATCACGCGTGGTGCCGGCCACCTCGGTCACCAGCATCCTCTCTTCGCCCAGTAACCTGTTAACCAGCGAAGACTTGCCGACGTTCGGCCGCCCCAGTATAGCCATCCGTATAACTTCCGGCCCGGCATCTAGAGCGCCCTCCGCAGGAATATGAGCAACGAGCTCATCCATAAAATCCCCGATGCCATAACCATGCTCAGCCGAAACCCCATAAATATGATCCACTCCGAGTTGGTAAAAATCTAAGAGGAGATCCTCCTTTTCCAGGCTATCTATCTTATTTGCTACGTAGAATACCGGCTTTTCTATCTTCCGCAGGCGTTCGACCGCCTCAAAATCACCGGCCGTAAGCCCCTCCCGTCCGTCCATGAGAAAGACGACAGCGTCCGCCTCTTCCATGGCCAGGGTAGTCTGTTCCTGCATCCTTGAGACCAGCGTATCACCTCCGGCTGGTTCGAATCCGCCTGTGTCAACCAGGACAAACCGCCTCCCTTCCCAGGCAACCTCACCGTAATTCCGATCCCTCGTCACCCCTGGTGTGGAGTCAACGATAGCCCTCCGGCTGTGCGTCAGGCGGTTAAAAAAGGTTGATTTACCGGTGTTCGGCCGTCCTACGATAGCCACTAGAAAAGGCATGGATACCTCTTTTATAATACTTTAGCTCTTTGAAACAGTTATTAAGTCCGAAAACTCCGGTTACTTCGGGACTGGAGCTAAATCCGAAATTCGAATATCGAAATTCGAAACAAATTCAAATTCCTAATGTCTCAGCGTTCAAAACCGTAGCGTGGTCAATTCGTTTTGATCATTCGGATTTTGCTCATTCGATATTGTTTCGGGATTCATGCTTCGGATTTCGAATTTGAAACCCCGTTGTATCCGGGAATCCAACGTATTTCATGGCCCATAGCGTTTCGAAAACCTAAACTGTTACGAAATTATTTACTATCTGGCGCAGTTTCTGGAAAGAGGTAAATATCTCCCGATCCAGGATATTTTTCAAGTTCTTTATAGCCACCGGGATATACGGCTCGAAAAAGGGTTTTTTCTTTACCCGGGTCAGGAAACCAAAGGCCCCCAGCATCTGCAGGGCCCGTTGCAGGGCTATGTACCAGAAATGATGCCGGAAGTCTTCTTCATTAATCTGGTGCTGCCTTCGCAGCCTGAGAAGATAGGTTTCGAACAATGCCTCTTTCATATTATCCGTCAGGTCAACGTAGGGATCAAAGAGAAGAGAGGCCAGGTCATAGGCCAGGGGGCCGAGGCGTCCGCCCTGGAAGTCTATTAACCGCAACCTTCCTTTACAGACCATGAGATTCCTTGATTGGAAATCACGATGCAGAAAGAGAGTAGGGGATTGTTCACCGGCCAGAGTGGCCAGCTTTTCAAAATCCGGGGCCAGTTCATCCCAGGTAATCTCCAGTCCCAGGTAGCCCTGTAAGAAAGCCTGCACAAAATAGCCGGACTCCCGTTCTAACATAAGTTTTCGGTCATATACGGGCGTATCAAAACAATACCGGGTATCAAATCCTCCGGCCCCTTTTACCTGCATATTTATTAAGATTTCCACGGCCTCCAGATACCACCTTTCCATTGCCCGGGCATCATTTTCTTCTCTGACGGCTCGCTCAAGATGCACATCCCCCAGGTCTTCCATGATGATGGCCCCGGTGGTCCGGTCATAACCGTAGATAACCGGTGTGGGGATGCCCTTTGCGGCCAGATGCCGGCCTATGTAATGATAGGCCTCGCTTTCCTTAAGGTGCAGAGGGTCTTTACTCTCAGGCAGGACAACTATGAGAGATCCTTTAGACCCGGAGAGGCGGTAAAAAGGGCGGTTCGACCCGTCGCCAGCAATTCTTACCGGGACCGGGCTCACCCCTTCATCCGTAATCAGAGAAAGATAAGGTTTTATGATATCCTGTAACACCGCTTAATCCTGTGGAAAGACGCCGTGTGCCACGGTATTGACAATATGAGTATTGGCCTTTATCCTGGCGCCCTCCCAGATTATTGATCGCGCCAGGCGTGCATGAGGCTCTACAGAGACCCGGTCGCCCAGAGAGACCCAATCTGTAAACTCCACGCCTTCGCCTATGTAGACATCCTTCCCCAGGCAAAAGGGAGAGTCGCATGGCAGTAGATCATCTATCCCTTTCACCCGGCCTTTCAATAGATCGCCATGGAGCGCCAGATAAGCCTCTATGGTCCCGATGTCTGTCCAATAGTGTCCGCTAACCCTGAAGGCGACCAGCTTTGCGCCCTTTGAGATAAGCGCGCGATAAGTATCCAGTATATCATAATAGACGCCTTCGGGAATAAGAGAAAGGACATCCGGATTTATCACATGGATGCCGGTAAAGGCCATCCGGCCATCCGGACGAGGGCTAAAGCCTTTTATAGAATCCCGGTTGTCAACCAGGACATTATTGTATCTCGGGCAGTGGTGGAGCACCATGGTCACTGTATTCCCTGAAGCGATATGGAAACTATAGGCCGCCTTTAAGTCTATATTGGTAAATATGTCTCCATTGACCACCAGGAAGGGCGCGTCATCTAAGAAACGCTCGGCATTTCTGAGGCCGCCGCCCGTACCTAAGATAACTCCCTCGCGAAGGACGTGGGCAGTAATTCCTGATAGATTATATTTTTCAAGGGATGCCGCAATTTGATCGCCCAGGTGATGGGTATTGACCGCTATCTCAGTTACCCCGGCACGCCGGAGCTGCCCAATTATCACTGCCAGAAGGGGTTTGTTGAGGACCGGGAAAAGAGATTTGGGCTTAAGGAGCGTGAGCGGCCTTAAGCGCGTACCAAAACCGGCTGCCAGAATCATGGCCTTCATATTATCCCTTATACCTCCTGACTGAAAAGAGGTACAATGAAAACTTTAGCAACTTTAATTTTATTGATACGATCTTTTTTAGCCAGGAATCTATTAGAAAAAACCAGAACGGCAGGTATAAACCAAGGTTGGAATCCATTAACCGGAAGTTAAGCCTTTAATTTGTCAATACTCTCCTTTACCTCACGGGCTTCCTTCACTCCGGGGAGATCGTCCACGGCCTTTTCCAGGGGGTTCTTATCCCTGGCCGCAGTTGTATCTTGCTTTGTCTTATTGTCGGTCTGTTCAGAGAGAAGCTCTTTATTTTCTTCTTCGATATCATTCAGACCTTTTTTAAAGGAACGAATCCCCTTCCCCAGATCCCGGCCAATTTCCGGAAGTCTTTTGGCTCCGAAGATAAAAAAAGCGACGATCAAAATAACTATAAGCTCTTGCGTCCCTAAGCCGAACATACCTAGCCTCCTCGCCTCTGGAGCCACCTAATCATCGGAACCGGGCTTGTTTTTTCCTTCTATTTTAGACTGGTCGGACGGGGTCTCCTCATCCCCCCGGATATTCTTGCGAAAGTTTCGTATGCCCTTACCGATACCAGCCCCTATCTGCGGCAATTTACTCGCGCCGAAGATAATCACAACAATAACCAGAATAACCAAAAGCTCCGGCATTCCTAACCCGAACATGAAAGAAAATCCTCCGAGAGGTCTGAATTATAATGTATTAGCCCATTATTAACACCCTTTTATTGTGGCTGTCAATTAAAAAGGGGGATTTTCTCCCTTTAGAAAGGGAGGTCAGGAGGGATTTAGCGTTTCAATCCCGCGAACGGTCTTTGTCCCTTCAAACGAAGAACTATTTCGGATTTGCGCTGGCGGACTCAAGTTTCAATCCCGCGAACGGTCTTTGTCCCTTCAAACTGTGGGCATATGCATTTGCATATGCCACCATTAAAGGGTTTCAATCCCGCGAACGGTCTTTGTCCCTTCAAACATTTTGAAGTTAAGGTTCGGCCATTGCCGGCCAAGCCACGAGTTTCAATCCCGCGAACGGTCTTTGTCCCTTCAAACCGTGGAAAAAATTGCCGCTGAAGCAAATCGGCGAGCCGTTTGTTTCAATCCCGCGAACGGTCTTTGTCCCTTCAAACTGATGCCGTTCGAGAAAGTTCTCGAGAAGGTTCGCGAGAAGCGGTTTCAATCCCGCGAACGGTCTTTGTCCCTTCAAACGCAAAGGCTATAAACAGCCCAATGTCCTCGAAAGAATTTCGGTTTCAATCCCGCGAACGGTCTTTGTCCCTTCAAACACGGGCAAAGACTCCGCCCGTCGAGTCCTTGAAAGACATGTTTCAATCCCGCGAACGGTCTTTGTCCCTTCAAACATGACGAATACGGAAACATACAGTTTGAAAAGGCCTACGGGGCGTTTCAATCCCGCGAACGGTCTTTGTCCCTTCAAACATGACGAATACGGAAACATACAGTTTGAAAAGGCCTACGGGGCGTTTCAATCCCGCGAACGGTCTTTGTCCCTTCAAACGAGTTACTAAGATTCATTAAGAAAAAATATACAGGGAAGAGGTTTCAATCCCGCGAACGGTCTTTGTCCCTTCAAACAAGGTGCGGAAGGCTGAGAAGGCAAAGAGATAAAATGTTTCAATCCCGCGAACGGTCTTTGTCCCTTCAAAC
>DSAQ01000003.1 GCA_011046395.1 Pseudomonadota bacterium
AGGCAATACTCCAGGGACAAGTGGGAGGAATATTGGAAAGAGAAATTGGGCATCAAAGGTTACTTCAATATCCATATCCAATCGGTCGAAATACATTGATGCCTCACCTTTTGAACGTTACCAGGGATTTACATAAAGGTTGTTGTTTTGATTGTTACCTTTGGGAAATTTAAACAGTATGGTTCCATCATTATGGTATGTTATTTCTGAATATCGACCAACAATATCTGACTTCTCAAATGAAGTATCTGACTCGGTATAGGTAATACCTGTCGAATCTTTTCGTGAGTTAAAAACAAATTTAAGATGTTCGGTATCTTTTCCATAATTAATGATTTGAAAAAGAAAATGTTCCACATTTTCGATATCGCGGAAGTATATAGATTTTTCGTAATTCATGAGATTTTTTAATCTAACATTACTTTTATATTGTTGTACGAAATATAAGGACATTATGTGAGAATAAGTTCATTTGTCAACTATTTCTAAGAGAATTCCAACATTGAAAATTTGACATAAGCTGCAAAAAAGCATAAATAAGACACAGCAAACGGACTTTTTACGAGGCCGTCCCAATTACCATGAGGTGATACAATGTATTCACGCATGCTGGTGCTTCGCTTTCCGCAAGATATCGTAGATAGACCGATCGTCTGCAACCTGGTCAGGGAATTTGACCTCTCTTTCAACATCCTCAAGGCCACCATCCTGCCGGGGCAGGAAGGTCTTATGATTATGGAGCTGAGCGGGCATCACAAGAATTTTAATCGGGGGATAAAGTATCTGGAAGAATGCGGGGTAAAAATAAAGACCATCGGTCAGGACATTAACCGCAATATGGACAAGTGTCTTCAATGCGGGGCCTGTACCGGGGTTTGCCCCACCGGGGCCCTTTATATTCGCCGTCCGGAGATGGAGGTATGTTTCGAACCGGAAAAATGCAGCGGTTGCGAACTCTGTGTGGCGGCCTGCCCGGTACGGGCTATGGAAGTTCATCTGCGCAATGCCTCAGGCTTTTAAAAGCCGCCCCTTTTGTGGTCTTCCTGCTCTATCCCCTTCTCTATGAGTCACTATCCTCCACAAAAAAGGATTGCCGTAGCCTTAAGCGGGGGCATAGACAGCGCCGTGGCCGCCGCCCTACTTAAAGAGGAAGGGTACGATATCTTTGCCCTGCACATGCTGATCCCTACGGGCGATATGGCCGTATGCGCCGAAAAAGCCGGGGCCGTAGCCCGCCGTCTCAATATCCCTTTTTACACCGTTGATGTAGAAAGGCCGTTCACCGAAGAGGTCATCCATTATTTTATTGATGAATACCTGCAGGGCCGGACTCCCAACCCTTGCGTGGTCTGCAATAAGCAGATCAAACTGGGCGTCCTGCTGGAGAGGGCTTTATCCCTCGGCGCGGAAAAGATGGCTACCGGCCATTACGCCCGGGTGACATATAATGAGGAGTCCGGCCGGTTCAGCCTGCGTAAGGGTTCTGACCGCGCCAAGGATCAGTCCTATTTTCTCTCCACCCTCAGGCAGGAACAACTGGCCCGAATTCTTCTTCCACTGGGTGAGATGTCTAAACCCGAAGTCAAAGATTATGCCTCCCGCACAGGGCTTAAAGACTTATCCGAACGTGAAAGCCAGGAGGTCTGTTTTATCCCCCATGGAGATTATAAAGAATTCCTGCGGGGACGAATACCGCTGGACATGGCTAATTCCGGCGATATCGTGGACACTGAAGGACGTATCCTGGGAAAACACCAGGGTATTTTTAGTTTCACCATCGGGCAGCGCCGGGGGCTTGGCCTGCCGGATACGACTCCTTTTTACGTCCTGGGGTTTAATATTGAGAAAAAACAGGTTATTATCGGCAAGAAGGAAGACCTCTATCGCCAGGATTGCATAGTAGAAAAAGTAAATTGGGTCTCTATACGGGAAATCACGCAGGCATTGAAGATCAAAACGCGTATTCGTTATAAACACAGGGAAGCCCCTGCAATACTGACACCTGTAGATGCTGCCACTGTCCGCGTCCGGTTTCTGGAACCGCAAAAGGCCATTACGCCTGGACAGGTAGCCGTTTTTTATGAAGGGGATGTGGTGGTAGGAGGCGGATTCATTGCCTGAAATACAGAGGATTGCCATTGAGACCCTGGGCTGTAAGGTCAATCAATTTGAATCGGCAGCCATAGAAGAACAGCTCAGGGCCAAAGGTCATACTATAGTCCCGTTTTCGCAGCCGGCCGACGCATACATCATAAACACGTGCACGGTCACGGCCAAGGCGGATTTTCAGTCCAGGCAACTCATCCGCCGGGCCATGCGTACCAATCCTGCCGCCAGGATCATCGCCACCGGCTGCTATGTCCAGACGGCCAGCCGGGAACTGTTGGAATTCTGCCAGGCCGGCAATGTCTGTCTGGTTGGGAATGATCGAAAAATTAACCTGGCAAACTACCTCATCCCGCATAACCCGGATAACTCCTTCGAAATCTATATAGGGGCTATAGATGAGGTAAAAAATATCTGCCCCTTCACCGTTGAACATTTCCCGCGGCGCACCAGGGCCTTTCTCCGGATACAGGACGGCTGCAATGCCTTTTGCTCCTATTGTATCGTCCCTTATGCCCGGGGGCGCAGCCGCAGCCTGCCGCCGGTTGAGGTACTTAAACAGGCGGAGCGGCTTGTGGAGGGCGGCTATCAAGAAATAGTCCTTACCGGCATCAACCTGGGCCGGTACGGCCGGGATATCACCCCGCCGACCTCGCTCTATGAACTTCTGGTGTCGTTGGAAAAGGTGAACGGGCTTCGTAGAATCCGCCTCAGCTCGATCGAACCCGCGGAGATAACAAAAGAACTGGTGACATTCATGGCCGAGTCAGAGGTCATCTGTCCCCACTTCCACATCCCCCTGCAAAGTGGAAGTACAGAGACGTTAAAAAGGATGAACCGCCATTACACCGCGGAATTTTATAGGGATATGATCGGCATGATTCATGATGCCATACCTGTGGCAGCCATAGGCACGGATGTAATGGTCGGCTTCCCGGGAGAGGGGGAAAAGGAGTTTAAAGATACCTATGATCTCTTATCCGAATTGCCCATAACCTATCTGCACGTATTCCGTTATTCCGCCCGTCGTGGGACCGCCGCCTATGCCTTTCCGGAAAGCATAAACGCAAAGGCAGCCACTCTGAGGGCCGGACGGCTTAAGGAGATGGGGCTTCTCAAAAAGAAGACATTCTATTTTCGAAACCTGGGACAAAAGACCAGCGTTCTCATCGAGGGCCGGGACAGGCACTCTAAACTTTATAAAGGGCTTACGCCCAATTACATACCGATTTTGATAGACACAAAGGGGGTGTCGATCAACGGGATGATAGACGTAAAAATCGAACGCATCCTGGGCGATCAGGTTATTGGTGTTCTTCTGTCATCCAAATAGGAATTAGTTATTCCTTAGAACCTGATCACTTTACGAAGCAGGAACCCCATAATGCCGATGACTACAAGCTCTGCAACAATGAGGCTCCCCCAGGCATGCCAGAGATGCCAGGACAGGCCGGAAGAAACGACTACGACCAGGCAAAGAACAATAATTACTGCCAAGGAATGTACCGCTTTTTCACTCATATTTCTCCCCCCGTTATTTCTCAAATTATCGGAAGTAGTAGTCCTTTTTACCAATTTGCTTATACACCAAAATAAAAAATAGATAAAGTCTAAAAATGAAGCGCAATTTTTCTACAGAATTTATATCAGGGATTGCACTTTTTACACGGACTTAATCCATCATAGAATGCCTCCAGGCGGTTCCGGTAGACGACCTTATTACGCCGGCCTGTCTTTTGGCCAAGATGGCAGGACGGGCCATGGAAACGACGTGATCGCGTATTGCCGATGTAAAAGGGTTCTTTGCCGGGGTCGGCCGAGGCCCAAAGACCCACCCTTTCACGCATGGCCCGGCGCTGCAGGGTTAACAGGTCCTGGTCATATCTCACATTGGGCGGGGTTGTATACACCATGGCCAGCCCCTTTTCCACCAAAGCGCCATTAACAAAGGTCCCGCCCGGCAAAAAGACATAAGCCAGCATTCGCCCGTACTGGTCATACTTCTCCTTGTCAACCTGGATCCGTACCTGCCTGCCCCGGGTCAGACGCCTGTTCAAAAGGTAGGCCTCATCGGCTAATGGCTGCGCCGGCTGCCCATCATGGGCCACTTCCGGGGTGTTTATACCCGCATAGCGTATTTTAGTGCCGTTTGAAAGCTTTATAGTATCCCCATCGAAAACCCAAGCCACCGTGGCCACCATATCGGCCAGGACAGGAGCGATGAAAAGATGGGCCCAAAGGACAAGAAGACAGACAACGAGACAGACTTTTTTGCGCTTATCTCTCATAGTAGATAGCGGCCTTTAAACAAATTTTTTGCCGGTAAGGCGCTCGAAGGCCTCAATATACTTGGCCCTGGTCTTTTCTATTATTTCCCGAGGCAGCTCAGGGGCCGGCGGTTTCTGGTCCCAATGGAGAGACAATAGATAATCACGGGCGAATTGTTTATCAAAACTGGGCTGGCCCTGGCCGGGTTGATATTGATCCTGCGGCCAGAAACGTGAGGAATCGGGTGTCAGGACCTCGTCAATCAGCATCAAATTTCCACCTATCAACCCAAATTCAAATTTGGTATCGGCTATGATAATCCCTTTCTTCTCGGCCAGGGAAGCCGCCTTTTTATATAGCCGCAGGCTCAGTTCTGCAATTTGGGCGGCCATTTCTTTTCCGATCAGGTTCTCGACTTCGGGTAAAGAGATATTCTGATCATGCGCGCCGGCCTCAGCCTTAGTCGAAGGGGTAAAAATCGGCTCCGGCAGTTTGGCCGATTCCGTAAGCCCTTTGGGCAGCGTTATGCCGCATACCGCTCCTGTCTTCTGGTACTCTTTCCACCCCGAGCCCGACAGGTAACCACGCACAATACACTCTACGGGGAGGGGCCTGGCCTTCTTGACCAGCATGGTCCGGCCGGCAAGGATTTCGGCGTATTTCTGACAAACGGCCGGGAAATCTTTTACCTCTCCGGCGATCAGGTGATTGGGCGCTATGTCGGCCAGTTCCCGGAACCAATAAAACGATATCTGGGTTAAGATGCGGCCCTTGTCCGGTATGGGGTTGGGCATCACCACATCAAAGGCCGAAAGCCGGTCTGTAGCCACGATGAGCAGGTGTTCGCCGGCATCATAGACGTCGCGCACCTTGCCCCGGTTGAAAAGGGGCAGCCCTTCGATATGTGTCTCGAAAACAGCGCTGGTATCCATACTTACCTCACTATGTACCTCACCTCACCCTCAATGCTGTTGAATTAAGGAGCGCTTATGGTGCAAGCGGCGTTTCCAAATCCCCCCAGGCCCCCCTTTGTTAAAGGGGGGGAACTTAAATGCCCCCTTTGAAAAAGGGGGATTTAGGGGGATTTTGTTTGCTCGGCTCTTATTTCAACAGCATTGACCCTCACCCTCTCCACCACATTGTAGGAGCAACTTCCAGGTGCGACCAAATGCCGTCGCAGCAGGCCTCCAGGTCGGCCGAGGACGGATGCTGCTCCTACGGCGGCAGCGGGGGGCGGGAGAGTTTCCGGATTTCCGGCTGAATATCAGCCCGCACGGCGGGTCTTTTTCTTGAGACGGCTTATGCGGCGACGGTTAATACAAGCCATTTTCTTATCTCCGCTTTCCTGAGCGGCTACAAGCTTGGCCTGCAACTCCTTTGCCCTGGCCTTTATCTCGCGCATGGTGGCAACAGCCTTTTTCTTGGGCTCATCCGTAATGCCGCGCGCCTTTTTAACGGCCGCAATAACCTCGTCCTTATTCATTCCATGAACGCCGACGATATCAGGGATCTGTAAAGCGATCTCCCGGAGTTCCTTAACGGTCATGGACTCAAGTGGTTTTTCCTTTGTTTCTTTTTCTTTCTTTCCCATAAGTTCTCCTCTCTGATTGTTTAAACTTCTGCACGTTCCAGACGTTCGAATGTTAAAAACTTACATCGTCCTGGGACTTATTAATGTACCCTTCTCCTGGAAAGGACGTAAAAAAACAGGCACAAACCCCAACGGGTTATTGCATTCTTTTTCCCATCCGGGCGGACAGTCTGGCGGAGATTCGTTCCCAAAATATATATCCTGTGATATAGCGCCGCTACGATGGCCGGCCTGGTCCATAACGGCCACGGAAACATTTATCGTCTCTCCAAAAAGGACAGCCGGCGGCGTAAACATGTAAAGATATCCAGCCGTGTGCGCCCGGTTATCCCTGCGCACCTTCATGTAGGGTACCGACTCTTCACCCGCGCCCATCTGACGCACATTAACATGGATGTAAGCCAGATCCCCATCCTCATCTTTAGCGGAGATATAGAACTTCAGCATGTCACCGCTTCTTATGGTGGCCGGACAATAAAAGCGCTCTACTACCGGTGGATGCGGGCCGTACTTTAGTTCGGCCTCGGCTAAGGTTAACCGCGGGCTGCAAGACAGGGAAAATAAGATACAGGAGAAGAGGCAGGCGACTCCAAAAGATAAATATTTTTTCTCCGGCACCATTGCCTTCACCATCCTCAACGAATAACTATAGGCCCCGGCCAACACCGATATAAGTATAGCCTAATTCGCGCATTTTCCCCGATTCATAGATATTTCTTAAATCCAGGATCAGGGGCTGGGCTATTATCTTCTGGAGTTTTTTCAGGTCCAGGTTCCTTAACTCGTTCCATTCCGTAAGAAATACAAGGGCCTCTGCTCCTTTCGCCGCCTGGTAGGCGTCCTGGCAAAAGGAAAGATTTCTGCCGGTTACCACCTTCTTAAACTCATCCATGCCGGCCGGATCATAGGCTTTTACCTTCGCCCCCCTTTCCAGCAATATTCTAACTATATCAATAGCCGGAGATTCCCTTACATCGCTGGTGTTAGGTTTAAAAGTAAGACCCAATACACCGACTGTCCTCCCCTTCAAGGAGCCCAGCGCTGTCTCAATCTTATTAACCATTCGGGCCCGCTGTCTTCGGTTTACTTCAATTACGGTCTCAACAATACTGAGAGGGCTATCCAGCTTTCTTCCCAGATGGGCAAGGGCCACCGTATCCTTGGGGAAACAAGAGCCTCCATAGCCCGGCCCCGGATGTAAGAATTTCGGCCCTATCCGGCCGTCCAGGCCCATGGCCCTGGCTACGTGATGCACATCCGCTCCGACCTTTTCACAAAGATTCGCCACTTCATTGATAAATGATATCTTTGTCGCCAGAAAGGCGTTTGAAGCGTATTTAATCAACTCGGCGGTTTCCAGGCCGGTTATAACAAAGGGGGTCTCGATCAGATAGAGAGGCCGGTAAATATCCTTTACAACGGCCAGGGCCTCGGCGCTGTCAGAACCAAGAACCACCCGGTTGGGACGCATAAAATCTTCAATGGCCGATCCCTCACGCAAGAATTCCGGGTTTGACACTACGTCCACTTTAATACCTTTTTTAAGATTGGCCTGGATAACCTCTTTAAGCCAGCGGTTAGTCCCCACCGGTACCGTACTTTTGGTAACGATTACCTTATAGTCGTCGATCGCCTCTGCCAGTTCTCTGGCTACCGCCTCTACCTGTGAGAGATCCGGTTGCCCCTGCCCGTCATCCGGCGTGCCCACAGCAATAAAGATGACCAGAGACTGCCTTACTGAGGTATTCATATCTGTGGTAAAAGAAAGGCGGCCATTTTTTACATTCTTGGAGACCAACTCTTCCAGCCCCGGTTCGTAAAAAGGTATCTCGCCCTTTTTGAGCCTTTTAATCTTGTCCTTGTCCTGATCAACACAGATAACCTGCAGACCAAAGTCAGCCAGCCCTGCGCCAGAGACCAGCCCTACATAGCCGGTACCAATCATGGTAATGTGCATAAGCTACCTCTTAACCTTCATTTCTTGATACCATTTTACAAAGAGCGGGATACCTTCTTCCAGGCTAACCCGGGGGTTATAACCGAGCAGCCCCTTAGACTTTGATATGTCCGCATAGGTGACGGGCACATCGCCCGGCTGATCGGGCAGCCTTTTTATGCGCGCCTTTTTCCCCAGGGCTTCTTCTATCAAGGTCACCAGTTTTCCTAGCTCTGTGGTGCGGGATTCGCCCAGGTTGAAGATATCATAAGGTCTGCCTCTGCGGTCCGCCTTAGGCGGACGAGCCGCCATTATACCCTGAATGATGTCGTCAGTATAGGTATAATCCCGCCGGGACGAACCGTCTCCGTAGAGCGGCACCTCCAGGCCCTCGTCGATAAGGCGTGTAAATTTGTGAATAGCCATCTCCGGCCGCTGACGCGGGCCATAAACCGTAAAAAAACGCAGCACGGTAACATGGATACCATAAAGGTGATGATAGGTGTAACACATGAGCTCATTGGCCCGCTTGGTGGCTGCGTAAGGAGATACGGGTTTTGATATTTCATCATCTTCTGAAAACGGGATCTTATTGTTTATGCCATATACTGAAGACGACCCGCCAAAGATAAAGTTCTTTACCTCATATTTACGACAAAGTTCCAGGATATTTAAGGTCCCGCGTCCATTTACATCCTCGTAAAGCAGGGGATCCTTTAAAGACGGACGTACTCCGGCTCGTGCCGCCAAGTGGATGACCTCGGTTAATGGAAACTCGCGAAACACACCTTCCATAAAGGAGAGGTCGCGAATATCTCCTTGCCGCAGATGAAAGTTTCGGCTCTGCAGGGCCGGTTCCAGGTTGCGCCGCTTGATGGCCGGGTCGTAAAAGTCATTGAAATCATCGACACAAACCACCTCTTCAGTATTAAGCAATTTTTCAACCAAATGGGAGCCAATGAATCCCGCTCCACCAGTTACCAGTACCGCCATTTTCCCTCCGCCATAATGAGGCTATTTTTATGATGTTTTATCCGGCATGTCAATTTTTTTTGAGATGGTCTTTTTGAAAAGGAGATTTAACCTCATAGCTATAGGTAACTAAACAAAAAAATTCTTGTAATCTCTATACCTCTCGTGGTAAAGGATAGCAATTAAAAACATCACTCAGGAGGGGTTGTCATGGCGGAAGGTAACGTCCCGGAGGTTAGCGACAGCAGTTTTGAGACAGATATCCTCAAAAGTGATAAGCCAGTGCTGGTAGATTTCTGGGCGGCATGGTGTGGCCCGTGCCGGGCGATTGCCCCCGTGGTTAAAGAACTGGCCGAGGAGTATGCAGACCGCCTGAAGGTCGCAAAAATGAATGTGGACGAAAATCCGGCCACGCCTAGTAAATATGGCATAAGAGCTATTCCTACACTGCTTTTTTTTAAAGATGGTAAATTGGCTGACCAGATTACCGGCGCTGTCTCTAAAAACATCATTGAACGTGGTATTAAAAAGATCCTTGAGACATAAATAAGATGAAGAAAGTTAAATGGATTAAAGGTGGCGACATTCAACGGGTTGCTACCTTTTCTTTTGTGCTGTTTTTCCTGTTATTTTTTACTGGCTGCGCTACGATTACGTCTTTAATCCTTCCTAAACCACCGCGTGAAAAGACCGCCGAAGAATTGGCGGCAGGGGGTATGACTTATTTGCGTAAAGGAGACTATTATAAGTCCGCAGAATCCTTCCAGCAAATAAAAGACCGTTATCCATTCAGCCAATATAGTCTCCTGGCCGCCCTGAAACTGGCCGATATTCATTATCATCGCAAAGAATATGAAGAGGCCATCAGTGCCTACCAGGAGTTCGAGAAGCTTCACCCGACCAATGAAGCCTTACCATACGTAACCTATCAGATCGGTATGTCTTATTTCAGGCAAATGCTTGGTATCGATCGTGACCAGGCCGCTACCAGGAATGCCTTGAATGAATTCCACCGCTTACTGAACACGTACCCGAACAGTCCATACGTTATTGAGGCGAAAGAAAAGATCGGGCAGTGTCGGGAAAGATTAGCCGAACACGAGCTATATGTGGGCAGGTTCTATCTAAGGACCAAGCAATACCAGGCGGCTTTAAACCGCTTGAGACGACTTGTAAGCGACTATCCGGAGACCTCGGTCAGAGAAAAGGCCCTGGCCCTTATCAAACAGTGTGAGGGAAAGCTTGGCGCAGGCGTCTCTTAGCTATTCCCCTCCACCAGACTATAAACCAGATCCAGTGCCTCAGGAAGCTTATCGACCTTTGTGCCGCCGGCCTGGGCCATATCCGGCCGTCCACCGCCACTGCCGCCTACCAGTTGGGCCACTTTTTTAACGATGTCTCCGGCATGAAACTTCTTGGTCAGGTCTTTGGTAACCACGGCCACAAGAAGGACTTTGTTGTCATGGATACCTCCGAGCACGACTATGCCCGAACCGATCTTATCACGGAACCTATCGGCAAGCTCCCGCAGAGTCTTGGGACTATCTATGGGGACTATCATAGAAATAACACGGATCCCATTCATTTTTCTGGCACCCTGCAGGATACTGTCTAATCCCTGGAGGGTCAGTTTAGCCGTTAAATCAGCGACTTCCTTTTCCAGTTCTTTCTGGCTGGTTATTAATTTCTCTATCTTGTTTTCTAATTCTTCCGTGCCCGCTTTTAAAAGATAGCCCAGGCGCTTTAACCTTAGATCCTGCTCCTGCACCAACCTCAGGGCAACACTGCCGGTTACGGCCTCTATACGGCGGATGCCAGCGGCTACTCCGCCTTCACTGACAATCTTGAACAGTCCTATATCACCGGTCCGGGCCGCATGCGTACCCCCACAAAGTTCCTTGCTAAAAGAGCCGATAGACACAACCCGCACCTGGTCTCCATACTTTTCCCCAAACAGGGCGGTCGCCCCGTTTTGTATGGCCTGTTCCAGGGCCTGTATATCTGTATCCAGGAGAACATTCTCCCGGATCTTCTCGTTGACTATGATCTCAATTCTCTCCAGATCAGCCGCCTCTACCGGCGAAAAATGTGTAAAATCAAAACGCAGTCTATCCGGAGCCACCAGAGAGCCGGATTGCCGGACATGCTCACCCAGGACGGTTCGCAGTGCTGCATGGAGGAGATGGGTGGCGGTATGGTTTAGAGCCACGGACTGCCGCCGCTCCGGGGATATGGCCAGTTCTACCTCTTCGCCAGCCTTTATTTTCCCATCTATTACCCGGCCGTGATGTACATAAAGTCTGCCCGCTATACTGATAGTTTCCTCGATAACCACCGTTCCTGTCTGTCCTCTGATGGTCCCCTGATCTCCTACTTGTCCCCCGGCTTCCGCATAGAAAGGCGTCTTTTCCACTACGACCTCCACCGCATCGCCTTTTCCCGCCTCCGCCACTGCCTCGCCATTTTTGACCAATAGCCACAAACGAGAGCGGGTCGAATAAACCTCATAGCCAACAAACGCCGTCTTTTGCCCTCTTTCCAAAAGATCACGAAAGGCAGAAGGAATCTCCATTGTTTCACCCTTCCAGGCCTTCCTGGAGAGCTCGCGTTGCCTGGCCATATACTCCTGGAAACCGGCATTATCGATTTCAAGGTCGTTTTCCTGCCCGATATCCTGAATAATATCTATAGGAAAACCGTAAGTATCGTAGAGTTTAAAGACTGTATCCCCGGAGATAATATGTTCCCTCCGGGCTTTCAGATTGGCTATTTTCTCCTGAAGCAGACAGAGGCCGAAGTCTAAGGTCTCCGCAAAGCGTTCCTCTTCGTTTAAAAGGACCTTTCTCGCCAAATCGGCAGATTCTATTAATTCCGGGTAGGTTTTCCCCAAAATACCAGCCACGGTGCCGGTTAGCTCGCCCAGGAAGGGTTTGGCAAGGCCAAGCACCCGGCCATAACGGACAGCGCGGCGCAGTATCCTTCTGAGCACATAGCTGCGGCCTTCATTGGAGGGCAACACTCCGTCGGCAATGAGAAAGGCGGCTGCC
The DNA here is from genome assembly GCA_011046395.1 of Pseudomonadota bacterium. GTDB lineage: Bacteria > Desulfobacterota > QYQD01 > QYQD01 > QYQD01 > QYQD01. The sequence goes on from DSAQ01000003.1 coordinate 11,921, forward strand.
CGGCTGTGATCGGCAATAACCCGCATGGCCATATCGCGGGCCTCACCCTGACCATAAGACGTCCCGGACAGGCGGGCGATGGCCGCGATGACCCCCTGAAACAGGTCAGATTCATAGTTGCTTTTTTTGCCTTGCAGAACCGCGGCAATACGTTCCAATCCCATACCCGTATCAATGCTGGGCCGGGGCAGCGGATGCAGCTCTCCTTTTTCATTCCGGTAGTACTGCATAAAGACCAGATTCCATAGTTCCAGGTAACGATCACAATCACAACCTACCCGGCAATCCGGCTTACGGCAGCCGATTTCCTCGCCCTGATCAATAAGGATTTCAGAACAGGGACCACAGGGACCGGTATCCCCCATAGCCCAGAAGTTATCCTTTTCTCCGAGTCTGGCCATTCTTTCCGCAGGCAGACCTATTTTCGTACGCCAGATTTCATAGGCCTCGCTATCCTGTTCATAGACGGAAACCCATAACTTTTCTGCAGGCAGTTTTAGATGCCCGGTCAAAAACTCCCAGGCAAAGGCGATGGCTTCCTCTTTGAAATAGTCTCCAAAGGAAAAATTACCCAGCATCTCAAAAAACGTATGATGCCGCGCCGTCCGGCCCACATTTTCCAGGTCGTTGTGCTTGCCGCCGGCTCGCATACACTTTTGTACCGAAACCGCCCGGACATAATCGCGCTTTTCCCCTCCCAGAAATACTTGTTTAAACTGGATCATCCCGGCATTGGTAAAAAGCAGGGTGGGATCATCGGCCGGTACCAGGGATGAGCTTTTAACCAGCGTATGGCCTTTTGTAACAAAATACTCAATAAATTTTTCTCTAATCTCCTGTCCAGTCATTTACTTGTCCTGTTTTGCCGCCTTTTCTGTATCGCCCCTGGCAATCCCATAGGCTTCTTTAATTCTGTCCTCTATGGCCGCCATTACAGCGGGATTATCCCGTAAGAATAACCTGGCATTTTCACGTCCCTGGCCGATTCTTTCCCCGCCATAGGAATACCAGGCACCGCTCTTATCGATTATGTTCACGGCCGTAGCCAGGTCCAGGACGTCCATCTCCCTGGATATGCCATGACCGTATAAAATATCAAATTCTGCCTCCTTGAAGGGCGGCGCCATCTTATTTTTGACTATTTTCACCTTTGTGCGGCTGCCTACAATATCCTGACCCTCTTTGATATTGCCTACCTTGCGAATATCAAGACGCATAGAGGCATAAAACTTAAGGGCCACACCGCCCGTAGTCGTCTCCGGGTTACCATAGAAGACACCGATTTTCATGCGGATCTGGTTGATGAATATCACCGAGGTCAGAGACCGGCTGATGCTGGAGGTAAGCTTGCGCAGGGCCTGAGACATGAGGCGGGCCTGTAGCCCGACATGGGCGTCGCCCATCTCCCCTTCTATCTCGGCGCGCGGAACGAGCGCTGCCACAGAGTCAATAATCAGGACATCTACAGCCCCGCTACGCACTAATACCTCGGCAATTTCCAGGGCCTGTTCACCGGTATCCGGCTGAGACACCAGCAGCTCGTCGGTCTTAACCCCCAGCTTTTGCGCATAAGTCACATCCAGGGCATGTTCTGCGTCAATGAAGGCTGCTGTACCGCCTCTTTTCTGGGCCTCCGCCACAATATGTAAGGCAAGGGTCGTTTTACCGGAAGACTCCGGCCCGAAGATCTCGGTTACTCTCCCGCGGGGAATACCTCCTATGCCGGCAGCTATGTCTAAAGCCAGGGAGCCGGTCGGAATAACGGGGACATCCACTACACGTTCGTTAGCCCCCAGACGCATAATAGAGCCTTTCCCGAATTGTTTTTCGATTTGGGTGACGGCCAGTTCTACGGCTTTGCTTTTATCCATTGGTGTTGCCATGTTATTCCTCCAGTTTTTATTAAGGCTGATATTAACCTATTAATGGTAAGCGCCGCAAGGGTGTATAAATGGCACCTTCAGGGCGCAGGGCACTTTTGTAGAGTATTAGCTCATTGACGGTAAAAGGGGTAAGGTTTATATCTTTAAGCCCTTCAATTTTATGGGCCAAATCTGAGGCCCTCTTATAGAAACGTACCCGTCCCAGGGTTAAATGCGGAGTAAATGGCCTGTCTTCCGCCGGAAAACCCAGGACAGAAAGGACCTGTTCGATATTTTTCTGTATAACCATCAAACGCTCTATATCGCCGGTCATCCCGATCCAGATAACCCGCGGCCGCCTTAAATCCGGAAAGGCGCCTATACCTTCAGCTTTCAGGGACAGCGGCTTCTGGCCAGTTATAACCCCGCTTACCGCATTAACGATGGGCTCAACCTGTCCTTCCTCAATATTACCGAAAAATTTCAAGGTAAGATGGATGCCTTCCGGTCTTACCCATTTTACATCGGCAGCCGGGGTGCGCAGCCCCATGGTAGCACGAACCATAGATTCACGAAGAGCCATGGGCAGATCAACTGCCAAAAATGAGCGTATCATGCGCCAGATACCTTCTTAATCCATCCAGAGCGGTCTCTGCCGCTACCTTTTGAATCATCTCACGCGTACCCCGGAACAAAAAACGATGCGCTATCGTATTTCCAGGAACGGCCAGGCCGATATAGACTGTCCCCACCGGTTTTTCCGGTGTGCCACCGCTAGGGCCGGCAATGCCGGTTACCGAAAGGCCGATATCGGTGCGGCTTTTCTCTTTAACTCCGCGCGCCATCTGCTCGGCCACCTCGGCGCTGACCGCGCCAAAGGCAGTAAGCGTCTCTTCAGAGACATGGAGAAGTTCTACCTTTGAGAGGTTACTGTAGGTGATAACCCCTCGCTCGAAATAATCCGAGCTTCCGGGTATCCTGGTCAGGCGGTGCCCAATCAGCCCGCCCGTACAGGATTCCGCCACAGAGAGACTGAGCTTCCGGGCCCTTAAAAGGTCCCCCACTACTTTCTCCAGCGTATCGTCCCCATAGCCAAAGATATGCGGATACAATCTTGCTTCCAGTTCTGCCTTGGCCCTGGAAAGGATAGCCTCAGTCTCACCCAGGGGTTCACTACTGAAAGTCAAGGTCACGTGGACTTCAGGAAAATCGGGATAATAACCGATTTTAAGCCTGGGATAAATCTCTTCCAAATCCGCACAGCGGGCATTTATCTCTGACTCGACCAGCCCGAAGGTCTTTATGACTTCCTGCCTGGTAACCACAGAGGGCCTCCATTTGGTTGCCAGGTACGGCAAGACCTTGCGGTCCAGGAGGTCTTTCATCTGATCGGGAACTCCGGGCAGAAAAAAAAGAGTTTTCCCCTCGTGCTCCAGAAAATAACCGGCCGCCTTGCCTGTTTCATCCAGTAGGGTAGCCCCTTCAGGCAGCCAGGCCAGCTTAAGGTATTCTTCACACGGTTTTTCCCCTTTGGCCCGGAAGTACTTTTCGATTTGCTCTTTGATCCCATTGTGAAATACAAGCTTGCGGCCAAGGATACGGGAAATTACCTCTGTGGTCAGATCATCACTGGTGGGCCCCAGCCCACCGGTAACTACCACAAAGTCAGTCTTCAGCATAGCCTGAACGAGTCCCTCTTCTATGGATTCCGGCTGGTCGCCCACGATGCTCATCTTCCTTATAAGGTAACCGGCCTCAAAAAATCGCCTGGCCGCAAACAGACTGGTAGTATTGGTAACCCGCCCCACCAATAATTCATCGCCGATGGCTATAATCTCACCTTTCATGGATTATCCCTATAATGCCAATTTTGGTAGCCGCAGCCTTTAGGCCGCGGTGATGTAGAGGATAAGGCGTAAAATCAAGTTGGCATATATCCCTGCGACAATATCATCAGCTACTATACCATAACCACCAGGTAATATTTCCCCAAGCGTTTTAGCAGGAAATATCTTGGTAATATCAAAGAAACGAAAAAGTAAGAACCCAACCACAACCGCCCAACCGGTTGGAGGAATTTGCGCAAGAGTTACCGCCATCCCGGCGATTTCGTCAATTACTATGGAAGAATCGTCTTTCTGCCCGGTTATAATCTCTGCCTGATGAGCGACTATGACTGCCAGGAAAATCAGCGCGATAAGGCCAGGGAGATAGAAAAACAGCGAATATCGCGATAAAAAACAATGAAATAATACCCCCCACAGGCTGCCCCACGTCCCCGGGGCCAGAGGTAACCGTCCGAAATAGGCCCCTGTCGCCAAAAAGAGTATCAAACCGCGCAAGACTTAATTATCCTTTTGAGAATATCTTTATAAAATTAGGACGCAGATTTTCGCCGATACCCGCAGAAAGTTGTTTTTTATATTTGAAATCTTGATAATCTGCATTTATCTGCGTCCAAAAAAAATCCTATATTATCAAATTAATCAACCTGTTCTCCCGCACCGGCCAGGGCGATTTTCTGATATACGTATTTGAGAGGAATATTATGTTCGTTGGCTATTTTTCGGCATTTTTCATATTCAGGATAAACAGCCCGCCGTCCATCCATTCCCCTCGCTATCTTTACCTTCACCAGGCCCCACTCCGTCCTGACTTGGCCCACAGTGCGTTCTACAGCAAAGCGCCGAGCCCCGTAATAGCGCATCCCCAGGGTGGTGGTTTCACGCAATATGATCTCCATGAGTAAGCCCTTTACCGCTTCAGGGCTTATTACCCGCAGTAGCGTCCCCGGACGGTTTTTCTTCATTTGTATGGGAGATAGAGAGACGTCCAGCGCCCCGGCCTCAAACAGTTTGTCCATCAGGTGGTCATAAAACTCGGGATTCATGTCATCGATATGCGACTCTATGACCGTGACCGGCCTTGATTCGGGAATAGCCAAAGGATGCCCGGAGACTAGGCGCAGGAGATTTGGTATTTCTGACAGTCCAGATGCGCCGGCGCCATAGCCTGCTTTATCGATGCGCATGGCCGGCATCTGCCCGAAATCTTTAGCCAGGGCAGTGACAATAGCTGCTCCTGTAGGGGTTACAAGCTCTGCCTGGCTATCCACCGGATATGTAGGCGCTCCCTTAAGGAGGGCCAGGGTGGCTGGAGCGGGTAGCGGCAACCGGCCGTGGCTGGAAGTTATCCAGCCTCTGGACATAGGAAGGGGCGAGCAATAGAATTCTTTTATATCAAAGTAGTTGAAACCGATAGCCGCCCCTACAATATCAATTATGGTATCGACACCACCTACCTCATGGAAGTGGACCTTGGCCAGCGGCGTGTTATGGACATGGGCCTCGACCCCGGCGAGACGTTTAAATATATTCAGGCTTATCTTTTTCACCGGCGCAGCAAGGGGGCTTTCCGATATGAGCTCCCGGATATCAACAAACCGGCGCTCCGGGGGCGTCTTTTCCTTTACATCTACCTCAAAAAATATGCTGCTGATGGGGTATTTTTTAGAACGATGGGCGCGGCAATGATACCCTTTTAAGGAGAGCTTCTTTAGCTCGCCTCTCAGTTTTTTCAGGGGTAAGCCCAGGTCCAGAAGCGCTCCCACCACCATATTACCGCTTATGCCCCCAAGGCAGTCGAAGTACAGTATAGAATTTCGGGCGTATCCTGGTATCTTATTTTTTTGTATCAGTGTTTTTTGCATGAAGCCCCTGGACCAGTCTGTAGATTTTCTCCCTGGCCATGTATGAAAAGATAACGGCAGCCAAAGCTACCCCGAGCAGGATAAAAAAAGTAGCATACGCCTGATCAAAAACCTTACTCCCCTGGAGGGCAAGCATCAGCGTGCCGGGTATGCGGCCCACCGCAGTAATGACGAGAAAAACACTGGTGGGCATGAGACTAAGCCCCAGGAGATAACATAGATAATCCTTGGGAAACCCCGGTAGCAAAAAAAAGATAAAAGCTATAATAACGCCCTGGTGCTCTACTATGAAGTTGAACTTAGCGTAGATTTTTGTCTTGCCTAAACGGCGGGTGACATAGGGCGAAAATAGTCTGGAGATACTAAAAGCCAACCATGAACCTAAGGTTAATCCAATAGTCGAATAGATAAATCCTCTAACCGCACCAAAGAGGTATCCGCCGATAAATCCGGTGGCTTCACCCGGAATCGGGGAGATCACCACCTGCATTATCTGGAGGCCGACAAAGGCCAGAGGCGCCAGCGGTCCAAAAGAAGCCACAAAATCCCGGATCTTTGCCCGGTCAGAAAGCAGGGCGCTGAATTTGTCATATCCAATAGCTAATAAAGAATTATGGAGCAATACCAGGCCGAGTAAGGAGAGGCATAAGAGGATAATGCCCCAGAGTAATAACTTTTTGTAGAGATCGCCTTTGTCCATTGTTTTTCTATACTTATTTTTAAGACTTTTGGCAAGTCAAGTATGGATAGGGGAGGTCTTTAATCTTGACTACACTCACACCAAATGTTACCCTACGTCATCCATAAAAGCTAAGGTAACCGCCATGAAAAAATTTCTTATATCGATAAGTAGTCTATTTATAATCCTGAGTTTCTGCCCGTTGCTTTGGGCCGGAGAACCGACCAGGGTTGCTATTATCCCCTTTAATGTCTATGCACCAGGTGATCTGTCCTACCTCCAGGACGGCATTTTTGATATGCTCGCCAGCCGTATTGCCTGGGAGGAAAAGGTCGTGGTGCTGGAAAAGCACGCGGTTAAAGATATATACCAGAAATATGCGGGAAATTTAAATGAAATATCGGCCAAAAAACTGGGCCAGGAGTTAAAGGTCGATTACGTCCTCTTTGGCAGCCTTACAGTACTCGGAAATTCAAGCAGCCTGGATGCCAAAATAGTAGCCACAGATCTTAACCAGCCCGCCATGTCCGTTTATACTCAGACAAAAAGTCTGGATGAGGTCATTCCCAAAGTAGATGAATTTGCCGGGGATATAAATGCCAAGATATTTGGCCGGAATCCGGTTATCACCCGTACCGCTGTTGCTCCGCCTAAAGAACAAACGACGGTTGCAGCCCATCCACAGCGGATTTTATTGTCCAGCCAGGAAGAGGAGACGTCTTCCAATCTAAATCCAGATTTTATTCAACTTTCTGCTAAACAAAAGAAGGCCGGTTTTTGGAAAAGTCAGGAGTTTTCTTCTGTTATGCGGGGGATGCAGGTAGCTGATTTAGATGGCGATGGGCAGAAAGAGATAGTATTCATCACCCAGACAGATGTCTGGATATACCGGCAAAAAGGCGAGAAACTGGAAAAACTAAAACATATCAAGGGCAAATCCACCTATGATCAACTTTCCGTGGACGTAGGGGATATAAACGGTAACGGAACCCCTGAAATTTACGTGTCCAACCTGAGTTCCGGCAACGTGGATTCATTCGTTCTGGAATGGAACGGCTCAGATTTTGTGCACATCGCCGAACATCTCCGCTGGTATCTCAGGATAACTAAGCTGGCAGGGGGCAACCTGACTATAGTTGGCCAGCAAAAGGATATTAATAGTCCCTTTGCGTTGGCCGTTTGCGAGCTGCTGTGGGTAAACAAAAAATTAGCGGCCGGGGAACAACTTCGCCTTCCTGTAGGCGCTAACGTATTCAATTTCACGATAGCGGACGTTGACGGAGATAAGACCGCAGAAACTATCATAATTGATGAACACAATAAACTCAAGGTCTATTCTGCCTCTGGTGAACTGCGCTGGAAAAGTGACGAACCCTATGGAGAAACTATTAACTTTGTTACGGCCAACCCCAACCGCACACGGTCTGACACTGAAGAAAGGATATATCTGCCCTCACGGATCATCGTGGCCGATCTAAACAAAGATGGCATTGCCGAGCTTATAGTAAACAGAAACCTTTCCACCGCATCCCGATTGCTGCGAAACTTCAAAGAATATACCAGCAGCGAGATATATTTGCTCAACTGGGACGGGCTGGGCCTGGCGGAAAGTTGGAAGACACGCAAGATATCCGGTGGAGTCTGTGATTATCAGTTAGTAGATACCGATGGAAAAGACCATTACGAACTCTTTGTCGGTGTCATAATGAGAACCGGCATCGCACCCCTGGTTTCCGGCAAAAGTACGATAATCAGCTACAGGCTCAACGTCAGTCAGGACGAAAAGAACTGAGCACGCAGAGTCCGCAACCCGCAACGTAGGGGCGCTGCTTGCTGCGCCCTTATTGGTCAGGGCAAGCCCTGCCCCTACGCCAACCTTGGCGACCTCTGCGGTAAATTTTACTTCCAACGAACTCAGGTTGACGTAGCTGGTATAATTTGTTCATGTTCTTTGATAGTTATAAGTTTATAGCCAAGGTTTTTTGCTTTACGTTTTAAGGTTGCGATCACC
>DSAQ01000234.1 GCA_011046395.1 Pseudomonadota bacterium
AAGTGAATAGCGCTTCATTTTATCCTTGACAAAGACACCGGCTAACTATTATGATTGTCCGAAAATTGTTGTCTTTTCGAAGACGTAAAAAATAAACTAAACAATATGGAGGACAGAAGAAGATGGCAGATGTATATGTAATAGGTCACAAGAGTCCGGATACGGATACGGTAGTTTCGGCAATCGTTTACGCCAGGATAAAGGGCTATACCCCGGTCACCCCGGGGCCGATCAACGAGGAGACCGCCTTTGTGCTCAACAAGTTCGGTGTGCCTGTGCCAGGGGAACTGGGCAGCGCCGAGGGCAAAAAACTGGTGCTGGTGGACCATAATGAGGCCAGCCAGTCCCCGGATGACATCGCTAAGGCGGAAGTCATTGAGATTATCGATCATCACAAAATGAATTTTTCCAATCCAAATCCCATCGCCATCCTGGTTGAGCCGGTAGGCAGCACAGCCACTATTCTGGCCAAGAAATACAAGGATGTTGTGGCCAAGGATAAGGCTATGGCCGGTATCCTGCTGGGTGCGCTCCTTTCCGATACCGTAGTCTTTAAGTCGCCCACTACCACCCAGGAAGACAAGGATGTGGCTGCCGTACTGGCCAAGATAGCCGGCATTGACGACATGATGAAGTTTGGCATTGATGTGAAGAAGGCCAAGGCCAATATAGCGGATAAGCCGATCAAGGACGTTATCTTTGCCGACTATAAGAATTTTGATTTTGCCGGCAAAAAAGTCGGCATCGGCCAGACCGAGGTCGTGGATCTGACCGATGTTTACAACCGCGCCTCCGAGGTCGTGAATTTCCTGAACGACCTGAAGGCCAAAGAGGGCTATGAGATGGTCATCTTTGTCGCCACGGACATCATAAAGGAAGGCTCCGAGCTGTACTTTGCAGGCGACAAGGCCAAGATTGAAAAGGCCTTTAATACTAAGGTAGAGGGTAACTCAGTATATATCCCCGGCCTTATGTCCCGTAAGAAACAGGTCGTGCCGGTAGTAGAAAAGGTGTTCTAAATCGGCATCAGAAGCTATTGGGTAAAGGGATGCCCCGGAAAGGGTATCCCTTTACTTGTTTCTGCTGTCGCAGCAAGCTCTCCTCCTGCGGCGGATCGTAGACGGGTCGGCCGAGGACGGATGCTGCTCATACTACTCGCTAATCGCTATGCGCTAAACGCTAATAATCATGAATGCATCTCAATTCAGGATATTTCTCATGCGATTGATACTGTCCGGTATCTTCGCCTTCGTCCTTTCACGCCTTTTTCCTTTCCTGCGAAAAAGCCCTTGGGCTGTAGTGGGGATGGCCGCAGCCCTGCTTGGTTTTGTCTACCTGCTTGACTATGCCCGCAAGGGCAAAGACAAATAACCTGCCCTATAAGATTCACCGCAAAGGATGCATGTTATGTAGTCAATTGGTTGAGTAGATGAGTGGTAAAAACCGTTGAGTTGTTGAGTAACTGCTCAACCACTCAACTACTTAACTACTCAACTGATCTCACCAGCTTTGCGCCCTTTGCGGTGAGGGAAAAATCTTGCCTAACCTTCCAATTACTGTTACATTGCTGGCTTAAGTCAGCCTTTGACTAAGAGATGGGCGGTGAACATTTGCGGTATTATCCCATAAACCTGGATATTAAGGATAAACAATGCCTGGTAATAGGTGGCGGTAAGGTTGCGCAAAGGAAGGTCGAGACCCTGCTCTCCTGCGGCGCCAGGGTCAGGGTCGTAAGTCCGGAACTTGCTCCCCATCTTCAGGGATTGGCCGGAGAAAAGAAAATAACACATGCGGCGCGGGGCTATCAGAGTGGAGACCTGAACGGGGTGTTTCTGGTGGTGGCCTGCACAGATGACCCGGACGTTAATACAGCGGTCAGCAGTGAAGCACAGCGGAAAAATATCCTATGTAATATTGTGGATAAGCCGGACCTGTGTAATTTCATAGTTCCTTCTATGGTGATAAGAGGCGATCTTCTGATTACCATCTCCACCGCTGGCCGGAGCCCGGCCCTGGCCAAAAAACTGCGACAAGAACTGGAAGATGCCTATGGCCGGGAATATGCCGACTTCCTTAGGATTATGGGGGCAGTCAGGCCCAGGGTGCTGGCTATGGGCCGGCCGCAGTCTGAAAACGAGGCCATCTTCAACCGGCTGGTCTATTCAGAGCTTCTGGACTGGATTCGGGCCGGGGATCGGGTGCGCATTGACCGCTTTTTGCAAGAAGTCCTGGGGCCGGAGTTTGGACTTTCAGTTCTGGGGATTTGAAATTTCAAATTTGAAATTTGAGATTTAACGGCATGAACGTCATCCTTTTTAAACTGACCCTATTGTTATACCTGGCGGCTACGGCGGGTTACCTGGTCTATATAATCTCTCAACAAAAGCCGGCCGGCCGGGTAGCCCTGGGCGTGGCCATCGCCGGATTTTTCTTCCATACCGCAACCATCATAGTCCGCTATTATGAAGCGGGTTACGCTCCGGTAACGAACTTACACGAGTCTCTTTCGTTTTTTGCCTGGGCGCTGATAGGCGGGTACCTCTACATTCACGTGCGGTACAAGGTGAAAAATCTGGGCGCCTTTGCTACGCCGATAGCCGCCCTTTCTATGATCGCCTCTTCTACCCTTCCCAAGAAAATAGTAGCCTTACCCCCGGTGCTCAAAAGCTACTGGCTGCCCATTCATGCTACAGTTTATTTTCTTGCCTATGGAATCCTGGCCGTGGCCGCCTGTGCCGGCATTATGTATTTGATTCAGGAACGCCAGATCAAGAAAAAGAAGTTCGGGGCCTTTTATCAGCGCCTGCCTTCCCTGGAAGTTCTGGATGCCATAAATTACCGCTGCCTGACCATTGGTTTTCCGCTTCTGACCGTAGGCATACTAACCGGCTCGCTCTGGGCCGAGCAGGCCTGGGGTGCGCATTGGCAGTGGGATCCCAAGGAAACCTGGTCGCTCGTTAGCTGGCTTTTTTATGCGGCTCTTCTCCATGAACGCCTGGCCGTAGGCTGGCGGGGCAGACGGGCGGCCATCATGGCCATCATCGGCCTGGGGGCATTACTTTTTACCTTCCTCGGGGTTTCGCTGCTACTCAAAGGATTACATACTTATGCCGGATGGGGCGTCTAATCTGAGTATAGTTCTGATCGGTCTCAATCATGAGACAGCGCCGGTTGAGATCAGGGAACGCCTGACTTTCGGCGGCGACCGGGAACTGCCTTTTACCCTGATACGAGGGATACTATTCGTCAGGGAATTCATATTTCTTTCCACATGCAACCGTGTAGAAGTCCTGATGACCACCCCTGATCCGGCAAATGCAGAAATGGAGATAAAAAAGGTCTTTACCGAGTCGAACGGCATCCCCCTCGGCGACTTTGAACGCTGCCTGTACATTTATCATGAAGAAGAGGCCGCCAAGCATTTGTTCCGGGTGGCGGCCAGCCTGGATTCCATGGTTTTAGGCGAACCACAGATACTCGGCCAGATCAAAGACGCCTACCGCCAGGCCACAGACCAGAAGACCTCCGGCGTCATACTCAACCGCCTCCTGCATAAGACCTTTTCTGTGGCCAAGCGTGTGCGCACCGAGACCGGCATTTGCAGCCATGCCGTTTCGATAAGTTTTGCGGCGGTCGAACTGGCCCGGAAGATATTTGCGGATTTAAAAGGGAAACGGGCCATGTTGATTGGAGCCGGCGAGATGGCCGAATTGGCCTCTGAACACCTTATCTCCAACGGCGTGGCCGAGATTGTAGTGGCCAACCGGACCTTGGAGCGGGCTATAGATCTGGCGCAAAAGTTTAAGGGCCGGGCCGTTTCCCTGGATGAGGTATATGATCAACTGTCAAAGGTGGACATCATAATAAGCTCCACCGGGGCGCCGGGGCTGGTAATTAATTATGATAATGTAAAGAGCGTCATGCGGGCCCGTAAGAACCGGCCGTTGTTCCTTATTGATATTGCTGTTCCCAGGGATATTGACCCGCGCACCAATGAGATAGATAATGTTTATCTCTATGATATAGACGACTTGAAGGGGATTGTAGAGCTGAATAAGGCTGAAAGGCAGAAGGAAGCCCTGCGGGCTGAAAGGATTGTCGAAGAAGAGGTTATTAAATTTAAGCATTGGCTCCAGGCGCTGGATATTACGCCCATAATAGTATGCTTACGTGAAAAGGCAGAGCAGATTAGACTCAAAGAGTGCCGGAAGACCCTCTCCAACATGGGTTCCCTGACCCCGGAACAGGAAAAGGCCGTTCATGTCCTGACCGCCTCTATTGTCAACAAGATGCTCCACGATCCTATCACTTATCTCAAAGGGAAGAGCAGCCGCGAGCATAAGGATATCTATCTTGATTTTGCCCGTCAGATATTTAACCTTAATGGGGAATCAGGAGATATAGAGGAGGAGTAATGGGTTGGGAGGAGGGTTTCGGGTTGCGAGTTGCGAGTTTTTTAGCACGAAACCTGAATTGGATGGCTGATAGCTCATAGCAATTAAAAGCCATGAGCCATGAACCATGAACCATGAACCATGAACTATGAGCCATGAGCTAGATGCAGCAAGGAGGGAGATTAATAACTATGGCGGACATAATCGATATAGAGGAAAGATTAAAACATGAGAAGAAGAAAAAGGAAGAGATAGAGAGGGTAAAAAAGGTCTCCTTGCTCAAAAAGTTTATCGAATGTACCCAGTGCATGCTTAAGTGTGCCAAATGTGGTGTACAAATGGATCTACCGGAAGCGGTTAATCGGGACATCAGTATTCCTTTTCGCTTCTGCTTGAATTGCCAGGAAGAATATGAGGAATATATAAAACGCCTACTCGGACAGGGAAATCCTTCTTATTACTGGTACAATGAAAAATGGATGGACATCTGGCGGCACTGGATAGAGTATCAAAATGCCGTACAGGGCTACAAAGAATCCGAAGAATTCAAGCGACTCCTCAGAGAACTGCAGGTCGATAAATAGCCCTTACCGTAGCCTCCCTCTCCCTCGATGGGAGAGGGTCAGGGTGAGGGTGAGAACATCGACAATTCACCAGCCTGCTTTCCCCCTTCCCTTAATCCCCTCCCGCCGAGGGAGGGGAGATTTTACTTTTTGCGAAATCTCAAATTTGACGATCAAAATGGTATATCGTCATCCGGCCCCGGGCCGAGTTCAGATCCAGTATCTGTCGTTAAATCCGCCGAGGGCGTGGTCGTCGTTCCCTCACCTGATCCGGGCTGACGCCCGGCTGGGCCGAGCATCTGCATATTGCCGGCTATAATCTCAGTAGCCCATCTCTTGTTGCCGTCTTTGTCATCCCAGGAACGTGTCTGCAGGCGGCCTTCAATATAGATCTGTTTCCCTTTAGCCAGATATTCCCCACATATCTCCGCCAGCCTCCCAAAAGCTACAATTCTGTGCCATTCGGTGTGTTGTTCCCGTTGACCTTCTTTATTAGTGCGATTTTCTGTGGTGGCCAGGCGGAAGTTAGTCACTGCCAAACCTCCCGGCGTATAACGCACCTCGGGATCGGCCCCAAGATTACCTACCAGGATAACTTTGTTGACACCTGCCATTTTGTCCTCCTTTTATGGCTATCAGCCTTCAGCTAAAAATAGAAGGATTTCTCATCCCGCTGACTGCTGATCGCTGATTGCTAATAACTTAATGTATGGTTTTACCAAAGCGCTTCCAGCGAACACCGAAGTTTTCACTATCCCACGACCAGTAAACGATAAACGCCTTTCCTTTGACATCCTTCAGGTTAACAGGTCCCCAAAACCTGCTGTCGTAACTCTGATCCCGATTATCTCCCATAACGAAGATAGAGTTTTTGGGGACGATATAAGGGCCAAAGTTATCGCGTGGTCCGCCTATGGCGGAGGGCAGCACCTCGCCGTCGGTGTGCATAGTATAGTTATCCGGCATGGGCTGTCCATTTACATGAACCTTTTTGTTTACAATCTGGACGCAATCGCCTTCTATCCCGACGACCCGCTTTATAAAGTCCTTGTCGCGATCCACCGGGTAGATAAAGACCACCACCTCGCCGCGCTCCGGCTTTTCAATCGGTATAAGAGTGCTGCCGGTGAATGGGTTCTTTATACCATAAATAAACTTGTTCACCAATATATGGTCTCCTATAAGTAGATTGGGTTTCATAGAGCCGGAAGGTATCTTGAACGCCTGTACTACAAACGTCCGGATTAACATGGCCAGGACAAAGGCAATAACAATAGCCTCAACGTATTCCCTGGTCGTGGCCTTCCAATCTTTTTTAACGTCGCTTTTTACCTTCTGCAAAAGAATCCTCCTTGTAAGTAGCGGTTAGCATTCTTAATTTCAAATTTGAGATTTGAAATTTGAAATCTCTATTCTACACCTTCAACACCGACAAAAAGGCCTCCTGCGGAATTTCCACCTGGCCAACCTGCTTCATCCTCTTTTTACCTTCTTTTTGTTTTTCGAGCAACTTTCTCTTTCGGGTTATGTCGCCGCCATAGCACTTGGCTGTGACATTTTTGCGCAGAGGCGCGACGTGTTCGCGGGCAATGACCTGGCTGCCTATAGCGGCCTGGATGATGACCTCAAACATCTGGCGCGGAATAACCTCTTTCAGCTTCCCGGCTAACTGCCGGCCACGGTGGTAGGCCCGGTCCTTATGGGCAATGGTAGAAAGGGCATCCACCGTAAGCTTATTAATAAGGATATCCAGCTTAACCAGCGGGGACGGCCTGAAATCCAGAAATGTGTAATCGAGAGAGGCATAGCCGCTGGTTACGGACTTCAGTCGATCGTAAAAGTCAAGTACCATCTCATTAAAGGGGATTTCATAAGAAAGTAAGGCCCGGTTTTCAGTGATAAACTTGAGATCCTTTTGAATCCCTCTTTTGCCTTCACAAAGCGTAATCACTCCTCCCACGTATTCAGCCGGGGTATAGATATCTGCCCGTATAAAGGGCTCCTCAATGGTCTCGATATCCTGTGCCGGCGGCAACTTGCTGGGGTTGTCCACCATCTTTATTTGTCCTTTTTTATCTGTGACGCGATAAACCACAGAGGGAGCGGTACTGATCAGGGAAAGGCCGTACTCGCGTTCCAGCCTTTCCTGCACAATTTCCATATGTAAAAGACCGAGAAACCCACATCGAAAACCAAAACCCAGCGCCAATGAGGTCTCTGGCTCATAACTAAAAGAAGAGTCGTTCAGCCAGAGCTTTTCCATGGCCTCCCGGAGCGTGTCATATTGACCGAAATCCGTTGGAAAGAGCCCGCAAAAGACCATAGGCTTGACTACCTTGAATCCCGGCAGGGGGCTGGATGTTGGCCGCTGGGCCCCGGTGATTGTATCACCGATCTTAGTATCACGCACCCCCTTGATACCGGCCATAATGAATCCTACTTCGCCGGCCTTGAGTTCCGGAATCTCTCCGGCGGAGGGCATAAAAATACCAACCTTAGCCACCTCATAGACCTTTTCAGTGGCCATGATCTTTATCATATCGCCTTTTTTAACTGTACCCTCGTACACCCGTACGAGAACGACTGCGCCTTGGTAGGAATCAAACCAGGAATCAAAGATGAGGGCCTTAAGAGGGGCCGTGAGATTACCCTCAGGCGGCGGGATGCGTTTTACAATGGCCTCCAGTATCTCGACGGTGCCTATGCCCTCCTTGGCGCTGGCCAGGATAGCGTCCTGACAGTCGAGGCCGATTATATTTTCTATTTCCTGTTTAACCCGTTCCGGCCCGGCGCTGGGCAGGTCAATCTTATTTAAGACCGGAATAATTTCCAGATTATTATCCAGCGCCAGATAAACATTGGCCAGGGTCTGGGCTTCCACTCCCTGGCTGGCATCAACGACCAGTAAGGCTCCCTCACAGGCTGAAAGGCTACGGGATACTTCATAAGTAAAGTCCACGTGGCCGGGTGTATCTATCAGGTTCAGCATGTAGGTTTTCCCGTCTTTGGCCTGATAATTCAGACGCACTGTCTGGGCCTTGATAGTTATGCCCCTTTCCCTTTCCAAATCCATCTTATCCAGGAACTGAGAAACCATTTCCCGGGCGGAGACTGCGCCCGTATATTCCAGTAGCCTATCCGCCAGGGTAGATTTACCATGGTCGATGTGGGCGATAATGCAGAAGTTGCGGATGTTATCTATAGTGAATGTCATTAGTCAATAGTCAGTTGTCACTGGTAAAAGTCGATCAGTCTTCCATAAACTTCCCCTCCCCTGGCGGGAGGGGATTGAGGGGAGGGGGAACGTAACCACCTAAAACACCGCCATTTTCACCCTCACCCCAACCCTCTCCCGTCAAGGGAGAGGGGGTTTTAGGGACTTTTTACAAGACCGTCAAATTCGACTTTTTATGAAAAATGGTGGCGGCCGCACCGATAATCCCGGCTGCGTCCTTCAATGCCCAGGGGAGAACAGGCACCTCCGGCCTTGTTCCAGGCATAACCCGCCGGGCATACTCCGTGCGGAAGGGCCCTATAAAAAAATCCCAGGCCTCGGAAACGCCTCCGCCAATAATGATGGCCTCGAGGCAGAGTAAATTCATTACACTGGCTATGGCCACACCAAGGGCCTTACCTAACTCGGCAAAAAGCTCTAAGGCCCACGGGTCTCCCTGCCTGGCCAGATTTGCAACGAGACGGGCGGAAAGTGCGTCCGGATCAGAAGTTATCCTTTGCGCTAACAAACCCTCTTTCCCTTCTCTAAGACCCTCACGTGCCATGCGGATGAGGCCGGTAGCCGAGGCCACGGTCTCCAGACAGCCATAATTACCGCAGTTACACCGGGCTCCATGCCGGTCTATGGTCACATGCCCTATCTCTCCGGCCGTGCCACATCCGTGCCATATCTCATTGCGGAGTATAAGCCCTCCTCCTACGCCAGTGCCCAGTGTTATACACAAAAAATTTTCGTATCCACGGCCGGCACCCCGCCACTTTTCCCCAAAGGCGATAAGATCGGCATCATTATCTACCAAAACAGGCCGCCCAAGCCGGGCCTCCATTATCTCCGCCAGCGGGATGTGGTCCCAGCCCGGCAAATTAGGTGAGAAGCGGACTACACCTTTTATATGATCTACAGCGCCGGCTATACCTACTCCGATACCTGCAACCGTCTCCGGCACTTCCTGCGTTACCCCGGAGACGGCTGACACTACCCGATCAATAAGTTTATGCGGCCCCAGGTGACTTTCAGATGGAAATTTTTTTATAATACCATATTGTCCGGTTTCATCAACTACAGCCAGACGAAAATGGGTCCCGCCAATATCCACGCCTACGGCACAGGGCATAATCATATCTCCTAATCCGGATAAACCGTTTTGTCAAAAAAATAACCATAGAGCCTCTTGCAAAAGTCCCAATTCTGTCATTCCCGCAGCGATTCTGAGCGGGAATCTGGTTCTAACTGCTTGAAAAACCATATCCCCGATAAAACCCTCGGGAATGACAATCCTGGAGTTTTGCAAGAGCCTCCACAGATTCATCTAAAACCCAATTTTCCTCTTCGGCTTCTCCGGCGGAGCCATCAGTTGCTTGATGGCCTCAAATACCACCTGAAATTGCTCGTCATATTTCTTTTCCATTTCTTCTACTTTACGGAGCAGATCTTTATGCGAAGATATCATCTGACGGAGCTGCATAAATGCCCGCATGATTAATATGTTTACCTCAATGGCTTGTTTACTATTGAGCACTGATGATAACATGGCCACGCCTTGCTCTGTGAACACTATCGGTAAATATTTTGAGTGTTCACCCCTTTTCAAGGTGCCAAATTGGTACCTTAAGGCATCATACTCTGCTTTGGTTAGTTCAAACATAAAGTCCGGCGGAAATCGATCCATGTTTCTGCGGACGGCGCGCTTCAACTGTTTTGTTTCAACGCCATACAGTTCAGCCAGGTCTCGGTCCAGCATAACTTTTTCGCCACGAATAATGGTTATTTGGCGCTGAATTACTTCAATAGGAACCAGTGCTTTTTCTTCGGTCATCATTTGCCCCTTTAAGATCTCATCAAACGAGGGTCGGCATTAACCACCAAGCCCAGGGTTAAGCATATCACTCTGAAATTTCAGGGAAAATAGCACGAAGCCAAAGGAATGGTCAAGGGGATTTGCTGTGGCAATTCCTGGAGAGGTCAGACTCCATTTTCTTTTTGGGCAAGTTAAAATAGAAAGCGGCCCCTTTGTCTTTTTCAGACTCCACCCATACCTTCCCGCCGTGGTTACGTACAATTCTATCAACGATGGCCAGCCCTAGCCCTGTTCCATCCTCGGCCCTGGTCTCTTTTAACCGGTAGAACATCTCAAATATTTTTTGGTGATATTGCGGATCAATCCCGCTGCCGTTATCCCTTACATAAAATCGATGAAAGTTTCCTCTGTCTTCGCATCCGATGTCGATCCTGGGGTTTTTCGTATTACCCATGTACTTAATAGCATTAACCAGCAGGTTCTCAAAAACCTGATAGATTCTGGCCTGATCGGCGTAGATGACGGGAAGGCCGGGTGGCATCACGACTTCTATCCCGTTTTCCTTTATTCTGTATTGGAGGTTTGAAATAACCTCTTTTACGATCTCCAGAGCGGAAACATCCTCAAAAGTAGAGGCCACCCGGCCAATTTTTGACAATGCCAGGAGATCAGAGATCAACATCTCCATTCGGCAAGCGCTGGAGTTGATCCGCTCCAGATAATTCCGGCCCTTGTCCCCTGATTTTTCCTGATAGTTCTTGAGCAGCCGGGCAGCAAATCCCTGAATGGAAATTATGGGGGTTTTCAGGTCATGGGAGACAATATGGATAAAGTTCTTGAGTTCTTCGTTTATCTTGCGGAGTTCTTCTTCGGCCTGCTTTTGTTCGGTGATATCCACAATATTACCCAATATAGCCGGCCTTCCCTTATACTCTATGCGGGTGTTTCTTCGATTGATCCAAATAGTGTCACCATCCTTGGTAAGGCCCCTGGCCTCATATTCCGGGGGCGCTTCTTCTCCAGCCAGCCTCTTTAGTCTTATTTGATTGGTCAAGGGTCTATCCTCAGGATGGACCAGCCTCCAAGTCTCTATTTCTAGCAGCTCCTCTCTCGGATACCGATAAATCCCGGCAAACCGGTGGTTGGCAAATACAATCTTCCCGTCCTGGTCGATATATATGCCCGTTAAGGAATTTTCGACCAGCGTAGCGTACTTTTCTTCGCTCTCGCGCAGCTCATCCTCGGCCCGCCTGCGCTCGGTGATGTCTTCGAGAATCCGCAGGAATACCTTCTTATTATCCTGCATCATCCCGATATAGGTTATCAGAAAGGTTTTTCCACCCAGTATGCCTTCGACCTCAACCGAGCGGGTTTCTCCTACGTGGATACCTTGTTTCACCGGACAATCCTCACACGTTTTTTCCGCCTTCTCTATAGACAGCAGGGCAAGTCTTGCCAATCGCATCGTTACCCAGGAGCGCCTTCAGTTTCTCGCTTAAGTAAACTATACGGCCCTCTTCATCCACGACATCCATCCCGAAAGGGATGGTCTTAATAATAGCCTCGCTAAGCTCATGGGCCTTGCGGAGTCGCCCCTCGACCCGCTGCGTCTCCGTGATTTGGCGGACGAGCGGTCGGAACAGGGCAAGGTAAAGCACCGGAAAGGTCACAACGGCCAACAAAAACGCATCCAGGAACGCGACCAGATTCGGGGATAACGGCGGCAGGATCGAGAGAAAGAACATTACCAATATCTCGGCTACGAGTATGGAGCCGATTACAATAATCAAAAAGCGAAGGGCGGTGGCAGGCCCTTTCATCGCCTCCCCAGCCGATTGTTGCAGATGACGCGCAGCACTCTGTGCGTCAGGCCTTGAGCTGGTTCTATTTATCTTTTTCATTTTTCCGCCATAAGGAAATCATAGCCTGGTCCCCATCCAGATTAAGATTATTATAGCATTAAATATATTCAAATCCCCAGCCTTTCTATTAATCTGCTTATTTTCTCCCCTGAATACAAATTAGCGTATCATTAATGATTGTACTCTGCTTTTAGCTGGGATAACATATAACAACTATGGTATCTTAAACATTAACAAAAAACAGGAGGGACAGAACAATATGGATATTCGCATTGAAGCGCGTAATCTGACCATGCTACCTGAATGGGAAGGGAAGATCGACGAAGAACTGTCCAAAATTGAGTGTCACTATCCCGGATTGCTTCATCACTTTCGCCTGACCTTGATCGGCACCCGGCATCACAAGCTGGGAGCTTTTGAAATACATATCACCGGTACGGTGCCGGAGAAGACCATTGTGGTAAAAGAGAAAGGGGAGTTAGTCCTCCCTCTTATTGTAGAGGCATTTGACGTCCTGGATTCCGAATTAAGAGAGCACAACCGCCTAAGGCAGCAAGTGGCCCGTGTGGAGCCAGGACCCTCACGGGGTTTTATAACTCACATTTTCCCGGAAGAGAATTATGGCCTTATTCTATCCGCTGAAGGCCGCGAGGTTTACTTCCATAAAAACGCAGTAAAGGATATGAAGTTTGAAAGACTGAACATCGGAGACTGTGTGGAATTTGGAGAAGAGGCTGGAGATAAGGGTCCCCAGGCGACATGGGTGCGCCGGCGGTAACAAACAACTCCTCCAGGAGCCTGTCGGACTTAGGATGATCTACTGCGGAAAATGGGAGAACGCCCCGATATCCCCGAATTTTCGTTACATAGCCCCCACTATGTGCCTCAAATTCGTGAATTTTTTGGCTTGTCCTCCCCCCACTTCCCTCGTAACGATCCCCTAAGTCCGACAGGCTCCTAGCGCATGGTTAAGGCCCTACAACAAGCTTTCAGAAGAAACCCTCCTTTTTTTGACAACTCCTGAGGCTCTTGCCAAACTCCATTTTTTGTCATTCCCGCAACGCTTTTGAGCGGGAATCTGGTTTTATTGAAGCTCCCCGCAGCAAGCTGCGGGGAATCTCCGTATGCAAGGTAAAATGCATCGTATTCGCTCGCTAACCCCGCTGCAAGCATCGGCTCGCTATGCATGTTCAAGTAAAAACCATATCCGTCCCCGAATGCCTGTATCCCCGATAGAGTCATTCGGGGACGGATAGAATCATTCGGGGATGACAGACAATTTTGCAAGAGACTCTCTTGATAAAACAAACTTAACACCAATTGACCGCCTATCTGTGATTATGGTACAAGGAACAAAGTGAAAGGTGAGAGGAGTGAAGAGTGAGAAGTGAGGATGTCTGTGATGGTAAGCATGATGCCACGAGTAAGGGTTGTGTCTTACTTGTGTCCACCCTGGCGTCGTTTCTTACACCCTTTATAGGCTCTTCCGTCAATATCGCCCTTCCCTCCATCGGCAAAGAATTTCAGATGGATGCCGTCCTGTTGAGTTGGATTTCTACCTCCTTTCTTCTATCTGCCGCCATGTTTCTGGTTCCTTTTGGAAGGATAGCGGATATACATGGGAGGAAAAAAGTCTTTTTGTCCGGCATCTCGATTTATACCCTTGCCTGTCTTCTTTCCGCGCTTTCACCCTCTGCCGGGGTACTTATTGCCTCTCGAGTCATGCAGGGAATCGGGAGTTCCATGATATTTGGCACGGGAGTGGCCATGCTTACCTCCGTATTTCCGGCGGGGGAAAGGGGAAGGGCGCTGGGTATAAACGTTGCCGCGGTCTATTTAGGACTCTCTCTCGGTCCTTTTATCGGTGGGTCTATAACCGAGCACTTTGGCTGGAGGGCCATCTTCCTGGCTAATATACCCCTGGGCCTGCTTATAATTCTTCTTGTTATCGGGAAAATAAAGGGAGAATGGGCCGAGGCTAGAGGAGAAAAGTTAGATATTATAGGCTCTATAATCTATGGTCTCTCTCTTATGGCCGTAATGTATGGGTTTTCGCAGCCTTCCGCCTCCGGTGTGGCGCTTATCGGGATGGGTCTCTTTGGTGCCCTTACATTTCTTAGGTGGGAGATAAAAGCGGAAAGTCCTCTCCTCGATATAAATCTTTTCCGGGCTAACCGGGTTTTCACCTTCTCTAACCTGGCAGCCCTCATTAACTATAGCGCAACCTTTGGTGTAGCCTTCCTTTTGAGCCTTTACCTCCAGTATATCAAGGGCCTGAGCCCGCAAAATGCAGGGCTTATTATGGTAGCCCAGCCCATTGTGATGACTGTTTTTTCACCATTTGCCGGCCGCCTTTCCGACCGCATGGAGCCGCGCGTAGTGGCCTCAACAGGAATGGCGTTGATCGCCATCGGGCTTTTCTTTTTCATTTTTTTAAACGAAAAAACAGCCCTGGCATTAATTGTAGCCGATTTGTCCCTTCTGGGCCTGGGTTTTGCCCTTTTCTCATCTCCCAACACCAATGCCATTATGAGTTCCGTTTCAAGAAAGTTTTATGGCGTGGCGTCAGGGATTGTCGCCACCATGCGCATGACCGGACAGATGCTCAGCATGGGTGTCGTCATGCTGCTTTTCGCCGCCCACATCGGAAGGGTCCCGATTACACCTCCGTGCTATCCGCTTTTTCTGAAAAGTGTGAAGTCCGCCTTTATCATCTTTTCCGCCCTCTGCTTCGCCGGCATATTTGCCTCCCTGGCCAGAGGGAAACTGCGCTGAACTCTTTACGTAGCGTCTTACGCTACGGCGCTATTTCCCACTTTTTTGAGGCTTTTCCAGCCGTGTTAATTGCTCTTCGGTTAAGGGGGAACCGAAGCCAACATACTGCACCACCGGGGTGGATGGATTGGAGATCGGAGTCCATTTTCCGTCTTCATAATTTTGATACACGCACCTGTATTGGACTCCATTCACGACAGGGATAACTCCTTTCAGGTTCCGGTCCTTTCCTCCCTCAAGCCAGGAAAGGTCAACACCCTTCCTTAGGAGTTGTTTGACGGTCTCTGTAGCATGGCATTCTTCACATCTGGCGCCGTCTTTCTTCACCGAGTGACTGAACTGAGGGGCAAAAATAAGGAATGTCTTATTTCCCGCCGCCACGAACGATTGCATGTTGGCTGAGGTCACTTTCCCTCCATAGTTCATTAGAAATTTCCAGCCGGAGACAGGGCGAGACACCCGCTTTTTTTCTTTGAGCATGGTCTCAAAATGGCAGTTATTGCAACTAACGACATGTCGCACATGACAGGCCTTGCAGTCCAGCTTATTTCCGTGGATTGTGTGGGATGCGCTTTTTAACAAGGATTTATGGCACTGCTCGCATTTCACATCCATTGCGCCCTTCTCTTTCATTGATTTGTATTCAATGCCATCGCCGTGAATCTCGCGCGCAGTGTGACAGTCCATGCAACCCATCCCCTTTGCGAAATGGACATCAGGGGTGTTTGATTCCTTATCGATCTTCATCATAAATGCCTCGCGGGCGTGACAGCCCAGACACTTTCCCTGGCTTTTGGCTGTCTCCGTAGAATACCCCGGTCTCCCATTAAGGTCTGTTTTATGGCAGGCATCGCATGAAGAGACGTGGCATTTATTACATCCGGCTTCTGCGTATGGGACCCCTGTGATCGTTTCAAGGCCTCCCTGTGATTTGTCATACCAGTAAACCATTCCTCTTGCCGTAGCATGGAGGCTCGAAAGGTAAAAGCATTCTTCCTTCTTAATTTCCTGGGCAAATGCCACGATTGTCATCACCAAGGCGAAAATGATTCCGAAAAACAGGCAGCTAACTAGTCGCATTTTCATCTTCTCTTTCTCCTTTCATTTCTCAGAG
This sequence comes from Pseudomonadota bacterium, assembly GCA_011046395.1. Lineage (GTDB taxonomy): Bacteria > Desulfobacterota > QYQD01 > QYQD01 > QYQD01 > QYQD01. The sequence continues at coordinate 15,742 of DSAQ01000234.1, forward strand.
TTGATGATCCGGTGAAAAGTCCCCCCTTGCCTTTACAGGTCTGCCTCAGGTAACACCATACGGCGCGGGGAAAAGCCCTCTGCCGGGGGCGGACAACGTAGCAAACGGACTTTTTACATAATCATCAAATATTAATAAAATTACATCATGTGCGAGACGGAAATCAAGATAAATCCCCATGGAATGTTCTATCAAGGGCGGGGCTTTTGTAGGTACGGGGGGTTCAAGCAGAAACGACAAGACCCCGGAGGGTGACCTTCGCGGGGTCTTGCGTTAAATTAGAACCGCCAGAGTTGGCGGATTGTATTCTGGCTCCCCGGGCCGGATTCGAACCAGCGACCAAGTGGTTAACAGCCACCCGCTCTACCTGCTGAGCTACCGGGGAATAGATAAAAATATGTATAACAAAGTTCGGCCGCTCCGTCAATGCCTTTGTTCTGCACTATTCGGGCCCACCGCGACAATTACGTATTTTTCGGGTTGAATGTATGTTCTGGCCACTCTCAACACGTTGTCAACGGTAACTTTTTCTATTTGGTCCAGATAGGTTTTTGTAAAATCAAAACCGAGTCTGTAGCGTTCGTTTAGGGCCATGTCCATGGCCTGGGCGGCGTTGGTCTGGAGGCCGATCTCCGTACTTCCGATTATATACCGCTTGGCCCGGTCCAGTTCCGCCGGGTCGATTATCTCATCCCGCACCCGGTTCAGTTCCCGCCACATACTGTTAACCGCCGCATCTTTCTTTTCCGGGCTTGTCGCTATATATACACCGAAGGCGCCCGTTTCTATCCCTTCCGTAGAAAAGGCTGAGAGGCTATACGCTAAGCTTTCCTTATCCCGAAGCCTGGCAAAGAGACGCCCGCCCTGCCCGGAAAGTACGTTATTCAAGACATCCAGGGCGGCCCTATCCGAATGAGAAAGGGTAACACCCCGAAAGCCGATGGCGATATGCACCTGCTGTTTGGGCTTTAAAATGGAGGCGGTTTGGGGACTCGCAATAGACTTAGGAAGGGGAATCCTGATATCCCTAAAGCCCGGCTTCTTCCAACGAGAAAACAGCTTTTCTACCTCTGTCTTTACACTGGATGCCTCTACGTCACCCACTATAGCCAGGACAAGATTACCGGGAATGACATAGCGCTGGTAACCCTCTTTAATTTTTTTCGTTGAGAGTTTCTTAATAGTCTCCGGGCTTCCGAGGGGGTTCATACTGTACGGATAACCGGTAAAAAGTAGCTTATTGAAGTTGAGGAACGTAATAGCCGGAAGGCTATCTTCCTGCTGTTTTAATTGCGCCAGCAATACCGGGCGCAGTTTCTCCAGTTCCTTCGGGCTAAAGGCCGGCTCAAGCATGACCTCGGTCAGGATCTCAAGCCCCCGGGGGAAAAAACGGGATAGAAAGGTAGCGCTCAACCCGAAGGTATTCTTACCCGAAAAGCCATTGATGCTACCGGCCATGCCTTCAATCTCGGCGGCTATCTCCTGGGCGCTTCTTCGTTTCGTTCCTTTTGTCCATAACTGAGCCAGGGCATTAAACAGGCCATTATTGGCCGCAGTTTCACATCGCAGTCCGCCCAGGAAAACGGCGTGCATAGAGACCGTAGGCACGTTTCGCTCTTCCTTCACCAGGAGGGTGATGCCATTTGAAAGGATGAATTTCTGTGCGCCGGACATCTCCACTTTCCGGGTGGCGTATAATTTTCTTGCCTCTTCATCTGCCGCATGGGATAGGTTCGCCCAGGCGAATTCCATAGAAAAAGGCATCGTCGCTCCCTTGGGAACCAGGAGTCCTAATGTAAGGCGTTCCGGACGGAGATATTTCTCTGCTACCCGCCGTATATCTTCAGGTGTGACGGCTGCCACCTTCTTTAGATAATTCGCCTGTTCACGATAGTCACCGGCCATGGTCTCAAAATACCCGAGTTTGCGGGCCTGCCCCTGGACCCTTTCCTGGGCATAAATAAAACCCGACTCTATGTTCAGCTTGGCCTTGTTGAGTTCGTCCTCTGTAACGTGGTCATACCGAAGGCGATAAATTTCACGTAACGCGGCTTCAACCGCCTCCTTACTCTTTTCCGCATCCAGACTACAGGCGACTTCGAACAGGCCGGGACCTAACGGTGTAAAAGAATACGCAGCCACCCCATGTGCCAGGTTCTTCCTGTCTCGCAACTCCTGGTAAAGCCGGGAGCTTTCCCCTTCGCCCAAGATGCTCGCCAGCACATCCAGGGCCACACTATCCGGGTCATTAAAACCGGGTATAGGGAAACACATATTAAGGTGTGACTCGTTGATCTCATCCTCAAGCAAGACCGTGCGCACTTCATTCTGCGGCGGTTCCTCAAGGGAAACGGATTCAGGGGCTGCGCCTTTCATGCCAGAAAATGCCCGTTTAATCCGTGAGATACAATCAGCGGTCTCTAGGTCCCCCACCACGACTACCGTGAGGTTAGAAGGCGTGTAGCGCTTTTTCATATAGGCCAGAATAGAGTCTCTTGTGAGGGGCTGGACGGTTTTGGGAAAACCGATTACCGGCCTCCGGTATGGAGAAACCGTGTACGCCTTTGCCATAACCGCTTCAAAGAGTTTGACCGAAGGCTGATCTTGACGCATGCGGATCTCTTCCAGGACTACCATTTTTTCCCGCTCGATCTCTAAAGGGTCAAATGACGAATGGAGAACAGCGTCAGAAAGTATGTCCAGTCCCACATCGAAAAATTTACTGCCTATAGCTACGTGATAGACGGTGTAATCCAGAGAGGTGTAGGCATTTATATCCCCGCCCACCGCCTCAATCGCCCTGGCTATCTCTCCGGGCCCGCGCCTGGAAGTTCCCTTAAAGATCATATGCTCTATGAAGTGGGTAATGCCGGCCTCGTTATCCGTCTCGTAAACACTTCCGGCCTTCACCCAGACCTGAATGGCCGCGACCGGGGCAGCATGGTTTTCTTTGATGATTACTGTAAGGCCATTATCAAGCTGGAAGCGATAAGGATTGGGGAGGGCCTCTTCAGCCTGGATGACTGGGGTTGCTGTAAAAAGAGAGATTAAAAGGAGTAAAACAAAAACGATTACAGGACGCCTATGATGAAATGTCATGGTTTCTATCCTTCATTTACGGTTTTTTTCGCGACATACACCAAACCCACCTGCTGCTAAATCCTAAAATACTCTTTAATGGCCGTTTTGCTGATACCTTTTGCCATATCTATTGTATTATAACGCTTTTTCGCCACCATGACTCGCTGGAGTGATTGTTGAAGACGCAGCCGTCCTTCCGCATCTTTTTCCACAAACGCTCTCACCGCCTCAATCGCCCGGATGGCCTTTTCTTTTTCATGACAGATAAGAATTATATCCACTCCAGCCATAAAGGACAGCGCTGCCGACTCTTCCACACTGAAATGCCTCTCGATAGCCCCCATTTCCATATCGTCGGAAACGATCAGTCCATCAAATCCCATTTTACTTCGCAAGATATCCGTCATGAGGATACGAGACAGAGTTGCCGGCAAGTTTGGGTCAACACCTGCGTAGATCACATGGGCCGTCATAATAGCCGCTACCCGGGCGGCGACGGCTTTTTGGAAAGGTACAAGTTCACTTTTCTCCAGTTCGGATAAAGGCGTATCCATAACTGGCAGGTCTTGATGGGGGTCCAGTTTCACACCGCCTATGCCCGGAAAGTGCTTGGCCGTAGCCAGGATGCCTTCTTTTTGCAAGCCTTCAATTACAATGCCGCCCAGGTACCCCACCAGCTCCGGGTCACTTCCGAATACCCGCCCCTCCATAACGCGGTCAGTCCCCGGCACGTCGAGATCCATGACCGGAGCAAAGTTCATGTTACAGCCGACGAGATTCAGCTCTCTGGCTGTTATGTCGGCAAAACGCCGCGCCTCTGCGGCTGGATTGGCTGCCTTAGCGATGCCTGCCGCCCCGGAAAACTGGGTAAAGGGCGGCTTTAGCCTGGCCACCGGCCCGCCTTCCTGGTCGATGGAAATGAGGGGTAGGGGCAGCCCTCTATCCCGACAGGCGTTCTTCAAATTCAGGCATAGCCTGGCCACTTGCAGCGGATCAGCCACATTTCGCCTGAAGAGGATAAAATTGCCGATGCCATATCTATAGATTAGCTCCTGCGTTTCTGTATCCAGGTCGGCTCCCGGGAAGCCGATCATAAAAAGCTGCCCCAATGCCTCAATCAGATCATTCATCACTTTATCCGCACCACCTATATAGCGTACTTATAGACCATACCTAAACCCTATATAAACTGTCAATTAATTAAAAATGACGGCTTCGTAAAAAGCTAATTTATACCGTTAACGGTATCCTATATGCAACGAACTTGACTATAACACCAAAAAGCAGCAAAGATATTTAAAGGGCGTAGCAGGTAACTGATACCGTTTG
>DSAQ01000195.1 GCA_011046395.1 Pseudomonadota bacterium
CGCCCGCATACTCGACCGAAAAGCTGTTTATCGACCCGGCAGTGGGATCGATATAACTGTTACGTGTATCCCTCTCTATGGCGGCGGTTAAGGAGCTGGTTACGTGGATGTCCATGGACTCAATTATCACCCACGAGGCTGTGGGCTGAACGTCCGACATGGTGGCATCTTCGAATCTATAACCGCCAAAAACCCTGAGATTATCGGTTAGCGGGTAGCCCAGTCTTAATCCTCCCCCTGTACTTTTCTTGGTATAATCATCATACTCCCTTTCCCAGTCGAAAAGGTCGATGCCTGTGGCCAGTTTGGTATCCAGAAAATAAGGCTCTGTAAAACTCAGGTTATAGCGGGTAGAACGGCTGCTGGTTTGGGCCCGCAGGCTCAACTCCTGACCGCGGCCAAAAAGGTTTCGCTGTGATATTTCAGCCATACCAATAAAGTGCTCCACCGAGCTGTACCCGCCGCCTATACTGAAGGCCCCGGTAGGCCTTTCTTTAACCTCGATTTTGAGGTCCATTTTAGTTTCGTCAGCGCCTTTGACCGGGGCTATATTCACATCCTCGAAGAAGCCAAGCTTCTGTAACCTCTGATTGCTCTTACGCAGGCCTTCGGCGTTAAATTGATCTCCTTCCGCTATCCTGAGTTCACGTCTTATGACCTTATCCCGCGTTTTAGTATTCCCGGATATCTCTATCCGATCGAAAAGGACTTTTTCCCCGGGCTGAATAAGAAAGGTTATATTTACCTTTTTCCCTATATCATCCTTGGCGATCTCGGGTGAGGCCTCGGCATAAGCATAACCGGCATCCGCATAGATATCTGTTAAGGCCAGGATATCCCTCCTTAAGACGTCCCGGCTGTAAGTCTTTTCCTGGCGAATCTTCAATATCGATAGTAACTCCTCTTTTGGCCTTATGAGCTTACCCTCAATATCCACCGTCCCCACTGTAAATTGAGAACCTTCCTCTATGGGGATAGTGATGAATATAAATTTCTCCTTGTGTTCGATCTCAGGCTCTCCGATCTTGGCTTCGATATACCCGTTGTTATAGTAAAATGAAGTTATCCTGGATAAATCACGTTCCAAAATATCCCGGTTTAAAATACCGGAAGAGGTGAGCCAGGAGAAAAACCCCTTTCCCGTAGTTTCCATTAAATCTTTTAATTGCTTGCTACCGAAGGCCTTGTTCCCAACGAACCGGATCTCCTTTATATGCACCTTTTCACCTTCTTTAATGGAAAAAGTAAGAATAGCCTCATTATTAGGTAAGTCTGATAACTTGTGATCCAGAAGTGTTCCGTAATAACCTTTCTCCCGATAGAGAGATTTGATCTTTTCCTCAGATTCCTGGATATCCTTGAGCTTTAAAATTGAATTGGTCCGGACGCTGATTACTTCTTTTATTTTCTCGGTTTCAACATTGATATTTCCTTCTACCTTGATGTCTTTTATAACCGGCTTCTCTGTAACCACAAAGGTCACAATTTTCCCTTCCGGAGAGTCTTTAACGTCGATCTTTATATCTGTGAAATAACCCATCGTAAAAATGGAGCGCATATCCTCGCTCAACCTGTCTTTATTAAAAATATCGCCTGGTTTGGACTTAATATGAGTACGGATGGCTTCAGATTCAATCCTTCGATTACCAGAAAATAAGACTCCCCCTATACGTTCTTTCTTTAAGACGGCGAACTGGATGTTGCCCACTATCTTCTGCAGCGCCGTATCCAACCGGTCGGCCCCGGTGGTTTCGGCATAAAGCGGCACGGGACCTTTAGGGCTGGCCACCTCAAGTAACCAGACATCCAGGCTCAGGCGCTGGCCGATTTTAGTAATGCTACCCCATACGATGCAATCCGCCCCCAGCTTCCCTGCCGCATCCCGCATGTATTTGGCATCAAAAAGCCTGTTTCTGTCGATCCCCCCGGCTACCCGGGCCGAATCGATCACTCTAAAGCCCGCCGATGTCAGAGCAGACATCAGGTTCTTTTCCATCGAAGTAACCAGGGAACTGATGTCTTCTTTACTGTGCACAATAAAAGGCGCAGCCGCTACAGTCTTTTTTTCTGCGGCTATGGCCGGTTGAAAAATAGAGTTCATCAGGAAAAACAAGATCAATGACCTTAAAAATATCTTCATATCAAGAAAATCTCCCGGGATCAGATTGTTCCAGGCGTCCATCAACTATAGTCAGGCAGCGTCCCATGCCCTGGGCCAGCCGCAGATTATGGGTTACCACGATTGTGGCCATATCATTCTTTTCCCCCAGGCCCAAGATGAGATCGTGTACCTTCTGGCCTGTTTTTGCATCCAGATTCCCTGTGGGTTCATCTGCCAGAAGGAGCCGGGGGGACAGGACTATGGCCCGGGCCAGGGCCACCCTCTGCTGCTCACCTCCGGAAAGTTCTCCAACCCTGTGCCTCAGGCGGTCTTTTAACCCGACTTCACAAAGAACGCCTTCCGCCAGGGCGCGGGCGCTCTTTTTCTCCTGGCGGGCGATAAGGGCCGGGATCATCACATTTTCAATAGCGCTAAATTCAGGCAAAAGGTGGTGGAACTGAAAGACAAAGCCTATATATCTATTTCTAAAGGCGGCCAGCTCCTCGTCACTTAACTTCGATACATCCAGTCCATTATAAAGAATACTGCCGCTATCCGGTATTTCCAGGGTGCCAAGAAGGTGTAACAGTGTGGACTTGCCTACTCCAGAAGCGCCGACTATGGCCAAAGACTCTCCAGCCTTTACGGTCAGGTCGATGTCTTTCAGCACTTCTATCCTTTGCCCGTCCGTGGCAAATGATTTGTGGATGTTACGGGCCTCTACTACCGGTCCGCTTCCCTGGCCCATGGAGAAGGCGGTGAGCAAGCCCTTGTTATTCATATCTCAAGGCAGTCGCCGGTTCCAGCTTTGAAGCCTGCCAGGAAGGATAAAGGGTAGCCAAAAAACTAATAACAACAGCCGCAAGTGAAATTAAGGCCACATCCAGCGCTTCCACCTTTACCGGCAGGGTGGATATGTAATAAACATCGCTGGGCAATTTAATGAACTTATATTTTTTAAGCAGGCTCGTGAGGCCAAAACCACCTATAATTCCAAGTATGGTCCCGGTAAAACCGACAATTACCCCTTCCATGACAAAGATTTTCATGATGCTCTGCCGCGTAGCGCCCATAGACTTCAAGATGGCTATATCCTTGTTTTTCTCCATAACCACCATTATCAGCGTACTGACAATGTTGAAGGCCGCCACCAGGACAATCAGGGCCAGGATTATGAACATGGCTATCTTTTCCAGTTTTAAGGCAGAAAAAAGGTTCTTATTCATCTTCATCCAATCCCTGGTCCAGTAAGGATAACCAAGTGTGTTGTTAATAGCGGCAGCTATTTGGTCGGCCTTATAGATATCTGCTACTTTTACCTCCAGGCCGGTTATTCTGTTGCCTAAGCCCAATAAAGATTGGGCCGCTCTCAAGGATATGAAGGCCATGGAAGAATCATATTCAAACATGCCACAATCAAATATGCCGACTATCTTAAAGGCCTCCATCCTGGGTATGACCCCCACAGGCGTAATCATACCGGTCGGGGACATAAGTTGTACCCGGTCGCCCCTTATCACACCCAGATTTTTGGCCAGTTCCCTGCCGATTATGATACCCGGAGTCCCTTCTGTATTTTTCCCCGGCCCTTTCTGCCCGGAAGGGATTTCCAGATTCTCCAATGAACCTTCGACCATATATTGACGCAGGTTGATGACCTTGTTAGATGACTTAAAATCAATTCCTCTTAAGACCACACCTGAGGCCCCGAGCTGCGAGCTCAGCATGGCCTGAGAATAAATAAAAGGAGTAGTATCCACTACTCCTTTTGTCTTTTCTATCTTTTCCTGCAGCCCTTTTACATCCCCAACGGAATCACCATATTTAAGCACCAGGACATGGGCATTAAGGCCCAGTATCTTGCCCTTTAGATCCTCTTTAAAGCCGGTCATAACCGCCAGAACAACTATCAGGGCCATTACCCCAACCATGACCCCGGCCACAGAAATAAAGGTAATCACCGAGATAAAGGTTTGCTTTCTCTTTGCCTTCAGATAACGAAGGCCGATAAACCATTCAAAGCTCATACTTGGTCGCAGGCCATTACCTATGAATTTAACGTTCTGGCCGGAGATGCGGGAATAAAATTACGTCCCGGATAGAAGGTGAATCTGTAAAAAGCATAACCAGCCGGTCTATCCCGATCCCCTCCCCGGCCGCAGGGGGCATGCCGTACTCCAAGGCCCGGAGAAAATCCTCATCCAGAATAGGGACGATTTCCTCGTCCTCATCTACCGTGTCCCTGTTCATTATCTGTTTAACCAACCGATCCTTTTGATCAACCGGGTCATTCAACTCAGAAAAGGCATTGGCCATCTCCCGGCTGGCGATAAACAGTTCAAAACGATCAACCACCTCACTATCCACCTCATTTTTTCGTGAAAGCGGAGAGACCTCCAGGGGATAGGCATAGATAAAGGTTGGTTGGATTAGCTTCGGCTCCACCAGATGATCAAAGAGCTTCACAAGCGTCTTCCCCGGGCCGTCTTTTTCACCCAGCTTAATACCCAGAGAAGTGGCATAGGCCCTGGCCCCTGCCTCATCATGGAGAAACTCGTCCTTCAACCCGCCGATTTGCACCAGAGCATCCTTCAAGGCATACCTCTTCCACGGAGGGGTGAAGTCTATCTCATAATCCTGGTAAGAAATGACCGGCTGACCACCAATCTTCCTGGCCAGCATGAAAAACATCTCTTCGGTAAAGGCCATCAGATCTTCATAGGTGGCATAGGCCTGATAAAATTCCAGCATGGTGAATTCAGGGTTGTGCTGGATAGAGATGCCCTCATTACGAAAGTTGCGATTAATCTCAAAAACCCGTTCAAATCCGCCCACAAGCAAGCGTTTCAGATATAACTCCGGGGCAATTCTCAGGTACAGCTCCATATCGAGGGCATTATGATAGGTCTTAAAGGGTCTGGCCGTGGCCCCACCGGGAACAGGCTGCATCATCGGCGTCTCAACCTCCAGAAAACCCCTTTCAGCAAGAAAATCCCTCACTTCCTGGATTATCCGGATGCGCTTCAAAAAGACTTCCCGTACCCCGGGATTGACCATTAAATCGACATACCGCTGGCGATACCGCGTTTCCACGTCCGTAAGGCCATGGAACTTCTCCGGTAAAGGACGAAGTGATTTGGTCAAAAGGTTTAGTTTCCGTGCCAGAATCGTCAATTCGCCGGTTTTAGTCCTGAAAATTGTCCCTTCAACACCTACAACATCGCCGATATCCAGACGCCTACATACCTCATAACTTCCACTACCCAGGACATCCTTCCGCAAGTAGACCTGGATTTTTCCATTCCCGTCCTGGACATGGGTAAAGATGCTCTTTCCAAAGTCCCTGAGGGCAATCATCCGGCCGGCTATAACGAACTTCTGGTTATCGCCGGGCAGATCATTAACCTGGGCATATTTACATATTATGTCCTCTACCCTGTCCTTGACCCTGAAGTTATTGGGATAAAGTGGAACTCCCATTTCTTTCAGGTCATCAGCCTTTTTTTGTCTCTGCTCTATCAGCTTATTAAAATCTTCCACTTCTCGCACCACTTTGAACACAAAAATTAACCGTCAAACACAAGTAACTAATTTATTTTCTTTGAATAGTCAAGCTAAATAGAGGCTATATAGCGCAGCCCTTCAAGTAGAACAAATCGTCCCAGAACAACCACTTCACAGGGCATGCTTTCGACAAAGACAGGATTTTCAGAAAGGCCGCCGGAGAGGTAAAGCTTGGGTGGGGATCCGGCAAAACGGTAGGCATTTAGGGCGATGCCTTTAATAAAAGAGGCCACCGCCTCTTCCGGCCGGGCACCTTGAATAATGGCATCAAAGATGTGGCTGAGACCCAGCACCCCACAGGTCACTGATAAGTGGGTAGATGGCACGGACATCTGGCGGTAATCAAGGTCATAATACCTCTCCAGTAATTCTATGGTAAACCCAAGGGAGGCCCCGCACTCGGCATTCCATCCCGTGTCCCTGACCTTATCCCCGCTGAACCTTACGAATTTCAGGTCCCGGCTGCCGCAATCCAGGATAACAAAATCATCTTCTTCAATCAGCCTCTTAGCGCCACGGGCCAGGGCCGTAAGCTCATTAACGTAGCGTTCGCCGAACCGCGCCCCATTATGGCCGGTAGCTAACGTAGTACGAAGTCCACAAGATATATCCATACTGCGCACAATACGCGGGACAGGTTCTTTTTCTATATCCCATAATTTTGTATATGATGTACCAAAATCACCTAATATCAATTTATTGCTCCATTTAGTTCAAGAAATGCTTGCACTTTTGCCTTGGTGCTATACCCCATATATACATCAGCATCCAGATAGAGTCCACAGGGATGTCTTCTGGCCAGATAATAGGCTAAAGCCGTCTTCTGACAAAAAGACTGGGCAAAGAATACGGTAGGGACATCAGGGTTGACCACTTGTTCTAACGCTGCATCAGCCGGGGTCTTATTCTCCATACACCTTGTCCAGCCAAAGATATGGGTACGTGGTGGAAACAGGGATAGAATAGAGAAGTCCCTCGGCGGTACGCCCCAGAATCCAGCCACTGGTTCACATCGAATCAGATCGCCCTTTAAGGTCTCTGTATCTAGCACGCTCTGCGTAATCAAGTTCATCTTTTCAAGTAAGGGGAGATCGCTTTCACAGATAGGGTTACCGAAACGCATCTTATCTTCATTACGTGTTTGAATAATCGGGATATTAAGTTCTACTTTTAAGATCTCAGCAATATAAAGGGCCCCGCTGCACTTTCCCTCGCCTACATCTATATAGATGGCATCTAAAGACATCTTTTTGGCATTGGTCAAGACCGTACGCAGGATAGCACAATAAACCCGTGGTATATACGAAGCCGTAATCTCAAGGTCAGGTTTTACATGCAGGGCATCAAGATCATAAATCCTTGCGCCTTCCCCTTTAAGGCGGAACATGACCTCCCGCGGAGGCATACCCACTATTCCAATATTTCTAATCATAAGCGTTACTTCTTTCCAGTTGATGGAAAAATATCCGGCCTAATGGAATTAATCAGATATGAACAAGAAAGAGAAGGGGCAAGTAATGGACAAAATAACCGTCAAAAAAATGGCTGGGGGACGAGGATTCGAACCTCGGTAGACAGATCCAGAGTCTGCCGTCCTGCCGCTGGACGATCCCCCAACAGCGCTGCACTGATAGCTTACTTGTTTGAATAATTAAGAAAAAACCGGGTAAAAGTCAAGGACAAATTGGGCTCCAACATTTAACAGCCCTGGTCTTAATCAGACAGGCCGTAGCGTTTTATCTTCTCGCGGAGGGTCTTACGATCAATGCCCAGCGCCCGGGCTGCCTCGGACTTATTACCTTTATAGCGATGCAATACGTGCGCGATATGATTACGCTCCATATCGGTAAGGGCGTAAGAACCGGCAGAGAGTGACGGGCTGGAACCCGGCAACCCGGCATACATAAAATCATGGACGTCCAGGGTTGATTTTTCGGTCAGGATAACCACCCGTTCGAGCGTGTTTTCTAGCTCCCGCACATTGCCCGGCCAATTATAGTTCATCAATGATTTCAAGGCCTCATCAGATATAGAAAGTCCGTCCCTCTTGTACTTAGCGCCCAGTCTCTCCAGGAAATACGGTACCAATACCGGAATATCCTCCTTACGCTCGCGAAGAGGAAGGAGATGTACGGGCATGACGTTTAGGCGGAAAAAAAGGTCCTCGCGAAATGCCCCGCGCTGGATGGCCCCATCGAGATTCTTATTCGTAGCCGCAATAATGCGAATATCTACTTTAATGGAACGATGGCTGCCGACCTTGGATATGGTCTTCTCTTCTACGGCCTTGAGCAGCTTGGCCTGGACATCCAGGCTGATGTTGGCGATTTCATCAAAAAAGATAGTGCCGCCTTGCGCCAGCTCGAATTTGCCAATCTTGGTCGCCTCTGCACCGGTAAAGGATCCCTTGATGTGCCCGAAAAGTTCGCTCTCAAAAAGGGTTTCCACCAGTGTTCCACAATCCACGGCCACAAAGGGATTTTTACTGCGCTGGCTCATCTCATGGATCTGCCTGGCTACCAGTCCCTTGCCGGTTCCGCTCTCACCGGTTATAAGCACGGTGCTGTCCGTCGGCGCGGTTAGTTCCATCATACGGATGATCTTGGACATCGCCTTGCTTTGATAGACAATACGGGGCGTACCCTCTTTACTCTTAAGCTCCTGCTTCAGATAAATATTCTCCATGGCCAGGCGCCTGGTATCCAGGGCTCGTTTTACCAGTATGCGAAGCTCATCCGGTTCAAAAGGCTTTGGGAAAAAGTCATAGGCCCCGGCCTTCATGGCCTCCACCGCCAAAGGTATAGTGCCAAAGCCGGAAATAACAATTATCACCGCCTGCGGATCCTGCTCCTTGATCTGGTTAAGCACCTCCATGCCGCCCAGGTCCGGCATTCTCATATCCAGTAGAACCAGATCAAAGGAAGACTCTTCAAATGCCTTCAGACCGGACCGACCGGTGGCCGCCGTGACCACTTCATAGCCTTCCCTGGAGAGGGTATGGTAGCAGCCATCGCGGATGGCCTCGTCATCGTCGATAATTAATATCTTACCGCGTATCCTCATGGTCATCTTTTCCTACCGGCAGTTGGATTATAAATGTCGTGTCCTCCCCTGGTCTGGAGTTGATCTGAATCGATCCCCCGTGCTTCTGTATGATTCCATGGCTGATGGAAAGGCCTAGTCCAGTCCCCCTGCCACGTTTTTTCGTCGTAAAAAAGGGCTCAAATATCTTATTCAGGTTTTCCTTGCTTATACCCGGCCCGGTATCTTTAAAGTACATGAAAAAGCTAGATTCTTCCTTCGAATATCCGGTCTCAATTGTCAACGTCCCCTGCCCTTCCATGGCCTCAGCCGCATTAATCATCATGTTTAAGGCTACCTGCTCCAGATTACTGCGGTTTCCCCACACCCGGGGTAGATTCTCGCCCAGCTTCATCTCTACGCGAACCGGCCTGAAGAGGATGTGGTCACGAATCAGGTCAAACATATCGAGGATAGTCTGGTTGATGTCCACCCATTCCCTTTCGGCCGTGTCACCGCGGCCAAAATCAAGGAGCCCGCGCACAATCATACGACAGCGGGTCGCTAATCTGGAAATCTTCTCCAGGTGCTGGGCCTGGGCATCGCCCTCAGGCAGGTCTTCCAGGGCCAGTTTCGCGTACATCAGTATGCCGCCCAAGGGATTATTAATCTCATGAGCCAGCTCTGCGGAAAGCTTACCCATGGCCGCAAGCCTTTCCAGATGTAAGAGCTGTTTCTCCAGCCTCTTGCGTTCACTGAAATCCCTGACAATCCCCTCATAGCCGACGACCTCACTGCTTCCATCCCTTATGGCATTCCCGGTCAAAGAGACGGATATCTTGCCGCCATCCTTTTTCCTGAGGGTGAGTTCATAATTACGTATTAAACCCTCCTGTTCGATCCTTTTCCTAAAATCTTTCTCATCCTGCGGATAGTAATATAATTGATGAATTGACCCCACGGCCAGTAGTTCCTGCGGTGAGGCATATCCAAGCAGGCCGGCGCCATGGGGATTTACAGCCAGCAATCGACCCTCCCTGTCCGCTATAAAAAGCATCTCCGGGGCTTCTTCAAAAAACCGGCGAAAACTTTTATCAGAAATCTCCATCGGATCTATTCCAGCGGTCAGCTTTGAGCTTTCAGCTTTCAGCCTATAGTGCAAAGCCGGAAACGGGTGTCTCCCGGATGGAAACTATCTAATAACAAACAGGGTAAAAGTCAACTTTAACCGCTTTAAATCAATTATGAAATTTTATACCAATGGGAAGTAACTAATTGAGCGCAGCTTGGTATTAGGTTACATCCCCAGGTATTTTCCCAGAAATTGCGCGGTGTAGGATTCCTTTCTGTAGGCCAGAATATCCTGCGGCGATCCCTGCGCCACGATGTTCCCGCCCTTCTCTCCTCCCTCCGGCCCCAGGTCAATAATCCAGTCGGACTCTTTCACCACTTCAAGATTATGTTCGATGACCACCACCGTATTCCCTAAATCGACCAGGCTTTGCAGGACACGCATCAATTTCTCAATATCGGCCAGATGGAGCCCTGTAGTCGGCTCATCTAGGATGTAAAGGGTTCGGCCGTGGGTCTCTTTGCACAGTTCATAGGCCAGCTTGATCCGCTGCGCTTCACCGCCGGAGAGGGTATTACTTGGCTGGCCGATCTTCAGATAACCAAGGCCTATCTCAACCAGGACATTAAGCGCACGGGCGATCCGGGGAACCCTGGAGAAAAATTCCAATCCTTCCTCTACCGTGAGGTCAAGGACTTCGGAGATGTTTTTGTCCCTATAGGTAGCAGCAAGGGTTTCCTGGTTAAAGCGCCGTCCGCCACAGACCTCACAATGGATATAGACATCCGGCAGGAAAGTCATCTCCACCTTTTTCTTCCCTTCACCGGCACAGGCCTCACAACGTCCCCCTTTCACATTGAAAGAAAACCGTCCGCCTCCATAACCGCGCACCCTTGCCTCAGGCAGCCTGGCAAAGAGGGCGCGAATATCATCGTGGAATCCTATATAGGTACCCGGGGTAGAGCGGGGCGTTCTGCCGATGGGTGAATGATCCACTTCCAGAACGCGCTCCAGATGCTGCCAGCCTCTGATTCCTCTGCAGCTATCCTGTGAAATACTGTTCTTACTTAAGCGGGCCTTAACTCCTTTCAGAATGACCTCTCTAAGCAGGGTGCTCTTACCCGACCCGGATACACCGGTGATACAGACCATGGTGCCCAGAGGGATGGCCACATCAATATCCTTGAGGTTATATATAGCCGCTCCTTTAATTTCCAGCCACTTTCCTTCTCCGGCGGTGCGGAATCGAGAGGTGATCCGGCGGCGACCGGCGTCGCGGAGCCATCTGCCGGTCACAGAGGCGGGTTCCTTCTGGATCTCCGCCAGCCTGCCCTTGGCTATCAAATGACCTCCCTCTGTCCCGGCACCAGGACCGAGGTCAAGGATACAGTCCGCCCGCCGAATAGTCTCCTCATCGTGCTCCACCACGACGACACTGTTGCCACGATCCCTTAGTTGCAAGAGGGTGACAAGAAGCATCTCATTATCCCGCGGGTGTAAGCCGATGGTCGGTTCGTCCAGGATGTAACAGACTCCGCAGAGATTCGAACCTAGCTGGGCGGCAAGCCGGATGCGCTGCGTCTCACCTCCGGAAAGGGTATCACCGCTACGCTCCAGGGTCAGGTAAGGGAGACCCACCCTGGCCAGAAAATCCAGTCTGGCCATTATTTCAGGGATAAGGAGCTCGGAGACGGCCTTTTCCCTATCCGAAAAACGCATTTCCAGAAAGAGCTTTCTGGCCCTTTCTACAGCCAGAGAGACCACATCCGCAATGGTATGGCCGGCCACCTTCACCGAAAGCGCCTGTTCATTCAGCCGCTTTCCCTTACACCGCGGACAAATTGATCCATTTTCAGCTAAAATTCCCAGACCCTCACAGGCCGTGCAGGCCCCATAGCGGCTATTAAAGGAGAAAAGCCGTGGATCGAGGGGCTCGAACGCAGTTTCACAGTGCGGACAATATCCTTTCCGGCTAAAGGTCTCTTCCCGCCTGTCTTTGCAGTCAAGGAGATAGAACATCCCCTTTCCTTCCAGGAGGGCCCGGCTGATAGATTCTTCTATTCCCGGCTCATCTTCCGGCAATACCGCGAGGCTGCGAGTGACTACATCGATGGAGTGTTCCTTATACCGCTCAAGTTGGGGCAGCTTTTCAAGTGAGATTAAGGCGCCGTCAACCCGGGCCTGGCGATACCCCTTTTGGATCGCCCGTTCAAAGACGTCCTTATAAATGCCCTTGCGACGGATAACCTTGGGTGCAAGGAATAAGACCTGGCGATACCTGTACCCTTCTATGATCCTTCTTGCCATCTCCGCCTCAGACTGAGGGGAGATAGGCCGGCCACACCGGCAATGCTGGATGCCCGTTTTACTAAAAAGTAGCCGCAGGTAATGGTAGATTTCGGTGATGGTGGCGACCGTGGAACGTCTCTGCAAACGGCCCATCCGCTGTTCAATAGCCACGGTAGGAGGGATTCCAGTGATAAGGTCAACATCCGGACGTTCCATTATCTTAAGATACTGCCGCACATAGGTAGGCAGGCTTTCAATATAACGACGTTGTCCTTCGGCAAAGAGGACATCAAAGGCCAGGGTGGATTTACCGGAGCCGCTGATCCCGGTGATGACTACCACCTGATCGCGGGGAATAGTCACGGTTATATTCTTCAAATTGTGTTCTCTGGCACCGGTTATGGTAATACCCGCCTCCTTATAATGCACAGGCGGCATAGCTATTGGCTGGGGCCTGGTCTCAATACGCAGACCCCCTTCCAGATATTTCCGCAAAAACCGGCCGGTGAAAGAACCCTCGGCCCGGGCCATATCCTCCGGTGTGCCTTCAGCCACAATCCTTCCCCCGGCATCTCCTCCTTCAAGGCCCAGGTCTATGACATAGTCCGCGCATTTAATAACGTCCATGTTGTGCTCGACAATCAGAACCGAGTGGCCGGCCTTGATAAGCCCTTTAAAGGCTACAAGAAGTTTCCTGATGTCTTCAAAATGGAGTCCGGTAGTCGGTTCATCAAATATAAACAGAAAACGCCTTCCGGAACGGACAGCCAGATGCTTCGTCAGCTTCAGCCTCTGGGCCTCTCCTCCGGAAAGGGTGTTTATGGGCTGGCCCAGACGGAGATATCCCAGTCCTACCTCGATCAGTGGCTGGAAGAGGGCCGTTATCCCCGGCCAGTCTCTAAAAAAATCCCTGGCCTCAGAGAAGGTCATCCGAAGGATGTCACCGATATTCTTTCCTTTGTAGGTGACCTCCAGGACTTCTTTTCTGTAGCGCAGGCCGCTACAATCCGGGCAGGTGATATAGACATCAGATAAAAACTGCATCTCCACCTTTTCAAAGCCGTTTCCCGCACAGGTCTCACATCGTCCTCCGGCCACGTTGAAAGAAAACATCCCGGCCCTGTACCCGCGCTCCCTAGCCAGGGGCGTCTGAGCCATCAGCTTGCGGATAGGATCAAAGGCCCCCATATAACTGATGGGGTTGGAACGAGGGGTCTTACCGATAGGTCCCTGGTCAACCAGGATAACATCATCAACCGCCCGGTGGCCCTCTATTGAATCGTGTACGCCGGGTTTATCGGCCGGATAGCCCTTCGCACGTCTTATTCCCCTGTACAAAATCTCCTCGGCCAGCGTGCTCTTCCCTGACCCGGAGACGCCGGTGAGGCAGGCCATGAGACCCAATGGGATATTCACATCGATGTCTTTCAGATTATTCGCCCGGCAACCCCTTACCCTAATCCATTTTCCTTTGCCCGGACGCCTGCGCCGGGCCGGGACCGGTATCTTATCCCTCCCGGTAAGATAATCTATGGTCCTGGAACCTTTGGCCTTATTGATCCCGGAAAGCGGGCCAAAATAGACGACATCCCCGCCGTCTTCTCCAGCCCCGGGGCCCAGGTCAAGGAGGTGGCTGCATCCCAGCATGATCTCCGGATCGTGTTCCACCACGACCACGGTGTTCTGTCTGGAAAGTTCTTTCAATATATTCACCAGACGACGGCTGTCCCGGGGATGCAGGCCAACGCTTGGCTCATCAAGGACGTAGAGGGTGTTTACCAGAGAAGACCCCAGGGCCTTGGTAAGACTTACCCTTTGCACCTCTCCGCCGGAAAGGGTCCGGGACTGCCGGTCCAGTGTCAGGTACGAAAGGCCGACCTCTTTTAGATACCGCAAACGGCTGACAATCTCGCGGACGATCACCCCGGATGCTTCGTCAAGCCGATCATTGGCAAGGACGTTAAAGAAATCAAAGGCCTCGCCTATAGAAAGGGCATATACCCCGGCAATATTTAGCCCCTTGATTTTATAGAGGAGTGAATCGGCCTTAAACCGGGTGCCCCGGCACTCCGGACAGGTAAAATAGCCGCGGTAGTGCGAGAGGAAGACGCGGACATGCATCTTATAGGCCTTGCCCTCCAGCCACCTGAAGAACCCGCGTATCCCATAAAAGTCATCCGTACCCTCGATGAGCGCCCCTTGCTGCGTCTCGCTCAATTTATTAAAAGGGACATCCGTAGGGATGCCATTTCTCCGGCAAAAATCCATAAGATCAAGGTACTCATACCTCTCCAGACCCCACGGCCTGATAGCCCCTTGTTCTATGGATAAACGGCGGTTCGGTATCACCTGATCGAGGTCAACATCCATGACCCGGCCAAAGCCGCGGCAGGTGGGGCAGGCACCGAGGGGACTGTTAAAAGAAAAGAGGTTCGGGACCGGATCCTGGTAATCAATCTCGCAATAAGGGCAATGGAAATGGCTGCTGAATTGCAGGGTTTTATCGCCAACTATCCGCACCAGGGCCCGGCCCTGGCCAAACCTTAAGGCCTGCTCAATGGAATCAATAATCCGGCCTTTGTCTTCGGCCTTTAAGATAAACCGGTCTGCTACTACGGATATCCCGGAAGGGTCAAGCCTGGCGGCCGCGACCTCGATTACATTATCGCCGTCTAATATCCTGTAAAAACCCTGCCGCAGGAGTTCCCGCCTGCCCGTGGCCGGATCCAGGCGGCCCTTAGCATAGGGAAAGGCCAACGCCATGCGGCTGCCGGTCTTTTCCTGACAGAGGGCCTCCCAAATAGTCTCCGGGGTATCCCGTATTACCCGGCGGGAACATCTCCGGCAGTGCAGTTCACCTTTTCTGGCAAATAATAATTTCGTAAAATCGGTAAGCTCTGTGATAGTGCCTACGGTTGAACGCGATGTTTTTACCAGATTTCCCTGTTCAATGGCGATAGCCGGCGGAATCCCTTCTATCTTTTCCACCCTGGGCTTATCCATGCGTTCCATAAACTGACGCGCATAGGGTGAAAAGGTCTCGATGTAGCGCCTTTGCCCCTCGGCATACAGGGTATCAAAGGCCAGGCTGGACTTTCCGGA
This sequence comes from Pseudomonadota bacterium, assembly GCA_011046395.1. Taxonomy (GTDB): domain Bacteria; phylum Desulfobacterota; class QYQD01; order QYQD01; family QYQD01; genus QYQD01. The sequence goes on from DSAQ01000195.1 coordinate 15,150, forward strand.
ACCGCTTACACCGGTAACAACCGTTAAATCATTCAGGGGGATGGCGATATCAAATCCCTTGAGATTATTCTGCCGTGCGCCTGTGATCTGTATGTAACTCTTTTTATCTCTTTCCACGCTTTAAGCACCTGTCATTCTAGTGTAATGCGTCATAAGTCCCTTTACTTTGATTGTCATTCCGGGCTTGACCCGGAATCCAGTCTTTTTGCCTTTCTGGATTCCTGCTTTCGCAGGAATGACGGTTTTTGATGCCAGAATATATGTAAAGAAACGTTGGACGCACCACACTAGTACCCATCAAAATATATTACCATAAACACGCAAGTTGAGCACAGAACAAGCACAGCTATGACCGCTTAAAAACTTGACACCTTCTATCCCAGGTGTTAAATAATGCTCACGGTAAAAAATCGGGACGTAGCGCAGCTTGGTAGCGCACCTGAATGGGGTTCAGGGGGCCGGAGGTTCAAATCCTCTCGTCCCGACCAGATTTCTCGAAAAGCGGCCTATCTGATGGATAGGCCGCTTTTTTTGTGCTTTTGAAGGTTGGCTATCTCTGGCTGGATGTCCGGGCCTTACCCTTGGGCTCGAACAGGAGACAGGACATCGCTGAACTTGTTTGCACTACTTGCGACGGGAATTCCTGGCTTTTGAAATTCATGGCCCGACACCCGTGCGGAAAGTTCTTATCCCAGGTCACATAGTAGTGTTTGCACTTATGGCAATCGATCATATTTTCAATCTGAAAAAGCAGTCGGCCCTCAGCGTTCAGCCTTCAGAATACAGAATTCAGAAGCCAGGAGTCAGGAGTCAAAAAACATTCGAACGACTCGAACAATTAGAACGCTTAACGCTTGAAGGCCAATTACTGATCGCCGGGAGGGGTGGTCAGGCGGGAATAAAACATGACCTGATATTTTGACCGATCTCCCGAACCCTGGATAAGACCTCTTCTTCGTTTACAGTCTTGATAATCCCGTTTTCCATGATGACCCGGCCGTTTATCACCGAAGAAATCACATCCGCACCACTTACGGCATAGACCAGGTGCGAGTACAGGTTATAGACCGGCGTCAGATGGGGCTTATTCATATCTATAACAATGATGTCCGCCTTCTTGCCAACCTCGAGACTTCCGATCTTCCTACCGGATCTGAGGACCTTGGCTCCATTAGTAGTAGCCATGTGCACGGCCGTTCTGGCATCTATAACGGTGGGATCCAGGCAATAAACCTTGTGCAGTTTGGCCATGGTGTCTATCTCCTGAAAAAGGTCCAGGTTATTGTTACTGGCGCACCCATCCGTGCCTATGCCTACGGTTAGGCCCGCTTCCAGGAGCTGCGGCACCGGCGCCACCCCTGAGGCCAGTTTCATGTTGCTCTCCGGGCAATGGACAACTTTTACCCTGTTTTCAGCTAATGCCTCTATATCCGCCTCATCCAGCACTACACAATGGTTGGCCACCAGATGCTCATCCAGAAGCCCCAATTCCTTTAGATGAATGACCGGTGAATGCCTGTACCGGGCACTGATAGCCTCTACTTCGCCCTTAGTCTCAGCCAGATGGATAACGATAGGCACATCATATAATACAGCCAGGTCTTTGGCCCGCTGAAGGAGGTCCGGCGAACAGGTATAGGTGGCATGGGGATCGATGGTAATAGAGATAAGAGGGTGTTCCCTCCACTTGAGAATGAGTTCTTCTGTATATTTGAAGCCGTTTTCCAGTTCGCCATAATTGGGCGAAGGAAAATCAAATAATCCCTCGCCGATCCAGGCCCGCAGGCCGGCCTTGGCCGCGGCCTGAGCCACCTGATCCGTAAAGAGATACATATCACAAAAGGTGGTGGTTCCAGAGCGTATCATCTCCACACAGGCCAGAAGGGTTGCCCAATAGACCACATCCGCATTCATCTTACGCTCGGCCGGAAAAATATAATCATTAAGCCAGGTCATAAGCGGCAGGTCATCGGCCAACCCCCGGAAGCAGGTCATGGCCGCATGGGTATGGCAGTTGATGAGACCGGGCATAATCACCCCGCCCCGGGCCTCCAGTACACGCCCTGCCCTTACTGAACCGGCAATTACCGGCCCCGGACCAACGGCAATAATGCTGTCATCCTTTATAGCCACGGCCCCATCTTCAATAATTTCCCCGTCGGGATTAAGGGTAAGTACCGTACCCCCGGTAATGACCAGGTCAGCCGCTACTTTATCTTTACCACCGCTCATATAATTTCCCTTCATGTATTGTTAATCATCATTGCTGGTCTCGCAACAAGTCGAATTTTCTCGTTTTTCGTCATTCCGGCGAAAGCCGGAATCCAGTATTTTCAATTAGTTAAATGCTCTCTGGACCCCGGTTTTCACCGGGGTGACGACTTTTTACGAGGTCATCATCATTGCTGTCCAAAGCATTTAAAGAACAATCTTTTTGGACAAGTTAACATATTGATTTTATTGGTAACATTAAAATATCGAAAAACTGGGTTGTCGTCTATAAAAATATGCTGTCCAAGCTGTCCAAATTGCTGATTCATGTGCTGTGGCCTTCAAATCCCCCTTGATCCCCCTTTTCCAAAGGGGGAAGTGTTTCTCCTCCCTTTGAAAAAGGGAGGTCGGGAGGGATTTAAGAATAATTTTGCAAAGAACTAAACTGATACAAAAAATCTTGTTTTGGACAGATGTGATTAATCGTCCATAGCCTTGAGCAGTCTCGAAATCAAAAGGACAAGGGTTGGCTCCGCCTTACCGGCAGTGGCAATCACATCTTCTATGGAGACAGGCTGCATGCACTCAGGAAGATTCACATTGGCAATGACCGAGACGGCAAAGACCTTGAGTCCTGCATGCCTGGCTACTATAACCTCTGGTACCGTGGACATGCCGACCGCATCCGCGCCGATCATTCGCAAAAAACGCGTCTCGGCCGGGGTCTCCAAACTGGGGCCGGAAACCGCCACATAGACGCCCTTTTGTACGGGGAGGCCGGAGGCCAGGGCAACCTCCTCCGCCTTAGCACAGAGCGCCCGGTCATAAGGCATCGACATATCCGGAAAGCGCACGCCCCATTTCTCTATATTCGGCCCCCTCAAGGGATTTACCCCCATGAGATTGATGTGGTCACGGATAATCATGAGGTCTCCGGGCTTAAAGAGTGGATTTAACCCTCCGGCGGCGTTTGATAAGATTAATGTCCTGACGCCTAAGGTGGCCAGGACTCGTACCGGAAAGGTAACTTCCTCCAAAGAGTAGCCCTCGTAAAAATGGAAACGCCCTTGAAAGGCCAGGACCGCCTTGCCGCCCAAATGCCCGGCTATCAACTGCCCGGCATGGCTTTCCACGGTAGATTCGGGAAAATGCGGGATGTCACGGTATGGGATGATCTTATGCTTCTCAATCCGGTCCGCCAGACCGCCTAAGCCGGTTCCCAGAATAATACCGACTGTGGGCCTTAAATCCAGACCGTCGGCTAAGAAGCGTGCAGCCTCGTTAATTTTTTTACGGTATTCAGATACGATCATGGCAGTGCATGTTCCTCCGCAATGCAATTCAGTAGTCAATAGTCAGTGGTCAGTAGTCAGTTGCAACAGACAACGGACTACGAACAACGGACAATACGTGCTCAGCGGTGTGAAGGCTTTTTTACGAATTGATCAAAGTTATTCACTCTGCCTGGGATCTTATAAGGACATAAATGTAGCCAATATCACCGGAGAAAGCAACTGCAAACCCCACAAAACTCCCCTTTTTTGCTTGACGCCATCATCTTTTTTCTCTATGACTACGAAAAAGACAGTCGACAGCTAAAATATAGTGTTATGCCATAAATAAAAAATTGACAAGAACACAAAACCATAGGTATGATATAAAGTAATACCGGAGGTGTTTTTATGGGAAAAACAAAAATTGCGATTACATTGGATGAACAATACATTGATCAGTTGGACGCATTTGTTAGTAAACATATTTTTCAGAATCGCAGCCAGGCTATTCAGGAGGCTGTGAAGGAAAAACTTGCACGGATAAAACGCACCCGTTTAGCGAAAGAATGCGCGAAGCTTGATCCTGCCTTTGAAAAGGCAATGGCGGATGAAGGATTAACTGAGGATTTAAGCCAATGGCCCGAATACTAAGGGGTGACATCAGATGGGCTGATTTAAACCCGGTGCGGGGCCATGAACAAGCAGGCTTACGGCCTGTTTTGATTTTAAGCCACGATATTTTTAATGAACGTTCAGGGACGGTCATTGCCGTAGCTTTAACCAGTCAGCCGCAGAAAGCTGGATTCCCTCTAACTCTTGAATTAAAAACTACAAAATTACCTAAACAGTCATGGGTAAAAATAAGCCAAATTCGGACGCTTTCCATTGAGAGAATCGGAAAAATAATCAGCAGAGTTTCTCCTGTGGAAATAGAACAGGTTGTTGAAGGACTGAATGAGATAATCGGGGCATAACAATTCACCTGTGCGGATGGCGTTCCGCCACTGCACGGTTCATGCGTTCGGTGATTGGAGGCAGACATCGTCTATGGATATTAGCAATACTTCACCGGCCTAAAAAGGAGCGTGCTTCTACGGAGGAAACGATCCCCCAACCCGTAGGAGCGGCATCCTTGCCGCGACTCATTTCTCGCCAATTTATCAGGACCAACGAAGCTTTGTGTTTTTTTGATGGTGGATTTGGGGACTCGATATAATATTGATATTTTCAACAAAAAGTTACCGAATTAGTGAGATAGAACAACCGTTTCTTTTAAATTAGAATATGAGTTAGAAATAATTAGGGTTCCTCAGCAGAATTTGTGGGTGCTTTTTGGTTCCGGAAGATCGCCAAGGGTCTGATATAGTGCAAGTTCCAAAAGGTCATAGCTTCGAAAACCGTATGCTCTTTTTGTAGTCACTCTCGC
>DSAQ01000100.1 GCA_011046395.1 Pseudomonadota bacterium
AACTCCTTGTGGCATAATCCGTTCACCTCGTTGATGATAGATGTGTTAGCTCAAAACCCTTCTATCACCTTGATTTATCAAGATCAACGAGGTTTTTATATTTTTTTGATGGTGAATCCGGGACTATGGCTGTCTTCCTTTGCCGGGAAGATATTCTCGCGACATATTTATGTTGAAATCCGGCTGTAATTTCTATACAAATTGACTAAAGTCAAGCATCGGCCATTGCATAACACGGCCGGCCGCAATACGGTCCTTGGGACATTTGGTCCTCGATGACGGGTGATCCCCCCGCAACAGGGGCAGCCTGTCGTTCCTGTTCCTTATCCACGTGTGTGCGTTCTGAATCGAAAGAAAGAGACGCCAGGGATCGGCCACGCGCTGTACGAGAGGGTTGAATGCGCTTGAGTAACCTAAGAAGATATTGAATTAATCTGTTTTTTGAGTCATAGTCGACAATGGGGGAGCCGTTTACGAATAAGTTCCACCACACATCCGGTACAAGGGAAAATGTCCCTTATCTGTCTGCTGGATCCGACGAAAGGGATGGGAGCCATGAAAGCGCGTATTCACCTGGAGATTCTTCCTCAACCCGATGAGATAACATGCGGCCCTACCTGCCTGCACGCGGTGTATAACTTCTACGGGGAGGACATTTCCCTGGAAGAGGTCATACGCGAGGTGCGTACCCTTGAGGGAGGCGGGACACTCGCGGTCTTTCTCGCCTGCCATGCTTTGCGACGGGGCTACCATGCCCGGATTTACACCTACAACCTCCATGTGTTCGATCCCGTTTGGTTTGTCCCCGGCGCGCCGGATATCCGGGAGCGGCTCATTGCGCAAATGGAGGCCAAGGCTGAACCTAAACTACATACGGCTACCAGAGGATATCTCGAATTCCTCAAGTTAGGCGGCGAACTGCGGTTCGAGGATCTGACTACCAGGCTAATCCGGAAGTACCTAAAACGGTCCATCCCTATTCTCACCGGGCTGAGTTCTACCTACCTCTACCGGAGTCCACGGGAATATGGTGAGGAGGGAGAGGAAGATGATGTGAAGGGAGAGCCGACAGGCCACTTTGTCCTCCTCTGTGGCTACGACCGGGAGGAGCGGCAGGTGCTGGTTGCGGATCCGTTCTTGCCGAATCCGGTATCGGATACGCAGTACTATGTGGTAAGCATTGATCGAGTCCTCTGTGCCATCTTGCTAGGAATCCTCACTCACGATGCGAACTTCCTGATTCTCACGCCAAAGAAGGGACCCCGGGGATAGACGCGTGCCGATACTCATCGTCGTGAATGACCCAAAGGACTGGCCCCTGAAGATAGAGGGGGTGGAGCTCGTTGCGGCTAGGGCGTATCTCACCGATCCCCGGTATGCCGCGCTGCGCAGCGCCAAGGTCTTTAACCTCTGCCGGTCGTATCGTTACAAGAGCACGGGGTACTATGTATCGCTCCTTGCCGCAGCGAGGGGACACCGGCCCTTGCCCGACGTCACGGCCATACGGGACCTGAAGTCTCAAACGATTGTCCGCCTTGCCTCGGAGGACCTGGAGGACTATATCCAGAAGAGTTTGGCCTCTATTAAGTCGAAAGAATTCGTACTGAGTATCTACTTCGGCCATAATGTCGCGAAAAGGCATGAGCAACTGAGCCTTCATCTCTTTAAACTTTTCCAGGCGCCGCTCCTGAGGGCCCTCTTCATGTACAGCGAGAAGGATCGTAAGTGGCATCTTCACGTCATTGATCCGATTGCCGCCAGTGAGATCCCGGAAGAACACCGCCTCTTTGTGGTGGAGGTGGCCCGGGAGTATTTTCGCGGAAGGCGAAGGGCTGCGCGCCGGAAAGTAGCGCATCGTTACGACCTGGCTATTCTGCACGATCCGGGCGAAGAGGAACCGCCGTCCAACCCCCGGGCGCTGCAGCGTTTTGTGCGAGCGGCGGAGTCCCTGGGACTTGCCACGGAACTGATCCGGAGAGATGATTACGGGAGGATCGCAGAGTTTGATGCCTTGTTCATTCGGGAGACTACCAGCGTAAACCACCACACCTATCGGTTTGCGCGCCGGGCGGCTGCAGAAGGGCTGGTGGTGATAGATGATCCCGAATCGATCCTGAAGTGCACGAACAAGGTATTTCTGGCCGAGGTCCTCCAGAGACACCGTCTTCCCACGCCGAAGACGCTCATCGTCCATCGTGACAATGTACGGTCCGTGGCTCGCGAACTCGGACTTCCCTGCATCCTGAAGGATCCAGCCGCTTCCTTCTCTCAGGGAGTGGTAAAGGTGGATACCGAAGAGGAACTGTCCGCCGAGGTGGACAAACTGCTGGCAACGTCCGATCTCATTATCGCCCAGGAGTTTGTCCTTACCCCTTTTGACTGGCGAGTCGGCGTCTATGACCGGCAACCGCTCTACGTGTGCCAGTACTACATGGCACGAAGGCACTGGCAGATCATTAAGCGGGACAGCACGGGAGTGAAAACCGAGGACGGGAATTCGAAGACGCTGCCCGTAGAGCACGTCCCGTCCGGTGTAATACGTATTGCGCTCCGGGCCGCAAACCTTATCGGAGAGGGCCTCTACGGAGTGGATATCAAGCAGATAGGGAAACAGTTCTATGTGATCGAAATCAACGACAATCCAAACATCGACGCCGGCATCGAGGATGCAGTACTGAAGGACGAACTCTATCTCCGGATTATGAGGGTCTTTCTGCGGCGTATCGAGCAGCGGAAAGAAAGAGGATACCCTGCATGAGGAGAAAGCCGGAGCTGCACCTCTTTGACGGGTATGGGATTGAACTTGAGTATGTGATTGTTGACAGCGAAAGCCTGGATGTGTTGCCTATCTCAGACGAGGTTCTCCGCACTGCAGAGGGGAAATACACGTGCGAGGTGGATGCGGGGGAAATCGTATGGTCAAACGAGTTCGTGCTCCACGTCCTGGAACTCAAGACAGGTACCCCGGTGGCCTCCCTTTCCGGCCTTTCCCGGGTGTTCGAAGAACACGTGGGTCGCATCAACCGTCTTCTGGCGCCGAAAGGTGGCCGGCTTATGCCTGCGGCGATGCATCCCTGGATGGATCCTGCACGCGAGACCCGCTTCTGGCCGCATAAGAACCGGCGGATTTACCAGACCTATGACCGCCTATTCAATTGCCGGAGCCACGGCTGGTCCAATATCCAGAGTATGCAGGTGAACCTTCCTTTTTGCGGTGACGACGAGTTCGGCAGATTGCATGCAGCGGTCCGGATTCTGCTTCCTCTCATGCCGGTTCTAGCCGCCGCCTCCCCGGTGGTGGAGGGCCGAACGACAGGACTCCTGGATACCCGCCTTGAGTACTACCGGGGAAACCAGCGCCGCGTCCCCTCGGTTACGGGCGAGGTTGTCCCGGAGCCTGTGTATACGCGTGCTGAGTACCACGAACGGATTTTGGAGCACATGTACAGGGATATCGCTCCGTATGACCCCGAAGGGGTCCTCAGGCACGAATGGCTTAATTCCCGGGGAGCGATAGCGCGTTTCGACCGGAGTGCCATAGAGATTCGCATCCTGGATGTTCAGGAATGCCCCTGTGCAGACCTGGCTATTGCCGCGGCGATTATCGAGACACTCAGGGCTCTCGTGGCCGAACGATGGGTGAGCCGTGCGGATCAGGCGTCCTGGGAAACGGCTTCGCTGGTCGATATCCTCAACCAGACTATCCGCTTGGGGAATGCAGCCGTCATCGATCACGCCGAGTACCTCAAGGCCTTCGGCTGCCAGGGCGTGAAGGCCACGGCGGGTGAGGTGTGGCAGTACCTTCTCGATGAGGTGCTGCCGCCGGACGCAGGTCTGGACAAACAACACCACGCGGCGCTTACCACCATCCTCGAGCAGGGGTGTCTCTCCCGGCGGGTTCTCAAGGCCCTGGGAGAGGATGAATCCCGGGAGCGGATGCGTTCTGTATACGAAAGACTCTGTGAGTGTCTCCGGGAAGGAAAACTTTTTCTTGCCTAAGAACTTACAGCTCATTGTGACCTGTGAGCACGGAGGGAACCTAGTTCCGGAACGATACGTCCGCCTGTTCCAAGGCGTTGAGGAGACTCTCGGGAGCCACTGCGGCTATGATGCCGGTGCTCTGGAACTGGCGGAGACCCTGTCCCGGTCACTCTCGGTACCGCTTTACGCGTCAACCGTAACGAGGCTTCTCGTGGACTGCAACCGTTCGCTTCGCAACAGGCGCTCCCTCTTCTCCGAATTCACCCGCCGGCTCGATGCTGCTGAAAGGACCACTATTCTTGAGGACGCCTATCTTCCCCACCGTACAACGGTGGAGGCGGTGGTGGCCGAACACGTTCAAAGAGGGCAGCGTGTCCTTCATCTGGCCGTGCACACCTTCACCCCGGTTTTTCATGGCAAGATCCGCATGGCGGATGCGGGGCTTCTCTACGACCCTACCCGTCCCTTGGAGACCCGTTTCTGCCGTGCGTGGCAGAGAGCCTTAAGCGATAGCGCCTCCGGATTGAGGGTACGCCGCAACTATCCATACCGGGGGACGGCGGACGGATTCCCCGCCCACCTGCGACACCTGTTTCCAGACGCTGTTTATCTCGGCATCGAATTCGAGGTAAGCCAGAAATATCCGCTTGCCGGCGCAGCAGCCTGGCACCGGCTGCAATATGTAATCGCCGGGACACTCGACACGGCAATAAGAAATTTCTCCGGTGAAAGGCCCACTTCCGGCACGCCTGGGGTTTGAAAAAAGTGCAAAAAAAGGAAATCTCGCCGATATTGCGCAAGCGGTTGGATAGAAGACGGGGTGAGGGGTTATGCACAACGTCCCTATATATTCTTATGATTATCGAATAAAGTATGACCTGCGCCACGAAAAGTCCTTTCAAGAATCAACCCTGGCATGGTAAGTTATAAATTGAGCTGTGTGAAGCTATACCTAATGCTTCATTCAGTGCACAAATAAAAACATAGGATTTGAAGAAAGGAACGAGCATGAAGAAGGAAGGTTTTATTCTGTTTAGTGGCGGCGTTAAAGGGGCTGAAGCGGAATTTGGGGCGAATGCGGAGCGTTTTGGAATTGACGAAGTGAACTTCACATTTGAAGGACACAGCATCGTTCGCCAACGAGGCTTGCGGGTCCTGAACCACGAAGAGCTAAAAAATGGGGACGTGAGCCTGGAATACGTTTCGCGACTGATGAATCGCCGCTACACTAGCAGTCCGACTTTTCGCAAAATTCTGCAAAGCATCTGGTATCAGATTAACAGCGGACAGGAAATTTACGTGATTGGAGAGATACTGGAGGACAAAACCGTAAAGGGTGGCACAGGATGGGGCGCTGAGTTCGCCAAACTATGCAACAAACCATTATACGTATTTGATCAGAAACGTAATGCGTGGTTCAGTTGGAACCAGACAGAATGGGTTGAGCGCGAAAGGGGAAATGAGCCGGTCATCACCCATGTTCATTTCGCAGGAACAGGGACGCGCTTTCTCGAAGAAAACGGCAAGAAAGCAATCGCCGAATTGTTCGACAGAACGTTCTCGTAATTGGGTGACACATCTGTTCCATTGTTGTAAGGCGGGTAGCTTAAGCAGTCAATGCACCTGACGCCAGACAGTTGGGCGTGTTATGGATAGGGGGGACGTAGTCACCTTAGTTCTGTTAATTCCCTTACGTGTCGCATAATCCTCGGATGTCTGGGGAAGATAAGCCCGTAGTGAGTAAGCGGAGTAAGATATGATTCGGGTCTCGTCAAAAATCGTGCTGGACGATAGCGAGCTTCACTTCGATTTTGTGCGCGCCTCCGGACCCGGCGGGCAGAAGGTAAACAAGGTGGCAACTGCCGTTCAGCTCCGTTTTGACGTAATCCGTTCCCCGTCCCTGCCGCCCGAGATTCGTGAGCGGTTACTGCACATCGCCGGGAAGAAGGTCACTGAGTCCGGGATACTCATTATCCAGGCTCAACGCTTCCGCACACAAGAACGAAATCGCCAGGACGCCATCGATCGACTGGCAACGCTGATCCGCAAAGCGGCAGAAATACCGAGGCCTCGCCGTAAGACCATGCCGCCCCCTGCGTCACGGAGACGTCGCATAGAAGCAAAACAGCGGCGCAGTCAGACCAAACGCATGCGACGACCAATCGAACCCCCGGAGGAGTAGCAGGGTAAAGGTGAAGGGGGCGTCCCCTTTACTCTGGCTGGTCATACTGCCGCGACTATTCCTTGCCGTTTGTCGCCTTAGTGTATATGGCCGCCGATGCCAATCCCAAACATAAACGCGGGGGGTCCGTAGGGCTCTTCCCACAGGTGGGCGCCTCTGGCGGTAAGGAGCGGATAGGTATACTCTATTTCGCCGATCTTTCCCATCCTCGTACCCACCACCCGGCCGACTACCGTTATGAGCCTGTCTTCGGAGAAAATTGCCGGGTCGAGGTACTGGTCAAAGGCGACCAGGAAACGACCCTCACTGGAATCTGAAGGGTCAGGCCTGTCCTGATAGTCTAAAGGCAATTGCAGAATCTCAAGAATGGTCTGATCCCGTTTGACTTCCGTCTTGATGATGCGTCCGCCGAGGAGAGCTGTTTCGCCCTCAAACGTCCGGGTACCTTTCATGAGCCGGGCCATGGTTATGGCCGGGTTCACGTCGCGCTTAAGCTGAGGCGATATGGGGCTGCAGGCACACACCAGGAAGGCCAGGGCACCTGCGAGACACCTGGCTCCAATAGTATGTAACAGGTTCATGAGACCTCTAACTTATAACCCTTGTCTCTTTTGCATCCTTCCATTTAAGCATATTGCACTTTTGTTAGTCAACAGCGGTGTAAATCACATGGGCATGGCAAAAGGGACATCCGTGAAAATTATAAATTAACAAATGATGGACCTCTTGACAGCAAGATATAGGATTGTCTCCCTTCTCCTTCTTCCCCTTCTGAAGTACGATCAGCCTTAGGGTTCAGTTTGCGGGGCTATCTCGTACTAATTTTATGGTGAAAAAGTGGTGCGTCGCCAGAACAACGACGCCTGCAAGCATTGTCAAAAGCCCTACCTCGTAAATGATCTCCAACCAGGGTTTTACACACATCAGCATGAAGCCAAGGGCACAAATTCCTGTACCGAGAATGTCGGCCTTTTCCATGTGCAAATTGAACCAGGACACACGGCAATGGGTATCTGGTGCCGGCCACTCGAACCAAACTCGGTTCCAGACGAAAGCAAATACCACGGCAATGACTGCACCCCAGGCCATGTGCAGAGGTAAGAGCATGGCCGGCGTCGGCAACGGCAAGATTGCGGGAATTGCAGCTGTTGCGGCGGCAGGTGGATGATCCGCGTCAAAAACCTGCATGAGTATGGCTGCAAAAAGCACAGCCAGACCCAACTTTACAGGGATCACAAAATGCGTATCCCGAAAGAGTGATTCCCCCAGAAATACAGCTAAGAGGCCGCCGACGGTGGACACAAAATGCCCGACTATGATTGCTTTTGGCCGTGCCACCCGCAAATAGACGCAAGTGGCGTTAATGAAACAGGTTGCGGCCAAGGGGGGGTAGAGGACACCCACCTGGAATGTCCGAGAAAAAAGGCCGATGATCAACAGGAGGATTCCTCCGCCCAAGGATCCCCAGAGTATCCTCGACAGCGAAATGACTCCCGGCCTGTAAACATCCTGTTGAAACTCCCGACGCGTGGGAAACACTAACCGAAATTGAATCATGGTATCCTCCTCCGAGCCGGGAAACCGATCATAGATGATGCGCGGGCCTTGTATCCGGAGGAGACCATGTTCCCTTCGCATTCATGCAGGCTCGGGCCGCTAACGTATGTATAAGATGGATTGCGTGCTCATCGCCTTAACCACGTTCCGGCCATCATCAACGGCCCTTTGCTTGAGTAACTCCCGCTCCCCAAAAGTGATCGCATTGGTTAGGCAAACCTCTGCACAGACGGGAATTTCTCCTGCATGGATCCGGTCAAAGCACATATCACATTTGTGGGCAAAATTTTCCTTCTCGTTGAACTGGATGACATCATAGGGGCAGGCTTCAATGCAGTCTTTTGAGCCTAGGCATTTTTCAGCGTCAATGCGGACGATCCCGGTCTCTAGATCTTTGGTGATGGCATTAGCCTGGCAGGCTTCAACACATGGGGCCTTTATGCAATGGAGGCACGGAACAACCCAGGTGGTTAGCGACAGATCTGGATAGGTTCCCTCGCGTTTGCTCTCAACCCTCAAGTAATAGGGGATTTGGTTCGGCATGGCCCCTTCATAGTCCACAAGTTCATGATAATTGCGGCACGCCACAATACACGTCTTACATCCAATGCACCGTTCCAAATCTATCATCAAGCTTAATTGTTTCATGGCTTCCTCCTCTATTTTTCGATTTGGACGCGGCAGGAAACATGGGCTTCACCACCAACAACGTCTTGCCATTCAAGCGCGGAGCCCGCGTCCGGTATTAGAATATTATCGCTGACGCCTTCGCCCATCGAGGCCACCCGTCCCACTGTCGAACCGAAGCCGTGAAGGATGCCGATACAATCGGGCCTGATTCGCTCGGTCACTTTGGCCCTGACTTTCACGCGGCCCGTGCGCGATGAGAGAGTAACCACATCTCCGTCATCGATCCCTATTTTTTCAGCAGCGGTTCGATTCACAAGAATCGGGTTTTCATATAAGCCACTCACCCTGTCTCGGAGCTGGGGATTGTTGTGCGTCCACTGTCCGGCACCCGCGTGGAAAATACTCCGGTACGAAACCAGGATAAACGGGTACTTATCCTCGTCTACCCCGTATTCGGACGCCAACCCGGGTCGGGGCAAGGCCTGGTTCATCTCCTCCAGATCCTCCCAATAGAGGTGTAACTTCTTGCTTGGTGTGCCAAAGCCGCCCCTCTTCTTGTATTTCCTAAAGCCCATGGTGCCCGGCGACCAGACGCCACCCATTTCCTGGAGCTTTTCCACCGAGAGGCCCAGACCCGCCAACTGAATGTCGTAGTAAGCTACGTCATCCTTGAACTGGAAGTATTCAGGAGTTAACCTCTTCCCGATTTCAATGAATACCTCGTTGGAATGACGGCATTCACCCGGCGCTTCCACTACCGGCTGTCGCAGGATGATCCCCTGACCGAAGTTATACCACCACGGCATGTACAGAAGCTCCCAGCGCTCAAAATACGACTTGTCTGGAAGGACGATATCGGCATACCTGGAAGTTTCTGAAGGCATGATTTCGTAAGTGACCAAGAGCTCTAGCTGGTATTCGCCATTTTCACCAGGCATGCAAACCGCTTTTTGCCATTCCTCTTGTCCCATTTCTGTTAAAGCCGGATTCGCCTCTGCAGCTATCAGCACTTTCAGGTCACCGTTTTTGATAGCTTGAGACTCGTACCAGGTGGGTTCCATGATAAAAGAATACTTGGCAAATGTTTCTTTGTCCGGACCTGTGCGATGCCATCCCAGCTCGTGCAAATCAGGCCCTTGCGGGACAGGTTCCACTGGCGCCAAAGGTGTGACGTCTGGGAGGGGCTGCCCACCGGGGTTGTCGATGTTACCCGTAATGGCCAGGAAGATCGTCCATGCATGGCCGAAGTCCAAGGCCCGACCCAGCATAATCCCCTTGAAGCTATCTACGCCCACGGATGGAGCCTTTGCGCAATCTTCTGCCAGTTTCTTGATTGTCGCCGCAGGCACATCGCAGATTTTGCTCATGGCTTCAGGGGTTTTATCTGCGATATAGGCTCGGAGTTTGTCAAAGTCCCCTTCCCGGACCCAATCGTTGACGAATTCCTTGTCATAGAGATCGTTGGCAATGATATGGTGAATCATACCCAGGAAAAAAGCCGTATCACCGGAAGGCTTGATGGGAATCCACCAGTCAGCCTTGGCGGCGTCAGCAGTAAAAAGCGGGTCTATGACCACCAGTTTTGCCCCGCGGCCTTTGGCATCCAAGACATCTCTGGGGATAGTGGCATCATCCATGCCGCCAAAGGCATGTCGGCCAACAAGAATCATCATGCCGTCCTTAGGCACTGCGAGCCACGCCGGCGGGATATGGTGGTTCGGAACACCGCCCATGGTCTTGATAAAAGCTACAATTTTGGCTGAGTCGCAGTGGGGCAAAGCGGTATTGATGAATCCGCCGTAGGCGTTGAGAAAACGCCATTTGGGATCGGTAATGCTGTGGGGAAAGAAGTTGGCCGTGAGCTTGTGCGCTTCGCCCCGGTCTTTTAGCGCTTTCAATTTTGTCGTGATGATCTCCAGAGCCTCGTCCCACGATATTCTCTCAAATTTGCCCTCGCCACGCTTACCCACGCGCTTCAAGGGATAGGTCAGGCGGTCTTGCGCGTATTCCAGTGAAATACCGGCCATGGCCTTGACACACGCCTTGCCGCCATGCCGTGGGTTGCCTCTTATCTCCTTGATTTTGCCATCCTCCACACGCACCAGAACGGCACATTCGGCCTTACACTGATAACATGCTGTTGGTATCCACCCTGTTTTCTTCATGACACAATCCTCCTTCCGTAAAGGGTTAGGGGTTTAAGAAAAAGATCACCAACTGACTTTATTTGTCGTAGATGGGTCACACGGCCGATGGGGTTCCAAGGAGATTAAATTTCTTGCGCGAAGGTATTCGAACCTCCTTTTAGGTAACCGCTAGGCGATATCCGGCCGTAAAAGCCGGGACGTCCATAAAATCATAAGTTGCCTAAATTCGAGTGATAGAATGTTATAATCTAATGGACGTCCCCTTTACCCTTTCCCTTGTCTCTTTTACATCCTTACATTTAAGCATATTGCACTCTTGTTAGTCAACACCGGTGTAAATCCTGTGGCCTTACCTGAAGCCCATGTCCTCACCATGGGAAAAAGGTGCTGCACTCCTTCCCTGAATTTACCGGTTCTCGGCCTGGTATGGAGGTCGTTCCGTAACTGTAGAATGCCCGTGCTTGCGGAGATAAGCCGAAGTGGCCTCTTTCAGGGTTTCGATAAAGGCTGAGTTGTGGCCCGGCAAGGCGGCGGCGATCCGGTTCTCGCTGAATGTAGCCAGGTGCGATCGGCCCAACGGACCGCCTCTTAAATAGCACAGGAACTCATCTGGCAACCGGGCGAAGGCGAAGGTAGCTTGCGTGGTGTGGCACGAAGGCAGAAAGAGGGTGCGCTCGCGGACCTTAATGGCCTTGGAGCCCTGACAGGCCTATGCCACCTCTAACCCCTGTAACCTGGGCGAGCAAGGACAACGTCGTGCCAAGTACGTGCTCCTCGCCCCGGGACTGCCTGGCCATCTCGGCCTTATATTCAGGGTGCTGCTCGATTCGGTCGAGATCCCGGCGTATAAAGTGGAACATTTCCCGGCAGGCCCTGAAGACATCTGCTTCCGGTAGCTCCTCTTCTTCAGCCAGGATTGGGGCGTTTAATTCGTAGAGGTGTCCCACGCGGCGCCAGTGCGCTGTACCCTCAAGGCAGCTCTGGCGATAGTGTGTATCATGGGCGAATTTCTGACAAAAGTTATCGATATGGTCGGCGGTTTGCTCCTCAAAGTACATGGTGCGTTCGATGACCGGGATTCCTTCACCCTCAAGAGATATGTACACCGAAACGCATGGCCCGGCCCCGACTACCTTAGACGTTTTTTGTCCGGTGACAAAATAAAATGGGCCAATTTTTCGCCGCGCCTTCTGGTGCATGGATCCTTTCCGGGTGGGGACGCCTTTGAAACTATTCAGTCCATTATGCCATTATGTAAGTAAGTCCGCCAGCGTTTTTCCGAACCGGTCTCGGTCTAAATGATAGGGGGGAATAGGGGGTTTTGAAAACATCGTGGTTGGCCGATTTCTGGATTAGCGGGCTACAGGAAGGGAATTGAATGGAAGCGTCCGGAGGCAAGGCAAACTGGCCATCTGACTATTACCGGACAGGCACATAGCCTCCCCTGACCCCGGAATCAGAGAGCACAATTTGCCAAAGCTGGTTCTTTCTGGCCCTGAACGCCCCTGCGCAGGTGAGAAGGTAGTATTTCCACATTCGATAGAATGTCTCACCATATTTCCCGTGAAACTTGTTCCAGTTTTTATCTAAGTTTTGAAACCAGGCCATCAACGTTTTGTCGTAGTCAGGCCCAAAATTGTGCCAATCTTCGATGACGAAGATCCCTTCGCACGCCCTGGCAATTTGCATTACGGAGGGCAACATGGCGCGGGGGAAGATATACTTGTTGAACCAGGCGTCGATATCGGTTACTGAAACGTTACCGCCAATAGTTTGTATGAGAAAGAGCGCGCCCGGCTTGAGATTGCGCTTGACGACGCTCATGTACCTGCGGTAATTCTTGAAACCGACATGTTCCAGCATCCCCAGTGAAACTGCGGCATCGAAAGCGCCGTCGCTGCCTAGCCCACGATAGTCCTGCAACCTGATCTGGACCGGTAATCCGGCGCACATTTTTTCGGCCAGCGAACTTTGTTCCCGGGAGATAGTTATCCCCACGACTGAAACACCGTAGTTCTCAGCAGCGAACCTGGTAAAGCTGCCCCAACCGCAACCAATATCCAAAACCCGCATGCCCGGACGCAGATAGAGTTTCTTGCAAACCAGTTCCAGTTTGGCTTCCTGGGCCTCGTCCAATGTCCTTGCGTTTTTCCAATAGGCGCAACTATAGACCATTCGTTTATCAAGCATGGAGCGAAACAGCTCGTTATCCAGATTATAATGGGCCGCGGCACAGAGGCAGCGCCTCTCATTCTGCTGATTAAGAACCCGGGCCGCAAGGCATCCCCATGCGAGCGCTGCCCTGCTGGCCAGGCTGAGATCATTTATACTAAACTCTATGTCCTTCGATAACGCCTTTTCTGCCAGGACATCCAGCCTGTCCGTCTCCCACCAGCCGTCCATATAGGCCTCGCCCACGCCCAAAGCCCCGCGGGCAAACACCCGCTCATAGAAACGTTCATCCCTGACCCGAATATCAGAATCTCCGTTGCCGTCTATGACGATACCGGCCGGGGCCAGGACGGCCTGAAGGATTTCTTTGGCTTTCGCTGCCTTCATACGCATTTTATCCCAAAACACGCATCAAACATCTTCCTGACCACCTTGAAACGCGCCATTATGGGCTGAAGTCAACCGCTATAACGCAGAAAGAGGAGGAATATCGTGTCGAACCCCGGAGGCAACGGTCGAAGACAGGCGTACAACGCGCGCCCGATTACTCCTTGAGAATCCCGCAGGAGACGCCGAATGAACGCAAGGCATATAATTATATTAGCACCAATAATTATGATGTACAAGCAGAAATTACCGGGGAACTTGGTCATCCTGTTCGGAGGGCGGGTGGACGGCCAAGATTGCAGATTTCAGCCAAGGCAAATTTTCTAGTGAAGTTCCCCGCCCCCCTTTTTGGTAAATGGGGGAGGGGAGATTGTTTTCATTGTTCTTTGTCCGCCGCAGGCGGACGAGTGTTTGAAGCTCCCCGCAGCAAGCTGCGGGGAATCTCCGTATGCAAGGTAAAATGCATCGTATTCGCTCGCTAACCCCGCTGCAAGCAGCGGGAAATGCGCTCGCTATGCATGTTCAATCGTTTCTTTCAGCGCGTCACGCCCTGCCTTAATGCCGGGACCTCGCCTTTTGCGCGAAGCGTCCGGACGTTCTATAGGTTCTGCGTGTACCCTGCGCTTTAAAGACGCGACCGCAGCTAGACCCCTGGCCTTTGCGCGGCTCCGGGATAACCGGCTCCAAACCCGGAATCACCTGCCGTTCCAGGTGCTGGCCTGTGTAATGTTCGATGCACGCCAGCTTGTCCCTGTCCTGGGGACTGACCAGGGATACGGCAATTCCCGATAACCCGCAACGGCCGGTCCGCCCGATACGGTGGACATAGTCCTCCGCCCTCATGGGCAAGTCGAAATTAATGACATGGCTTACGCTCTTGATGTCCAGGCCGCGTGCGGCCACGTCGGTAGCCACTAAAACGCGCAGTCCGCCACGCCGCATACGTTCCATGGTGCGGTTGCGCGCACCCTGACTCATGTCGCCGTGAAGGGCGGCACAGACATGTCCCTGGGCGGCAAGAATCGCCGCCACTTGTTCGGCGCCCCGCTTGGTCGCAGTAAAGACAATGGCCTGTGAAACCTCCCGGTCGCCAAGCAGATGAGCGAGCAGGGCCTGTTTGTGCCCAAGACCATCGGCGCAGTGCATCCGCTGTTCGATGGAGGCATGCCTCTCCTTCACCCGCGCCAATTCGATGCGCGCCGGGTCCCGGAGGAGCCGGGGGGCAATACCCTGTACACCGCCCTCAAGCGTTGCCGAGAACAGCATGGTCTGCCGGGACTTGGGGACTGCCGAGGCAATACGGTCCACATCGTCGATGAAGCCCATATCGAGCATCCGGTCGGCCTCATCCAGAACAAAGATCTCCACACGGGAAAAATCCACTCGCCCGCGCTGCATGTGGTCAAGAAGACGGCCTGGGGTAGCGACAAGGAAATCCAGAGGCATGCGGAGCAGCTTCTCCTGAGCGTCGTAGGGAACACCGCCAACAATAGCGCCGGCCCGTGGCTGGGTGAAACGACCGAGTTGATGGACAGCCTGGGTGACCTGAAGCGCCAGTTCCCGGGTGGGCGTAAGCACCAGCACCCGCGCGCCACGGCCCCGAATCGTCGGGGGCGTGACCAGCCGTTGAAGTGCAGCCAGCACGAAAACCGCTGTCTTCCCCGTACCAGTCTGTGCCGACGCCATCAGGTCGCGGCCTTCCATGGCTATCGGAATGGCCTGGTTCTGGATCTCAGTGGGAATGGTGTAACCGCTTGCTGCGACAGCGCGCAACAAACGTGGATCGAGGTTGAATTTTTGAAACGACAAAGCAATACCCTCCTCCGCCCGCCACAGGCGGAATAAAAATTACCAAGGATAAACCGTTTTGCTGGGCAGTTTGTGGCAGGGATTACCGCCAGGTTCCCCAAGCCGTTGTAAGCCAACGGCGTGGACGTCGCTAACCAGGAAACCTGCGGTAAAGAACAGCGGGGAAGGTCAGAGACGAAACGTCAGTCCTGATAGGAATTTGTTACTATACATAACAATGCACGAAAAAGCCAGCTTTTTTTCACCAAGCGTGTGTATCGGCTCCGGATACTGCCTAACCGCCCTTTGGGCGACCCGATCTGCAACCGTTGGAATGCCCAATGCCCGTGTTTTTCCATCGGGCTTCGGAATGTCAACCCTGCGGATCGGTGTCGGAAAGTAGCTACCAGAATAGATTCAATCCCAAGGCTTGCAGGAATTATTCGCAAGGTCTTTCTTAAACTCCTCTATAGAAGTGGCCGAATGAGGGGAAAAAACATAAATTATTCATCTTATCGGCAGAAAGTGCCGAAAAATAAAATAGATGGGTATGGTTACCACGTGCCGGAGGTCTTGAGAGAGCGAATGATAACAACACCAGGAGTTGATACTTACGAACCTATTTAACAAACTCGTAAATACCGACCTTTATGAACGACTGATCAAGTCGTCTGTCAATCGTCGTATCTTATCCATGGTATCCCGCCAACATATTTCCTCAGTTCTGGTTAAGATGTTCTATCGCAGCCTCGATCAGGATGCGGCAAAGGAAACTAAGGAAGCCCTTAAGAGTTAGGAATGAAAAAAACCCCTTGACCCTATTAGGTAAAGCCAAGGGGTTATGTTTTTCTGGTGATCCCAACGGGACTCGAACCCGTGTTTTCGGCGTGAGAGGCCGATGTCCTAGGCCACTAGACGATGGGACCTATAACTGACTGTTACGGTGTTGAAAATAAACTGTAGAAGCGTTGTTGTCAAGATTTTTATACCTTGCTGATTGCTGACGGCTGATCGCTGATGGCTATTTTCTGCATCAGAAGCTTATCTGATAGACGAACTGTACCTTGTGCTCATAATCGTCTGCGTTCGCCAGACCCCCGACCTTGCTATGGTTACGGTCATAGCTGAAACGCTCGTAATTCAACATGGCCATGTTGTGTTTATAAACGTCATAACTCAAACCGGCGATGAGGAGGCGTGCGGCTTCATCTTCAGTCAGGATTCCTTTTTGCTTTAGCTTTTCTAGTAAAGGATCTGCCGCATAAGCCAGAGAACTTTGCAGGGTGACGGCAAGGAGCAGCAAGGCCAAGAGAATTCCCATATCCATAACCTCCTACACTGATTTTTTATAGGCCGTGGCTTTTGAGACGGAAGGATGCCGGAACAATATGGCATACTTATGGACATGGAGTGACAATTTTATGAAGCGATCTCTACTTATCCAGGGTTATCCAGGGACCGGGCCATGGCCACCTCAAAACCCGGGAGTGCCCGCTCGATAGTCTTTTCAGGCACACAATAGGCGATGCGGAAATATCCGGGGCATCCAAAGCCGCTGCCAGGCACGGTGAGGATATTTTGCTCCTGGAGTACCTTTACAAAGGCCGTATCGTCAGGAAATGGGGATCTGGGGAAGAGATAAAAGGCCCCCCTAGGTCTTAAGAACTGATAACCATAGCCAGCCAAGGCCTCGCAGAGCATATCCCGCCTCTTTTGATAGATGGAGGTATCTACGGTCTGCCCCTGGAGCCCGGCCACCACACGCTGCATAAGGGCCGGCGCGTTCACAAACCCCAGAATACGGTTGGCCAGGGTCATGGCAGAGACGAGGTCATCCTTAGCCATGCCTTCCGGATGGACGGCGATATAGCCGATGCGTTCTCCGGGAAGGGAGAGATCTTTAGAGTGTGAAGTGGCAACAATGCTTTCCCGGTAGGCAGCAAAGACACCGGGCACTTTTATGCCGTCATAGACGATGTAGCGATAAGGTTCGTCAGCGATAAGATAAATAGTCCGGCCACGTTCCTGCGTTTTATCGGCCAGTAACTCGCCCAGTTTCCGGATGGAATCCTGATCGTAAATCTGTCCCGTGGGGTTATTAGGTGAATTAATGAGTACCGCTTTAGTACGAGAAGTAATTGCTTCCTCGATAGCCGGGAGATCAAGGGAAAAATCGTCTTTTGTCCTCACTATGACAGGTTTCCCGCCAGGGTTATCAATATAGAAATTATATTCGACAAAGTAGGGAGCCGGGATTATAACTTCATCTCCTGGATTGAGTATGGCCTTAAGGATGACATTAAGGGCGCCTGCCGCGCCGCAGGTCATGATTATATCCTGCGCAGAAAACAGCAGGCCATGTTCAGATGATAGATGACGGGCTATGGCCTGACGCACCTCTGTGTAACCGGCGTTCGGCATGTAGCTGTGACAGTTGGGCGTTTCATTATTAACGGCCTCCAGGAGTGATTGACGGAAAGAGGCCGGCGGCGGAAGGTCCGGATTCCCCAGGCTGAAATCATAGACATTATCCGGGCCGTACATGGCTTTCAGGGCCATGCCTTCCTCGAACATCTTGCGTATCCACGAGGCCCTGGTCATAAAATCATACATTTTCGTCGAAACAGACATAATAGTCAATTCCTTCCCGTTTATTGCGGCTGGATAAATTCCGCAGCCTTCTTTATAAGAAACGCAGCCTTTTCTATGGCTTCACGCGCACTCGCCTCTCCGGAGGCGGGTAACTTAAGAGTTGAGTAATAATCCTTTAGCTGGTCAAGGGTCGTCTTATCAAAGACCGTTTTTAACCCCCGGACCACCGCCTCTTCCAGGTCTTTGTACTTTTCCATATCAATGCCGGTGATGTCAAAAATGGCCTTTAAGGCATGTTCTGATGCGTCCAGGCATCTCTTAAAAACCTCTGCCATATGCCCCAACTGTTCTGCCTCCATGGCCTCAGCCAGGAGTTTCTGCGCATACTTCAGATGAGTCCTGGCTCTTACCGGATAGAAAGTCATGCCCATGTGCCCGAAACCAAGCCCGCCTATATTAAACCTCGCCTTAAAATTCTTCCGATTACTACTATTTCTATGGCCAAAATACAAGGGCAGAGTTGATCTTATATTCACGCTCCCATTTCGCCTCTTTCCCGGCTGTTTTTATTGTGGTAAAATATAATTTAAATAAATTGATGATGAGTAACAGCAAAAATCCCGGCCTCTATATCCACGTCCCATTTTGTCGGACAAAATGCCCCTATTGCGATTTTTATTCGGCGACCTCCCTTCCTCTTGTTCCTGATTGGCTGGATGGACTGCGCAGAGAGGTTCTTATCTATAAAGATCGCTTCGCCGCCTTTGACTCCCTTTATCTGGGAGGCGGCACCCCGACCTTGCTTGCCGGGCGTGCACTGACCACCTTGATGGATGGCCTTTTCCGCCATCTTACCTTCTCACCCGATACAGAGATAACCATAGAGGCCAATCCTGACGACATCACTCTGGAAAAACTGGCACTTTTGCGGGACCTGGGGACAAATCGCATCAGCCTCGGCGTCCAGTCCTTCGATGACCGGGAGCTTCAATACCTGGGCCGGAGACACACTGCCCGGCAAACGGAAAAGGCTTTGGAGTGGATCAGGACCTCCGGCTTTACCAATGTAGGGGTGGACCTGATGTATGGATTTATCGGGCAGACTGAGGCAAGCTGGGTGCAGACCATGAAACACGCCCTTGATTTTAAACCGGAACATCTCTCCTGCTATCAGATGACGTTCGAAGAGGGGACGCCCTTTGGCAAAATGCTGGCAGAGGGCCAGATCGAACCTCTGGGAGAAGAGAAAGAAAGGGATTTCTTCCTTCTTACCTCCAGGTTCCTTGAGGAACACGGATACCTACATTACGAAATCTCTAATTTTGCGAGGAGCGAGGAATTCTTTTCCCGCCACAACCAGAAATACTGGCAGCACGTCCCCTACCTGGGGCTTGGCCCTTCTGCCCATTCATTTCAGGACGGCGTCCGCTGGTGGAATCACAGCTCCATCCGCAGGTATTGCCAGGCGCTTGCAGAAGGAAAGTCACCGGTTGATGAGACCGAGACACTTTCTACGGAACAGCTCAGACTGGAGTCGCTTTACCTGGGCTTCCGAACCAGAGACGGGGTGTCTATGAGAACCCTTCATAATAGCAGCCCCCAAGCAGACCAGATTTTGTCCCGGCTACAAAAATCAGGACTGGTAAGGGTTATAAAAAACCGGGCCTTACCTACCCGGGAAGGATTTGCGGTAGCAGACCGTCTCCCGCTTTTGTTTTCAGAATGAAACATCCATGCCGACAAGCCGGCACAAAGGAGGATGAAAATCGAACTTAGGACAGGCGTCTCGCCTGTCAGAAAAAGGTATTTGCCGGTCAAGGAATAGGATTTTCAGGTGAAACACACATGTCGCATGGCGACACAAAGGACAATGAAAATAATCCCCCGAAATCCCCCCATACCCCCCTTTGGCAAAGGGGGCGAGGGGGGATTTTCAGATGAAAACATGTTGTTATTTCCTTCAAGAACTGAAAAAATAACCCATGCCTATCCCCGGTAACCTGCTCACTACTGCTATGGCGGTCATGCCGCATAAAGATGTGGATCGGGCCCTTCAAATGGCCCTGTCTTTAGACGTGCCTTTTTGGCCTCAACTTCCCCGCCTGAGCTACTATGAAGACATGTACGTCCAGGCCTCAGAGCACTTCCCGGGTATCGTACTTGATCTGGAAAAACGCACCCTTCGTTTCTCTATGGAAAAATTTATAAATGAATTAGTATCGTTCAAAAGGTGAGGCAAAAAGGTTTTGATTAAAACACGATCTCTTTCTAAGGTTAAAGTCGGCAGACCGAAACCAGGAGAAAGAGATCGTGATGGAACAAGAGATACATATA